>PKWH01000013.1 GCA_003131985.1 Acidobacteriota bacterium | reverse complement strand
TGAAGGCGCGCGTCCAGCCAATCGCCGATCGATTTGATCAGGCGCACGGGCGTATCTCTCGAACGATATTGGAAGCTTGGCCTGGCGTGGGCATCTCGCCTGCCTTAATCAACAACTTCCCGCCATCGATCTTGTAATGGTATTCGAACAATCCGCGTTCGGGCGGGCCGGAGGCACGGGAGCCATCCTGGTAATACGCACCACCATGGCACGGGCACATGAACAGGCTGGATTGAGGGAACCAGCGCACGGGGCATCCCAAGTGCGCGCAGTTGATCGCAAAAACCTGGAAGGATTGGCCATCAATATTTCGAACCCAGCAGGCGATATCAGCCGTTTCCCCATCCGTTGGACTCACAACAGGATCTCGATACGTGGCAAGCCGAGTCTGACCCGAAGGAAATTGTTCGATACTGCCGAGGGGAACCCAGGAGTCATAGCTTCCTTTCCGCTCGTGGACAACGGGGGAAAGGAGGTAGCGCACGATGGGCACGCCGAGAATCACAGCGACGATACCGTTCAAGAAAATTCCGATCTTCATGAAGAGACCGCGTCTGGTAACGCCGGCTGGTGGAGTCATCGAACTTCTCCCGTCGATTTGGCAGTGTCCGAATAAGGCTGGCCCGGGAATTTCGGCCGCTGAGAGGAGAGCCAAGCCACGACATCGGAGACATCCTGTGCGGACATTGGCTTTCCCGGAATATCTCCGCGCCAGTCCGGAGCGCCCAATTCCGGCCGTCCTACAATTACCATCGTTCGAAGTTCTTGATCGTCGAGTAGAGCGAGGAACGATCCATTCACGATCGAGCCTGCTTTTTGGCCCCCGCGGCCTTCGGTGCCATGACAGGACGAGCAATACGCAGAATAAGCATTCGATCCGCGCGAGGCATCGCCGGGCTCGGACGAAGAGTACGGAGGCGGGTTCGCATCGCGCAAGACATCTGTCTTCGACCAACGTTCGCGAATTCCGCGGACTATCACATCAACCTGTTTGTCAGTGAGCATGCCTCCGGCGCTCTGCGCAAAGGCAGGCATTGACGTCCCGGGAATTCCGTTCGTCGCCGCGCGATGCAGGACCTCATCGTCTGCAATCGCCAAGTACACGGGATCGCTGAGTGGGATTGCAGCTCCACCCTTCCCTTCCGACCCGTGACAACCCGAGCAGTTCTGCGCATACAGAGTGTTGAAATCTGAAATCTCGCTGGGAACGATTGGAATATCCCCCGGAGCCGGCCGCCCGGGTGCGTTAGTGCATCCGTACAAACCAAGTGCAGCGATGCATACGGCGAGGATGAGCGGAGTTAATCTCATCGCGACCCATCCTGCTCCGGCTTTTCTTTCGTGATTCCCGGCGCTTCGAAACCAGCGCGCATTAAAAAAGGTACGAACTGGCGGATACGCACGCGCTGCTGGCGCACCACGACCAATCCCGCGACAATACCAAAAGCAAACTGCGAAGCCACAAACCACGGCCAATCGATATGCGCGTTGAGCAGCGGATTTATAAGGTCCAGAACACTGTGCAGCAATCCGGTCCAGAGAATCGGCGCTATGACCCCTCCTAGAAGAATTGGGCGGCGAGGAAACATCGGCAACATGGCTCCGTACAGCAGGCCCACTAATAAGGACGTGAGCAGATGAATGAAGCTTGCCACCACGAAACTGCCAAAGTGAAACGCGTTCAGCGTCGCCGGCGTTAACTGCAGCGACTGTCCATAGATCGTTGCGGCCAGCAGGTTGATCGGATACCAAATGCTCCGTTGCTTGAGAACACCGTAGAGGCATGCGAGTACAGCCATGGCCACGCTGCCGGCCAGCCCACCTTTAATTCCTGCGGACACCGGATATGTCTCGAGTGGAAGCAGAGCTCGCGGAAGCTCGGGTGCTACCGGCAGCCTTTCGACTTCGCGCCGTGGAGTAGTGATCACGGACACATCCGCTTTGACTTCGACCGTCTCCTCCTTTTCGTGGGGGAGCACGTCCTGGAACCAGCCGATACACCCAGTCACAGCCAGGATCGCTCCGAGAATGCTGACCGAAGGACTCGTGAGCAGCCCGGCCAAAAGCAGCGTGATGCCGAAGGCAAAGACGATGGGCCAAGCTGTCGGCGCGGGCAGCTTGATCGTGCCTGGAATGGCTTCGGGTGCTTCCGTTGGTGAGTCAGTACGATGCATGCGACTTGGTTTTCCTCAGCGACCGATCACGTAGACCACAGTGAACACAATGACCCAGACCACATCAACGAAATGCCAATACAACGAAAAGACGTCCAACCGCTCGCTGTGCTCCGGCTTCACTTTGCCTAGAAGAGTGAAAATCATGGCGAGAGCGATAGCGAGCAGCCCTACAGTTACGTGAAAAGCATGGAGTCCCACGAGCGAGTAATACGTTGTGCCAAAAAGATTCGTTCTGATGGTGAAACCTTTTTCGTAAATCAGGTGTTGCCATTCGCGGCCCGTTGCCACCAGAAAAATTGTACCCAGAGCCATCGTCAGGAACCACCACAATCCGAACACGCCGACCTTTGCCTTTCGCAGAGCTCTAACAGCTAAATGAATCGTAAGACTGCTTGAGAGCAGACAGACCGTGCTAAAGATGGGTAG
>PKWH01000153.1 GCA_003131985.1 Acidobacteriota bacterium | reverse complement strand
CACATTTCACATCTACATTCCATCAAAGAGTGAATTCATCGAAGGCCCGGACAATTTGGAGCGGCAAGCATCAAAGCCCATCGAAAATCTTCGCCCGCAACATCTGGTTGACGCCTTGCTGTGGGAACCGATCCCCGCCGCAGCGCCCGTTTTGTTCGAAGAAGCCAGCGAAGGTACCAGTCGCTATTACGTCCTCACCGCGATCCGCGCCCCATCCGGAGAAAATGCAACAAATGGCGATGATGCGGGTTCATCCGAGTGGGAAATAGCGCGCAAAATTTGGTTCGACCGCACCAACTTGCAGATAGTTAGAGTGGAAAACTTTGCTTCCGGCGGAAAAGTGGTTTCAGACGTTCACTATTCGAATTGGCTCTCGGTCGCCGCAACGCCCAACGCTTCGCAAGCGTCCAATACCGCGACATCCGCGGATTCGGCGATGGCCACCTTAACCTATCCGCACGAAATTGCGATCAGCCGCCCCAGCGATGATTATCAGCTGCAGATTGATGTCAAGAAACTCACCGTTAATGAGCCGATCGCAGCCGATCGCTTCGTACTCAAGCAACCGCCCGGAACTAAACTGATCCACCCGGATAAAGACGCCAAGGAGCCGCAAAAGCCGTGATCCGCTACATGATCCTGCAAAACGTGCTGCACCGTCCCCTTCGCACTTTCATTACGGCCATCGCCGTTGCTGTCGAAGTCACTTTGGTGATCATGGTGGTCGGTCTAACCACTGGCTTGCTGCAGGACTATGCCAAGCGCACGGAAGGCATCGGCGCAGACGTTATGGTTCAGCCTCCCTCCTCCTCTTTGTTCATGAACTTTGGCGGGGCGCCCATGCCCGTCAGC
This sequence comes from Acidobacteriota bacterium, assembly GCA_003131985.1. Taxonomy (GTDB): domain Bacteria; phylum Acidobacteriota; class Terriglobia; order Acidiferrales; family UBA7541; genus Palsa-295. The sequence goes on along the minus strand of PKWH01000153.1, from coordinate 16,650 downwards.
ATAGCCGACAAGTTGCAGCGACTCGATTACGTCCAGGCCGTTTCTCCCGTGCTAATTTCGCTTAATTCGGTCGCCGCTCTGGAAAACATTTTCGGGATTGACCCGGAAAGCTTCCGCGCAGTATCCGGCGGATTTGTTTTTTACTCGGGCCACGAACTCCAGGGGCCGAATGACATTTTGGTGGACGACATTTACGCTAAAGGGAAAAACGTGAAGGTGGGGCAGACGCTGCACATCCTCGCGCACGATTTTCATGTGGCTGGAATCGTCGAGCACGGCAAATCCGCGCGGCTATTTGTTCTCCTCTCCACACTGCAGGAAATGACCGGCGCGCACGACAAGGCGTCGATCTTTTTGATTAAGTGCGACCGTTCCAATCACGCAGCCGCAGTGGCGGAGGAAGCCAAACAGCTTCTGCCGGGGTACGAAGTCCGTCAGCCCAAAGACCTTATGGCATTGATGACCTCGTCGAACGTGCCTTACTTAGGCACCTTCATAAACGTAATGATCAGTATTGCCGTCATTGTCGGATTTTTGGTCACTTTCTTGTCGATGTACACTACCGTCATCGAGCGCACGCGCGAAATCGGCGTGTTAAAGTCGCTGGGGGCCTCCAAGAGTTACATCGTAAGAATCATTCTAAGTGAGACAACCCTGCTCTGTCTGGTGGGGTCGGTCGCTGGGGTAGGCCTGAGCTTTGCCCTACGCGCCATCATCCACAATCTCCACCCCTCATTGCCAATCCAGATCACTTACGCTTGGACTGTGCGCGCCGGCTTGATCGCCATCGCTGGCGGCCTTTTGGGCTCGTGCTATCCTGCCTGGATTGCCAGTCGCAAGGACCCGGTCGAAGCCCTCGCCTACGAATAAAATGCCACATTTGACCCTCTCTCAGCCCACATACTCGTTAGGAAGAAATGGCGAACGCGACTAGAATATTTCCATCCTCGGAAGTGTTGACACTCGCACGGGAGCGGGCGTTGGAGCCGATACTTAAAACCGAAAATCTGTGGAAAGTCTATCGCTCCGGCAAGCTGGAAGTAGCGGCGCTCCGCGGCGTCAACATGGAAGTCTTCCCCGGCGAGTTCGTCTCCATCATGGGGCCCTCCGGCTGCGGCAAATCCACCATGTTGCACGTGATCGGCGGATTGGCCCAGGCTACTCGCGGCCGTGTCCTGCTGGACGGAAACGATCTTACGACCATGACCGACGCCGCCAGAACGCTCTTGCGCCGCCATAAAGTCGGGTTCGTTTTTCAGAAGTTCAATTTGCTGCCTACGCTTGACGCTTACCACAATATCGCGCTCGCGCAGCACATTCACGGAAACGGCTTCGACCCGCACCGCTTTGAAGTTGTAGCCAATCTTCTGGGACTCAGCGGCCGGCTAACGCACAAGCCTTCGGAACTTTCAGGCGGCGAGCAGCAGCGCGTCGCGCTCGCTCGTGCAATCGTCAGCGAGCCGAAAATCGTTCTCGCCGATGAGCCTACCGGAAACCTCGACACGAAAAGCTCGGAAGCAGTCCTGGATCTGCTCCGCCAGCTCAACAAAGATTTGGGGCAGACGATTGTGATGATTACTCACAACCCGGATGCGGCTGCCTATGGAAATCGAGTGCTGCACATGCGCGACGGCCAGGTTGTTGACGGTTCGACAGTCCACTAACATGCGCAAAGTATGGCGAGGAATCGTTCGAACGGTTTTTTGGTCCTTCGAACGCGGAAGCTGGCCCTACGATTTGATGGTCGTCGCTATTGTATTATTCGTGCTGCTCACGCCACGCACCCTGTTCCACGACCAACCGCAAAGCATCGCTCTGGCAAGCTCCGATGTCCAGCTTTTGTCCGAAGACGGCGAGAATCAGACGCGCACCTACCGGTTGAACGCCAAGATTCTAAAGCCCGAAAAACGCGCCAAGGAACCCACGCCCGAGCTCGAGCGCGAAACACACGACATTCTGAGCCGCGCCGTGGACGATTTGAAGGAACGCACGTTCCAGGTGACGCGCATCGACCCGCTGCGCGCCCCTGACGGTTCCGTCGTCTATTACGACGTTACCGTGCACCTCCTGACGGAGCGATTCGCATCTTCCCTGCCCTCTTTCTCGCAACACGGAACCCGCCACTCGGCCAATGCATCTAATCCTCTGTGTTATCATGGCGCGCGATTTCAAGCACGATCCTAAGGTGAGTTTCGGGGGACCGTTTTGATACCCAATCGGATCAAGTTATTGCCGTGGCTTTGCTTGGCTTTTTGCGCGATTTGCGCGGGTAGCTGGACCGCTGCGTCACAGAGCCGGGGCCCATGGACTCTGGAATCCGTTCTCCGCCAGCTCGACGCTCAGGACAAGACCTTCCGCAGCCTCTCGGCGGATGTGGAGCGCACCAAAGTCACCGTCGTAGTCAACGACCACTCCACCGAAACCGGCACCCTCCTTGTGCGCGGCGACAAAATGCTTCTGCAAATGAAGTCACCGGACGCGCGCACGGTCCTGCGCACCGGCGACAACCTTTATGTTTACACCCCCGGTTTGAATCGCGTCGAGGACTACAATCTGGGAAAGAACCGCACGATGGTGGACCAATTTCTGCTGCTCGGTTTCGGCACATCCGGCAGGGAGCTTCAGAAGAGTTATCTGGTCACGCTGTTAGGCGAACCGATGCTGGATGACAAGAAAACTATCGAGCTGGAGCTGACTCCAAAATCCGCGGATGCGCGGAATCAGATTTCGAAAATCCAGATCTGGTTCGATGAATCGTCCTGGCTTCCCGTTCAGCAGCAATTCAACGAAACCGGTTCGGGTGATTATTTCACCATCCGCTACTCCAAGATCGTTCGCAACCCCGCGATCGACGAGTCCCAGTTCAAGCCGCATTGGCCGAAGGGTACGGAAAAAGTACATCCTCAGGGCTAGTTTCGCAGTTAGAAGTGACGCACGTTCGCTCAAGCCTTCGCAGTTCTGACTTTCTCCACGTTCCGGGCCGCCGATTCGTGTTCGAGCAGCGCGCGCTTGCGGTCGAGGCCCCAGCGGTATCCAGCCAGCTTTCCGTCCGCACGCACGACACGATGGCAGGGCACGACCACTGAAACGGGGTTGGTCGCACAAGCCCGTGCCACCGCTCGGATTGCCGCAGGACGCCCAATCGCTCGCGCAACTTCGCTATAGGTCCGAGTCGCGCCGTAGGGAATTCGCTTCAACTCCTCCCAGACGCGCCGCCGAAACGCAGTCGCTTGCACATCGGTTGGCAAATCGAGGTGCGGCTCTTTGCCTCGCAGATGCGCCAGGACTTTGCTCACCCATCCTCCAAGATTTTTCGATCCGCTGCTATCGCTGTCGATTTCCGCGCGCGGATATTCCTTTTGCAGGGCGGCCTTCAATGGAGCATCCTTTTCTCCGAGGTAGAGCGCGCTGATTCCGCGGTCGGTCGCAGCCACCAGCAGACGCCCCAGCGGAGAATCGACAATCGTGTAGTGAATCTGCATTCCTGCACCTCCCTGCCGATACGTTCCAGGCGTCATGCCAAGTTGCGAAGGAGCGCGCTCATACAAGCCCCTGCTTGAACCAAATCCTGCGTCGTAAAGTGCGGTAGTCACATCGTCTCCTTTTTGCAAATTGGATTTTAGGCGGCGCATCCGCTGCGCGTCGGCATATTGCCGCGGTGTGATACCCATCACGCGGCGGAACGCGCGCTCAAGTTGGTTCGGAGCCATTCCGACGGCTTTACTCAGGCTTGAGAGAGTCAAACGAGCTTCGTTATCTCCGGCTTCCTCCGCCCGGATTCGAGTGTCAATTTCGCGGCAAACACTCGCCACGGATGCCGTTCGCGGATCGCGTAGATTTATGGCGCGCGGCCTGCAGCGTTGGCACGCTCGAAAGCCCTGTTGCTCAGCGGCTTCCGGAATCGGGAAAAAGACCACTTGCTCGCGGCGGGGTTTGCGAGAGGGACATGACGGCCGGCAATAGATACCCGTCGAGCGGACGGCATAAACAAAAGCGCCGTCCGACGCCCGGTCGCGTGACTGCACGGCGTGCCACAGTGCCTCGGCTGGAGGCCGTCGGTCACGTCTTTGCGTTTTATTAGAATTGCGCGACATCTCTTGAATCACCCTGTCTTCAAGTTACAAGTCGAAATTATAGAATCCCGAAAGGAATCGCTATCCGTTTTTCGCGCTCAAACTGGTTTCGGCTTTCGCCTTAATGGGGAAACAGACTTCGGGAAGGCCTCAAGCGCCTTGCCTCCTGAGGGTTACATCATACGGCACCTTCGCCTGTGCTACTGTTGACGTTGCACCGGACCACGCGCATATTCGGATTCCACAGGGGTGGGGTCAGGCAATACTTGGGGGAGAAGCTATGGGGGCTGCTCCGCAACGGAACAGACAGGCAGTAGTATCGCCGCTGCGTGTAGTAAAAGTTCAGGATTCAACGAAGTCGGTATCTGCCGTAGCCAAACCGGGGCCGCTTCGTTTTGCTCGTATTCCCACGCACGCCATTGGCGTCGCCACCGAGCGCCGCTGCAATCCTCGCGCTTCACTTTCGCTGCCGCTTCGCTTGATTCGAGTCGGCGAAGTGGCCGAACCTACTCCGGTCACGCTCGTAACGCGGAACATCAGCTCAAGTGGCGTCTATTTCCTGGCACCGCGTAAGTTCGAACCGGGAACCGCGATCGAGCTGGAAGTTGCGTTGGTCGAGCGTCCGCTGGGACAGGGACGAGTGCAAATGTGTACCGCCGCTCACATCGTTCGTGCGGAAGAATTGGATACGCCCGGCTGGCACGGCTACGCCGCGACATTCGACGACTTCGCGCTTCGCCGCGATGACGTGCTCCCGCTTCGCTACCAAGTGAGTTAGCGTTTCCCTGATCTCGGACGATTAACGGGAGTCTGAGTCGAATGACCCGTCAGCAGTTAACCGGAAGAATTGCAAACGCAAGAACCCCGTCGCCTACAAGAGTACCCGCTGGCCTGCCGAGTCTGCAATTTCAGTGTCGGGATCCTCGCTAGAGCGAATTCAGGAAAGCGATTAGCTGTTTTTTCTCTTCGTCGCTCAGGTTCATCTGGAACCGCTGGTTATAAAAATTCACGAGCTGGTCCAGGTTCTGCGCCGCTCCATTGTGGAAATACGGAGCGCGGGAGGCGAGTCCACGCAGGATCGGCCCTTTGATCCGATTCACGTCGCTGCACGCACCCGTAATCAAGCCTTTACCGGGATCGGTGGTGTTGACGACATACGGTTCTCCTGCGGTTTGCGCAGTGGCGAATGGATTCGAGCAGCCCGTGATCTGATAAACCGGAAGATCGGGAAAGTCGAGTTGCGCAAGCGCGCTTGCGATTTGCGGATCGGTTTCGGTGGCAGGGTCATGGCCCGTGCCGATATCCAGCGGCAAAGGCAGCGAGTGGTCGCCCACGTTTGGCGCGTCGTGGCACGTCGTGCAGGTACCCTCGAAGGAAGCGATCGGCAGCGTTGTGCCCAACGCGGTGGCAAGCGCGGCGTTGTCGTTCAACCCGCGGACATTCGATATGCTGAACGTATGGGTGTTGAATATGGCCTCGCCCGCAGCGATGTTTTTTTGCGCTGCTGCCAGAGCCCTGGCAAATGGGTCCCGTGAATCGGTCGGATTTGCAAAGCCGGCGAATAGCGTGAACACGGTCGGATTGAACGGGATGTGGTTAGGATCCTGTCCCAACGTATCGTTGATACCAGGGTAGTACGCTGCCTGCGAAAGATTTACCGGGCCGCCCTGCGCCACGTTTGTTACCAGAAAGCCGGCCTGGTTATCGAAAACTTGAGCGCTGAAAAGTCCGAGCTCGAAATTCACGATCGCTGTTTGTTGCGCTGTAGTCGGCGGCAAACCCTGTGCGTGCGTCGTTGTCGCGTCCACGGCCTGATGCATGAGATCACTGAAGAGGTTCGCGGGATCCGTCGTCCGATCGTTCAAGGGCAAAATCGTCTCGCGACCGTCGAACATGATCGTGCTCAGGAATTTTAGATTCGTAGTTGGCAGCGGACGGCGGAAGACGGATGCAGTCTGTTCTCCAGATGTTGGATCGGTTACGAGTGCGCAACCGTAGGGATCGTGTGTGGCCACGATTTGGAATTGGACGGGGTTCGGTGTCGGCACCGTAAGTGGGATTCGAATCAAGCCGTGCCCGAGCAGCAGGCTATGGTCCGCCGGATTCCCCGACGACCCGTTGGGGCAATTTGCTCCGTCAATCGCGGCGAAAAGCGGGTCCTGTCCACGCGTCGAAAAAAACCGCTCCTGTATGTTCTGGGTACTAAGTCCCATGGCATTGCTTGCGATGTGGCACGTGCTGCAGGACCTGCCGTTGGTACCCAAACTCTGAAAGAACGGATTGCTGTGGTCGAGCGGCCCATTCAAGTTATAGGTCGCGATCACGCCAGTTGGGTCGAAGAACGCGAACAGTTGCGGAATCACAGCTGCGGACACTGCAGTCGCCAATCCCAGCGCCACCACCGCGAGCGCCAATTTCTTGCCTCGGCTTGCCGTCCAAGACTGCAAAATCATCTTCATCCGCATAGTCCACCTCTTTTGTGTTTGAACGTAGGATTGCCGATTCTCGGCATGCTGCCCAAGCTTGGCAGACATGTGGCTGCGAATGCCGACTGGGCTGGGACCTGAATCTCAAATATCCGCTGCAAGGTCAATGGATGGCGGCTGACAATAAGATAGTATCGATCTGTATGTCTAAGTGACTCAGTACACTAAATTTATATTGCTGACGCGAACAATCTTGGTCAGAATACAATGAAGTTTGCGAAGTGTCCTTATGCCTATACCGGCTAACAAGTATCGTTTTGGTCCCTATGAACTGCGGACCAGGACACGGGAACTCTACAAACAGGGCACCAAGCTTAAGTTGCGCCCACAGCCGTTCCAGGTCCTGAAGATATTGGTTGAGCGGGCAGGTGACGTAGTTTCTCGAGATGAACTACACGACCTGCTGTGGCCTGCGGAAACTTTTGTGGACTTCGAACAGGGGCTGAACACGTCGATCAAGGTCTTGCGCGGGGTGCTCAGCGATTCTGCGAGCGAGCCGCGCTACATAGAAACCCTGCCAAAGCTTGGCTACCGGATCATCGTCCCTGTTGAGGCGCAGGCCGAGGAGCCCGCGCCGTCGAATGAAACGAACGTACCGGGGCAAAACCCAGCCGCGGAAACTCTGGTTAGCGAGAAAACCCCTCACGACCGCATCCCGCAGCCATTCGTCGTGAGACGATGGCCGCTGTTAGCTGGAATTTCGATCGCCCTGATTGCTGCAGTATTGGTTGGCTATTTTCAGTGGTCGCGCTACCGGTCGACGGTCCAACAATCCGGCGGCCGCACGATGCTGGCAGTTCTTCCCTTCGAGAATCTCACCGGAGATCCCTCGCAGGAGTACTTCAGCGACGGACTTACCGAAGAAATGATCGCGCAACTCGGGCGTCTCGATCCGCAGCACCTGGGAGTGATCGCGCGCACTTCCGTGATGCACTACAAGAACAGCCCAGAGCAATTGGATCAGATTGGCCGCGAGCTGGGAGTTCAGTACGTGCTGGAAGGCAGCGTCCGCCGCGATGCGGACAAAGTCCGCATCTCAGCTCAGCTAATTCAAGTTAAAGACCAAAGCCACGTCTGGGCGCGTCAATACGATCGCGAGCTAAACAACCTCTTGGCCCTAGAAGGCGAGATCGCCCGAGAGATTGCAGGAGGCATCCAGCTCACTCTCGGCAATGCGAATCATATCGACTCCGCTCGTTATCAGGTTTCTCTCTCTCCCAATTCGTACGAAGCTTATGACCTCTACCTAAGAGGGCTATACTTCTGGAACAAAAGAACTGCTCCGGATTTTGAGCGAGCCATCGAATATTTTCAGCAGGCCACAGAAAAAGATCCTAATTATGCACAAGCGTATACCGGTCTGGCGGATTCTTACGTGCTGATGGCCGGCTATAGCGACGTTCCGCCCAAAGAGTTCATGCCCAAAGCGCGCGTGGCAGCGCTGCGTGCCGTGGAGCTTGACGATACTTTGGCCGAAGCCCATGTCTCTCTCGCCGTAATTGCACAAGATTACGATTGGGATTGGCCCACCGTTGAAAAGGAATACCGGCGCGCCATCGAACTGAACCCCAACTATCCCACGGCGCATCAGTGGTACGCCGAGTCGTTGGCCCTGCAAGGCCGTTTCGACGAAGCGTTCGTCGAGATCGAACGCGCGCGCCAGCTCGATCCCCTCTCCTTAATAATTGGATCGGACTACGCAGCAATTCTTTACTTCTCTCGCCAATATGACCGCGCTATCGAACAGTTTCGCTCCGTCCTGGACAGGGAGCCGCTTTTTCCGCGGGCACACATGGTGGCATATGCGTATGTAGAAAAAGGCATGTATGCGGAGGCGCTGGCAGATATACAGAATTGGCGTCGTCTCGGCGATGGCCCGCAGTCGATGCTGCTGGCGTACGTGTCGGGCCGTGCGGGGCAGCAGGTGGAGGCCAGGCAGGCGCTTCGAGACCTGCAATTGACGCCGGGTGAGAAAAGTTATGCATACTCGATCGCTGTGGCTTATCTCGGCATTGGCGATAACGAGAAAGCCATCACGTGGCTGCAAAAGTCGTACACCGAGCGCACCATCACTACCGCTCTTCGCGTCGATCCAACCTTTGATCCGCTGCGCAGCGATCCTCGGTTTCAGCAGCTTCTGCGCGGTATGGGATTAGCGCAATAGACTTATTTTCTTGGCTACGACTAGACGAGAGCGGCGTTAGGACTGAGCCATGAGAGCTTGAAAACGCGGATGGTCGCGCAGGGAGTTCAGGTCGGGGTCATGTTGGGCCCACCGTCTGTACCAGAAAGCGTGCGTCATGGCCTTATGCAAACAATCGATCGCCTCGTCGGGCTTTCCTTGCAGCGCATAGACGCAGGCGATGTTGTAAAGAATTCCGCAGTCCTCGGGGTCGATGGCCAAAGCGCGTTGGGCCCAATCCAAGCTTCGAGCTCGCTCGCCTAATTGACACAGCGCATTGGCGCCCAAATAGAGCGCGCGTGCGTCATCGGGGTGAAGTTCCAGATGCTTCTCTGCCCGCTGCCAACCACGCCGGTACGATTCCTCCGCGTCCTGCTTGCGGTCCAGCCCTATATAGACCATAGCCAGCATCAGCGGAGACTGGTAGTCCTCAGGCTTCACGTCACAGGCCTGTTCGAACTGACGTGCCGCCTCTTTCAGCTTCCCCTGCTGAAAGCACGCCCGCGCGTAGAAGTAATAAGCCTCGAAGAGCCGGGAATCCAGGCGAATGGCGGTCTGGAATTCGAGCTCAGCCTCGTCGTAGCGCTTGCTCAGTGAAATTGCAAGTCCCCGCGACACGTGCGCCTCAGCTAACCCCGGGTCAAGGAGCAAAGCCTTGCGGCTGGCATCGTCCGCCGCCTGCAGATTTGTTTCGCTGGCCTCCCAGTACATGTACAGATAGGAATGGCAGTCGGCGACGCCGGCGTAGGCGCGCGCATAGCCAGGGTCGATCTCGATAGCGCGAGTAAACATCTGCCGGGCAAAGTCGTAGCCTCGGCGCCGAAACTGATAGAAGAATTGCCGCCCGCGCAAGTAGTAGTCGTAAGCCTTGACGTCCGCCGTCGGCGGCTTGGCGATGGCTTCTTTTTCGCTGGCGGTCAACATCACTTTCAAAGCGCCGGCAATGCTCTGCGCAATTTCGTCCTGGATCGCGAATACGTCTTCCATTTCGCGGTCGTAGCGTTCTGCCCAAACCGAGTGCCGCGTTCGCGTCTCCACCAGCTGTGCCGTAATTCGCAAGCGGTTTTTGGCCCGGCGCAGGCTACCGCCCAATACGTAGGCGGCGTTGAGCTCCTGGCCGACTTGAGGCGCCGTGATCGGCTTGTCCCTGTACACGAGCATTTCAGCGCGCGGGAAAACTCGAAGCTTACTGATTTTTGACAACTCCGTGATGATGTCCTCTGTCATGCCATCGCGGAAGTACTCGTCATCCTTGGCCCCGCTCAAATTTTCAAAATAAAGCACAGCGACTGATTTTTCGACAGCCGCCGCTGCTGTTGCCGCAGCCGCTGCGATTCGGCCTGAGCCGGAATCGCGCTTCAACTGCTGAAGGTCGGTGCGCAACTTTTCCGCGTTGGAGTACCGCTGCTCCGGGGCCTTCTCCAATAATTTATTTACGATCCTCTCCAGTTCGACTGGGATTTTCGGATTCAGGCGCACCGGTGAGATGGGCGCGCGATTGAGAATCGCGTCGAAGATGACGGCCGAAGTGCTGCCTGAAAACGGCAGGCGTCCGGTTCCCATTTCGTACAGCACCACGCCGAAGGAGAACAGATCGCTGCGCGCGTCCACGTCCTCGCCGCGTGCTTGTTCGGGGGACATATACGCCACGGTGCCCATGGCCGTGCCCGGGCTGGTTAGGTATTCGGGAGCTGCGCCCGCCGTATCCTCTGCGAAAACTGCGACGGTTTCGCCGACCCGCTGCCGTCTAGACGCCATTTTCGCCAACCCGAAATCGAGAACCTTGGCACTGCCGCTTTGCGCGATGAAGATGTTTGCCGGCTTTATGTCACGGTGCACGATGCCCTTCGCATGCGCGGTGGCCAGCGCGTCCGCAATCTGGATGCCGAGTTCGAGAATCTCCTCGATTTCCATGGGCCGGCCTTCGATGCGATGCTTCAACGTTTGGCCCTCTAGATACTCCATGACGATAAATGGGCGGCCTTCGCGCTCATCAATATCGTAGATAGTGCAGATGTGGGGGTGGTTCAGCGCCGAAGCCGCCCGTGCTTCACGCTGGAATCGTTCGAGTGCCTGCCGGTCCTTGGAGGAATCTTCCGGCAAGAATTTCAGGGCAACGCTGCGGCCCAACCTCGTATCTTCGCCGCGGTACACCACGCCCATGCCACCACCGCCCAGCTTTTCGAGTATTCGGTAGTGGGAAAATGTCTGGCCAACCATAAAGGCTAGGATCCTTTGCGAACGCGAATGCTATCTTCTGGTCGGGAACAAGTCAACGTGGCCGTCGGCATCGACGTGATGACCGCGCACGTTGGCGGATATCTGACCGACGCCAACATCCGAGCTAGGACCGCTCAGATTCGTGTTTACGCGCTGGCTACCTTAAGACAGAGCTTTCCGATGTTCTCGCCCTTGAAGAGCTTCAGCAGCGTGTCTGGAAACGTTTCGAAGCCTTCGACGATATGCTCCCGCGATTTCAGTTTGCCCTCAGCCATCCAGCCGGCCATTTCGCGCGCGGCTTCGGGATAACGATCCGCGTAGTCAAATACCACCATCCCTTTCATGCTGGCGCGATTAACCAGCAGCGAAAGATAATTCGAAGGGCCTTTGATTGGTGTGGTGTTGCAGTATTGCGAGATCGCGCCGCAGATCACGATTCGTGCGCCGCGCGCAAGCTGCGTGAGTGCCGCATCCAGGATGTCGCCACCTACATTGTCGAAATAAACGTCAATGCCCTTGGGACAATGCTGCTGGAGTGCTTTGCGTACATCCTCCGACTTGTAGTCAATGGCGGCGTCGAAGCCGAGATCTTTCACAATGTAGTTGCACTTTTCCGCGCCGCCGGCAATGCCAACCACAGTGCATCCCTTTATCTTGGCGATCTGTCCTACGACCGTGCCCACCGCTCCAGCCGCGCCTGAGACGACTACTGTTTGGCCGGGTTTCGGCTGGCCGATATCCAACAAGCCAAAATAAGCGGTCATCCCCGGCATTCCAAGCGTCCCGAGGAAGACCGGCAGAGGAATCGCACCGGCGTTTACTTTCGTGATACCGGCGCCGTTCGATATGGCGAACTCTTGAACCCCGAAAGCGCCGTAAACGTGATCGCCCACCGCGAACTTAGGATTTTTCGACGCGGTAACGCGACCGAGCGCGCCAGCACGCATCACTTCGCCGATGCCTACCGGAGCAATGTACGATTTCCCTTCGTTCATCCACCCGCGCATGGCTGGATCGAGCGAGATATACAGAATCTTTACGAGGAACTCGCCCTCACCGGGCTCGCGGATGGGCTCTTCCTTGTAGTTCCAATCGGTTCGCTTCGGCATACCCATGGGACGCGCTGCAAGTTCGAATTTATGATTCACATTGCTCATGGCTAATCCTCCACTAAGAACACTTGGGCCGCAGCATCAGCCCGCCAACTGTTGATAGTTGCTTACAGATGACAGTGACTAACGCGGCGGGCATTGTATATAATCGCGCGTACTGTGCCAAGGCAGGACATTCTCGGCACACGGGAGGGCTAAATGGCCGGAGCACCCGCAAATGTGTTGAACATGCCGCGACCGCCGGTGTTTGCCAACGCCGCGGAGGAGCGCTTGCATCGCAAGCAAATGCTTGCCGCCGCATTCCGGCTTTTTTCGAAGTTCGGATTCGATGAAGGAGTGGCAGGACATATCACCGCGCGCGATCCGGAACGGCTCGACCATTTCTGGGTGAACCCGTTCGGGATGCACTTCGGCCAAATACGCGCGTCCGACCTGATTCTGGTGAATCATCACGGCGAAGTGGTGGAGGGAAAATATCCTGTCAATGGAGCGGCATTTGCCATCCATTCGCAGGTACACGCCGCGCGTCCCGATGTAATAGCGGCCGCGCATGCGCATTCGCTGAACGGAAAATCCTGGGCGTCACTCGGTCGGCTGCTCGATCCAATTACGCAGGATGCCTGCGCGTTTTATGAAGACCACGGATTGTTCGCGGAGTTCACCGGCGTGGTCTATGAAACCTCCGAAGGCGAGCGGATCGCCCAGGCTCTGGGACAACACAAAGCGGCGATTCTGCGGAATCACGGATTGATCACCGTTGGCCAGTGCGTCGAAGAAGCCGCGTGGTGGTTCATTACCATGGAACGAAGTTGCCAGGCGCAATTGCTCGCTGAGGGAGCAGGCAAGCCGGTGAAGATCGATCATGCCACTGCCCTCGCGACGCGGGAACAAGTCGGAAGCCACCTCGCGGGTTGGTTTCAGTTTCAGCCGCTGCTCGCGCGTATCACCCGCGAACAGCCCGATCTGCTCGAGTAGCTTCCTGCAACAAGACTTTTCTATGTCGCCGCTCGTCGTTGAAACACGAGCGAACCACTCAGGTTTTGGTCGTAGCTGGGGCAACCGCGTACGGGCTCACCGCGCGATAGCGCTTTTCGAATTCTTCGCGGGTGCAGAGGGTTTTGAGGTCGGTGATGCGGTCGACGGAGAGGATGCCATCGAGGTGGTCGATTTCGTGCTGCAGGAGTTCGGAGAGATTGCGATCGTCGCCGGCGCGGAATTCTTGGCGTTTGCCTGCCAGGTCCTGGTAACGGACGGCGATCGCGCGGTACCGCTCGTTTCTTCCGTGTATTGACGAGCGGTCTGGCAGCCGAGATCATCATGGCGCCTCGAAGTTTTCCGGTGGATGCGATGAAGAGACGCGCTCTGGCCTACTATGCAACGCTTACACGCACGCACAGCTTCCTATAGCTACGTCGCCTGCAAGTACATGCGATCGTGGGTACGATCGTAGGCCCACCATACCGACTGAGGGGCGCGCTTGCCTGTTGTCGGGGCTGCTGCTACACTGTCGCGGCAAGAGCTACTGCTGCTCCTGCCATACTTCCTGTAAAAGGTTTATCCATGTCCGGACATTCAAAATGGGCCACAATTAAACATAAGAAGGCTGCCACGGACGCCCGTCGTGGCAAGGTTTTCACCAAGCTAATCCGCGAATTGACTATTGCGACGCGCACCGCCGGAGCCGATCCGGTGACGAACCCGCGCCTGCGCACGGCTATTCTCACCGCCAAGAGCGAGAACATGCCCAATGACAATATCGAGCGCGCGATCCAGCGCGGCTCCGGCACTCTCGAGGGTGAGACGCTTGATGAAGTAACTTTCGAAGGTTACGGCCCGGGTGGCGTTGGTCTGCTGGTGCAGGTGGTGACTAACAACCGCAACCGCATCGTCAGCGAGATCCGCCACATGCTTTCGAAAAACGGCGGCAACATGGCTGAAACCGGTGCGGTAGGCTGGATGTTTGACCGCAAGGGCGACATCCTGGTTCCGAAGGACGCTGCTGACGAAGACAAAATGATGAGCATCGTGCTCGACGCTGGGGCGGAAGACTTGCGCGACGATGGTTCGGCGTGGGAGGTCACTACTCCTCCCGAAGCCATGGAAAAAGTTCGCGAGGCTCTGACTGCTGCGGGCATCAAGCCTTCTTCGGCTGAGGTTGGTTTCATACCGAAGAATTACGTGAAGCTGACCGGCGCGCAAGCCCAGCAGATGGTTCGCATGATGGAAACGCTGGAAGATCACGACGACGTGCAACACGTTTACGCGAACTTCGATATCGACGAAAAGGAAATCCAGGCAGCCGTAGCCGGATAGTTCTCTTCGCGTCGCTCATAGCGAAAAAATACTAGCCTTCATTTCAGGCCCACACGTACACTTGTGCCGTCCAGCATGCCTTCACTTCACACCGCAAGACTGAATACAAAAGCGCGCGGGCTGCGCGTGCTCGGCGTAGATCCAGCGCTAGCCGGCGCTACCGGTTACGGCATCATTGAATTCGTCGGCTCAACGCCGCGCCTGGTTCGCTTCGGATCCTTCAAACTTCCCGCACGCGCAACACTTGCAGCGCGGTTGTACGAAATTCACTCGCTGATTGCGCAACTGGTGGCTGAATTCACGCCCGACGCGGTGGCAGTGGAATCCGTATTCACAGCGCTGAATATCAGGACCGCGCTAAAACTTGCGGAAGTACGTGGCGTCGTTCTCCTGGCCGCGGCGCAAGCTTCGATCCCCGCCCATAGCTATTCGCCTCGCGAAGTGAAATCCAGCGTGGCGGGCTACGGCGCCGCATCGAAACAGCAAATGCAGCAAATGGTAAGCTCCGCGCTCGGCCTAACAGAAGTTCCGGAGCCCGCTGACGCGGCCGACGCGCTGGCCGTGGCCCTATGCCATGCACACCTTGCCCGCGCGCACGAGCGCATGGATGCTGCCACGTCCCCTACGCCTGTGGTTTTCGTATCGCGCGGCGTAATTCGCAATACACAAACTCTGCGCAACCGGATCCGCGCAGCCCGCATCTTGGAATCGTGATAGCCTCGTTGACAATGATCCGATCTGGGAACAATCACGTTGCCGTGAGTTTTCGCAGGATTTTCTCTGCGCTTTTCGTGGCCGCTTTTGCGTTCGTAGCTTCTTGCGTCGCCTGTGAGGCGTCAGGCAGGAGCCTGGCGATAACTGGCCTTCCGTTTTCCGAGAGCCCCACAATCACCTACCGCAAGATCTTTAAATCCAGCTATCCAGAATTCGTCGAAATTAAGCTGAACGAAAGCGGGCACGGAACATTTGATATCCGCCAGTTGGACGAAGCTGCTAATCCTCAACCTTTCGAAATTGGTGCTGCCTTGGCAGGCAAAATTTTTGCACTGGCGGCAAAATTGCATAATTTTCAAGGCGTGGATTTGGACATTCACCGGCGCATCGCGAACTTGGGCGAGAAGAGTTTCCGCTACGATAAGGGAGGCGAGACCCACGAGGTCAAGTTCAACTACACGCTCGACGATTCCGCCAGCCAATTGACCGTAATCTTCGAAGGCTTAGCCCGGCAGACGACGGACCTATCTGACCTGGAACGCACCATGCGCTACGATCGCCTTGGAGTGAATGATGTTCTGCAGCAGATCGAGCAGGACTACAACAACAAGCTGTTTCCGGAACCCGAACGGCTGCTTCCCGCGCTCGATCAGGTCGCCGCGGACAACAAATTCATCGACATCGCCCGCCAGCGCGCCCGGTCGCTCGCCAGCCGGATCCGTGGCTCGCATTAGCCGGAATCCCCGAGTTAGCGTTAGCATTAGTGAGTATTGCTAACTCCTTTTCCAACTTGAGATTGGGGTGGTCTCATTTTCTCACCTCTGGAAAGAGTTTAGAACTCGCCGAGTGTCCAGGTTGACATTTTTTGCGATTTACCGCTATCCTTCATCCATCCGTATAGGACCAATCTGCATCTGAATTAACCACACCAATGACACCCAAAAAACTTCTTACGATCCAGTTCACCGCGCTGTTTGCTTTACTTTCGATTCCCGCGCTGCAGGCTTCGGCGCAAAACACTTTCGTGCAGTCGCGCATCACGCAGGCGGTGGACGAGAGCCAACTCACCGTGCTGAAGCACAACACCTACCCGCTCGCGCGCGCAGAATTCGACCGCGGACCGGCGCCGGCCAGTCTCCCGATGGAGAACATGCTGTTGGTGCTGAAGCGCAGCCCGGAGCAGGAAGCCGCGCTCGATAAGTTAATGGCCGAGCAGCTCGATAAATCCTCGCCCAATTTTCACAAGTGGCTCACTCCCGTGCAGTTTGGCCAACAATTCGGCCCCTCGGACCAGGACATCCAAACCATCACGTCGTGGCTCGGATCGCACGGATTCCAGGTGGTCGACGTATCAAACGGCCGCACGGTGATCAACTTTTCCGGCAACGCCGGACAAGTGCAGCAAGCTTTCCACACCGCCATTCACAGCTACGTTGTCAAGGGTGAACAGCACTGGGCGAACTCGAGCGATCCGCAGATTCCCACGGCGCTTACGCCGGTCATTGCGGGCGTGAACACGCTGCACAACTTCCGCTGGAAGCCTGCCAATG
>PKWH01000070.1 GCA_003131985.1 Acidobacteriota bacterium | reverse complement strand
CTCGAAGAAGAAATCGCGCGCAACGTTTTCCGGGAGGATTTGTTT
Organism: Acidobacteriota bacterium; assembly: GCA_003131985.1. GTDB lineage: Bacteria > Acidobacteriota > Terriglobia > Acidiferrales > UBA7541 > Palsa-295. Next base: position 4,896 of record PKWH01000070.1, on the reverse strand, counting down.
TACCGGCTGAATGTGATTCCCTTTTACGTGCCCGCGTTACGCGACCGAATTGAGGACATCCCGATTCTGGCGGCGCATTTTCTGCGGGCCTTCTGCGAGGAATACGGCAAGAAACAAAAGGAATTCAGCGCGCCGTCTATCGATGTGCTGCTCAGCTACCCGTGGCCCGGGAATGTCCGCGAACTGAAAAACTTGGTCGAGCGGCTGGTGATTATTTGCCCTTCGCCGCGGATTGAGCCGCATCATTTGCCGCCCGAGGTGTTTCGCGGCGCGTCGAAGAGCCCGCAGAAGCCCTACGAAAGCTTGCAGGAAGCGCGCTCCGCGTACGAGCGCGAGTTCGTGCTGCGCAAGCTGGAGGAAAATCGCTGGAACATGACCAAGGCGGCCCAGGCGCTGGGTCTGGAGCGCAGCCACTTGTACCGAAAAATGCGCACGCTGGGAATAGCACCTGCGAGGGAATGATGGGCCTCAGGGGTTGAAACCCCTGAAGAAACCCAGGCGCTGACGGCGGGGTTAAAACCCCGCCCTTCCGCTTTCTCCGAAGACCGCTGGAGCTCTGTTCCGAAAGCCACGGAAACCCACAAAGATTATTCCTGGTAATCGGCGAGCTGTTCGAGCTGGCGATGCCAATCGAGTTGGCGAACGATGGCGGAATTTTGGCGCCAGTGTGGCTGCACTTTGACCATAAGTTCCAGAAAGATTTTGGCGCCGAGGATGGTTTCGAGTTCTAGGCGAGCCTGCGTTCCGATTTTTTTGATGGTCGCGCCGCCCTTTCCGATCAGAATTCCCTTCTGGCCTTCGCGCTCCACATAAATTGTGGCGCGTATGCGCGTAATCTTCTCGGTCTCTTCAAAATTGTCAACCAGGACCGCGATGGCGTGCGGGACTTCTTCGCGCGTGATCAGGATCGCTTTTTCGCGAACGAGTTCGGCGGCCAGAAAACGCTCGGGCTGATCCGTAAATTGGTCGGCCGGAAAATGCGGCGGCGCCTCGGGAAGGCGCGTGAGCCAGGAATTCACCAAGTCGAGGCAGCCGGCGCCGGTGAGCGCGGAGATGGGGAAAATTTCCGCGAACTCGAAGACTTTGTTGTAGCGCTCGATCAGCGGCAAAAGAAGCTGCTTGTGGATGCGGTCCACTTTGTTCAGCAAAAGATACACAGGCCCGTGAAACCGCTCGACCCACTGAATCGAGAAACGATCGCCGCCGCCGAAATCAGCGGTAGCGTCCACAATCAGCGAAAGAATGTCGATGCCTTCCAGCGCGTGTTGCAATTCGTCCATCATCATGCGGCTCAAAACATTTTCCGGCCGGTGAATGCCAGGTGTATCTACGAGGACGATTTGCGCGTCGTCGCGGTTCAAAATGCCTTGAATGCGATTGCGCGTAGTTTGCGGCTTGGGCGAAACGATGGCGACTTTCTGTCCGACCAGAGTATTTACAAGCGTGGACTTGCCCGCATTGGGGCGGCCAACGATCGCGACGAAGCCGGACTTGAAAGGCATGGAGACAACAATTGTACGCCATCATGCTTGATGCGAGTAGTTTCACAAGCAGACGGAAGAAGCTCGGGGCACGAAGATGTTTTCGTTCAGAGAAGTTCAGTTGAAGCGGGCGCGGACGCGCAGAACTTTGCGCTGATTGGCTTCGAGGACTTCGAAGCGAAGGCCGTCCGCATCGATGATTTCGCCGGTGCGAGGAACGTGGCCTGCGAGGCTATTCAGCAATCCCGCGATGGTGGTGGAACTGGAGTGCTGCATGGCAGCGTCGAGGCGCACGCCAAATAGTTCGCCGACTTTGTCCACTGGCACGCTACCGCGGACGACCAGAGCGCCGCCGGCTTCGCGAATCACATCGGGCGCCGGCCTTCGATCTTCTTCGCCGATTTCGCCGACGATTTCTTCCACCATATCTTCAATGGTGACGACTCCGGCCATCAAGCCGTATTCGTCAATCACGATGGCCATCTGCTGATTTTTGCGCTGCATTTCTTTCAGCAGCTCGGAGCCGAACTTCGTCTCCGGCACAAAAAGAGCCGGGCGCTTCAGTTCGCGAACCGTGCGATGAGCGGCTTCGCTGTCCGGCACTTCAAGCATATCGCGCGCCATGACGATACCGACGATGTCGTCCAGCGACTTTTCGAAGACTGGCAGACGAGAAAATTTGGTCTCGACCGCGAGTTCGCGCAATTCTTCCAGCGAAGCGTCCGCGCGGATGGCGATCACGTCGGGACGCGGCGTCATCACTTCGCGAACGCGCTTGTCGCCGAACTCGACGACCTGTTCGATGAGCCGCGCTTCGTCCTGCTCTATGATTCCCTCTTCGGTAGCGGCGTCAACGAAATCTTCGATGGCTTGCTGCTCGGCGGCCGGGGCGCTCTGCTCCTCTTCCGAAACATGCAGGACGGAGACCATGAGTTCGAGCACGACTAGAACCGGCCAGGTAAAAAACAGAAAGACGCGCACGATGGGAACAAAAGGAGCGATCCAGTTACCCGGAGCACGAGCAAGCAGAAGCGCAGGCAAAAACTGCATCACCACAACGACTTGGGCGCCCAGAAAAAAAATCATCTCGAGAGCAGCTTCCCAGGTTCCGAGAGCGAAAACGATCACGGCACGCGCAGTGATCGCTGCCACAAGAACGAGCCAGAGGCGCGTGAGAATGCTAAACGCAAGAGCGGCGCGGCGGGGCTGCATGTGGAACCGTGGCGCAACTTCGGCCTCGAATATTTCCAGATGGTCGTGGATGCGGCCGGTGGAGGCTCGTCCCAGCTCGCGGTACACGCGATCGAGGTAGGAGAAGAATAGCAAAATCCCGGTAAGGGCGAGAATGCCGATGGTGTAGATGAAAATCGGCATGATTATGCCAATCCGAGATGGCGCCGAAGACGCATTTCCCGCCGGTCCATTTGACCTTGATCGGCTTCGTGGTCGTATCCCATTAGATGGAGAATTCCGTGAAGAACTAAGATCCGCATTTCGTCGTCGAAATCGCGTCCCAAACGGCGCGCGTTTTGCCGGGCGACAGCCGGCGCAATCGCAATGTCCCCCAAATAGTGTAACGAAGAGGCTGCGCGTGGCGCAAAAGATGCGCGTCTTCCGGGCAATTTGCGAATCCTCTGCTTAGAGCGTGGCTCATCCGTTGCAAACGACAATACATCCGTGGGGCGATTTTTACCACGGTACAAACGATTCCACTTCGCGATTTCCGCATTGGTGACCAGGCAGATGCTAAGGGCGCTCGCCGGAATTCGCAGAATCCGCCGCACCTTCGCGGAAAAGTTTTCGAGTCCGGCAATAGAGACTTTCACCTGACGCTGTCGGTCGAGAATCATGGAACTGGATTAAGCTCGATGATTTTTGCCGGGAGGATGCGACGCACCGTGCTCGTCGTATGCTTTGATAATACGCTGAACCAAGCTGTGGCGTACGACGTCGCGCTCGTCGAAATAAACCATGGAGATGCCTTCGATCTTGCCGACGATTTCGATGGCTTCCACCAGCCCCGAGCGCCGCGTATCCGGCAGATCAATCTGCGTAACGTCTCCCGTGATTACGGCCTTCGAATTGAAGCCCAGACGCGTGAGAAACATTTTCATCTGCTCGCTGGTGGTGTTCTGCGCTTCGTCGAGGATGACGAAAGAATCGTTCAGCGTGCGGCCGCGCATGAAGGCCAGCGGCGCGACCTCGATGATACCTTTTTCAAGAAAGCTCTCCAGTTTGTCGGCTTCCAGCAAATCGTGAAGCGCATCATAGAGAGGGCGCATGTAGGGATCGACTTTCTCCTGAAGCGTTCCGGGGAGAAAACCCAAGCGCTCGCCGGCTTCCACTGCTGGCCGCGCGAGAATAATTCGAGTGACTTGTTTGGAGAGCAGCGCGGAGACGGCCATAGAAACAGCCAGATAGGTTTTTCCGGTTCCGCCGGGGCCGATGGCGAAAACCATGTCGAACGTTTCGAGCGATTCAATATAGCGCGCCTGGTTGGGACTTTTGGGCGCGATGCTTTTCTTGCCGAAGGAGCGGACGCGAGTGGGCGAGAAAGCTCCGCGTAACTCGGAGGGTGGCGAGGTGCTGGCAACGCGAAGGAGCGACTTCACTTCCTGGCTGGCGGGGACACGGCCTTCGCGGATGCGGTTATTGTATTCGCCGAGGATTTGGGCCGCGCGTTCTACTTGCGCAGGGGCTCCTTCGATTTCCAGGTCATGATCCTGCAAATGGGTCGTGACGTGCAGGGTTGATTCGAAGAGCTTGATGTTTTCATCGAGGGTACCAAAAAGCTCGCTGATGCCACCGACGAGTCGGACGGTCTGTTTCATTCAGTATCGCGGGCGCGACGCCTCCAGAACACTGGGTGATTGCTAGCGTAGCGCGGGAGGCAGGCAGGGTCAAGGCGTAGCGCCGGGGCCTTCAGCCCGGCATTCTCGCTTTGACTTCGAATCTGCCCCTATCTTCACGTTGTCATCCCGATCTCTTGAGCCAACCCAATGAACGAGAGCGCTAAAATCCACATTCCGCAAATGGCAAAAATCGCCGTGGATGGTCCTGATCGCTCTGCTCTTCTAGCTCGAAGCATGGCTNNAGAAAGCTCAGCCAAAACCATTTCCAAGGGGACATTTTCACCTCATCACATCCCAGAACAATGTCTCACGAAGAGGATCATCGAGAGCCGGGCGGGGGTATGCCGTGCGCCAGGCGGTCAACTAGATCGGTGTCAAAAAGGGGATAGATGGGCTCGGCTTTGGTGAGTCCTTGCACAATTTGACCGTTCTCTGGATGTATCACGCCGCCTTGCAGGACCCCAAACACCCGGCCCGTCGCGAGAGAAAACACCGGGCCACCGCTGTTGCCATTCGTGGCCGTTAAATCGAGTTGGAACCCCCGGAGATGTCTCAGGGCGATG
>PKWH01000169.1:12464-12650 GCA_003131985.1 Acidobacteriota bacterium | reverse complement strand
CTTTCTCATCTTGAACATCGCCCCACCTGGGCCCACAATAGAACTCCCTTCCAAAATATCAAGGTTCTGACGCGGATTTCCCCTTCGATTTCCGACTGAGCCCTCGCTGTGCAAAATGCGCGCGGGAACAATGCTCCCGTTTGTTCGCTCTTTGAACCAAGGTTAATCAGTGAAAAAGGTCCGCAC
>PKWH01000169.1:5865-12388 GCA_003131985.1 Acidobacteriota bacterium | reverse complement strand
AACGGTCGCGTGGATACCACCGTCGACTGGAAGCGCAAAGATGGCGCGATCATCACGGTTCGAATGAATGGCCGTCGTGTGAAACACTCCGCCGCCGATGAGGAATGCCTGGAGGTGATCATTGAAGATGTCACCCAGCGCCTGGCGCTCGAAAAACAACTGCTGGAAGCGAAAAAGTTTGAGGCCATCGGCCAACTGGCAGGCGGCATAGCGCACGATTTCAACAACATGATAGGCGCCATTATCGGCTGGACCGACATGGGAGTGGAAGAAGCTAAAACCGGTTCGCGCACCAAGCTTCATTTTGAAAAAATTCGTAGCCAGGCCGAGCGCGCCGCTGCTCTCACACGCCAGCTCCTTGTTTTCGCCCGATGCCAGACACTTGAACCCCGCCACGTGGACTTGAACCGTAGCGTCACCGACACACTCGATTCTCTCGAAGATGTGATTGGAGCAAACATTGAAATCAAGGCGACCCTTTCCGCGGATCTTGCCCCGGTTCTCGCCGACGCCACGCAACTTAATCAAGTCCTGTTGAACCTGTGTATCAACGCTCGAGACGCCATGCCGGAGGGCGGCTCCCTGATTATTGAGACGCGCCCGATCACCTTCGATGAAAAATACTGTTCGCTTCACGTCCTGACCCGCCCAGGTCGCTACTCCATGCTGTCGGTCACTGACACCGGCACGGGGATGGACGCAGCTACTCAGGAGCACATCTTCGAGCCGTTTTTCACCACCAAGGAATCAGGCAAAGGAACTGGGCTCGGCCTCGCCACTGTGTACGGCATCGTCACGCAGCATCAGGGTTTCGTTCATGTCCATAGCGAACTGAAAATGGGCAGCACCTTCCGCATCTATCTTCCGGCCAGCGCCATGCTGGAAAAGACGTTGAGTCCGCTGGAAGCATCTCAGCGGACACGCGGCGGGTCTGAAACGATTCTCGTCGCTGAAGATCACGAAGGTTTGCGCGAACTTGCCCGCGAAACACTCACAAACCTCGGATATAGAGTTCTGCTCGCAACCGACGGCCGGGAAGCCGTGCAGCTATTTCGTACCAACTCCGATCGAACCCACCTGATGCTTCTCGACGTCATGCTCCCCAAATTGAGCGGTCTCGAGGTTTTTTCTCAAATCCGAGCAGAGAAACCTGAAATGCCGGTGATTTTCACCACCGGGCGCAGTTCCGATATTCCCTTGCTGCATACTGTACAGAAGCAGGGTTTGCCCATTTTGCAAAAGCCCTATTCTCCTCGGGATCTCGGCCGCAAAGTCCGCGAAATGCTCGACCTCCGCGTTGCAAACTTGTCGCATCCGTAGCGCAGTTTTGAAAGCTTGCTTCCTGCGCGCATGCTGGGGTTATAATGCGCAGATTGTTCCGTTAGTAATACTGGCGGCCAAGCGGTCATTCGCTTGACGGCGCCTCGTAGGTTGCAAAGGAGGCTGTCATGGGCCTGCAAATTGCCGCGCGGAAATCCGGCAGCGTTACCATCCTCGATTTGCAAGGCCGCATTATTATAGGCGCCAGCAATGACGAGCTGGGCACGGAATTGCGAAAACTCGCCGAAGCCGGCCCGTCCGACGTCCTCGTAAATCTCGCCGGCGTCACTCAAATGGACAGCTCCGGCATCAGCACTCTAGTGCGCTCTTTCGTAACCCTGGAGCGCCAGGGCGGCGGCCTGAAGATCCTGAATCCCACCGGCCACGTCCGCGAAGTCCTCGAACTCACGCGCCTCATCCAATCCATCCCCACCTTCACCGACGAAAAGAAAGCCATCGCCGCCTTCCGTGGTGGCACCGCCCACGCCTAGCTACGAGCCCATGAAGCATTCGCGCGTTATTTTTTTCATTAGTGCCGTACTCCTTGCAGCGGGCAATGTCCGCGCACAACTACCGGATATGCAGCCTCTCGCGGACCAGATGGCTCAAGCTATTTCGACTTCAAAACAGGCATCTGTTGTTGTTATCGATTTTTTGGGTCCAGACGAAAATTTCACTCAACTAGGTAAATCGCTAGCGGATCGTTTCAACGATGACCTTAAGAAGTCGAGCACGCACTTTGCCCTCGAGGAACGCGGTCAGATGCGCGATTGGTTAGAAAGGAAGTCTTTTCCATCCGACAGTTTCAGGAGCGTCGATCTGGCGCTGTGGGTTGCCGGGCAACTCAAAATCAAGTCTGCGGTCACCGGCAACATTTCTGTGACCGGAAACCAAGTCGTTGTGGAGGTGAGTCTCTTTCGAGTTGACACGCGCCAGTGGGTCAAAAGCTTTGAAACTTCCACTGTGGGCTCGGATGAGACCCAAACGCTGATCAAAACGTTGATCGAAGACACAGCTTCGAAATTCGGCCCTTCTGTTCCCATCGCCGGACAGAACGGTTACACACATCCCGTTTGTAGCCATTGTCCCGCAGTTCATTACACCGAGGCTGCCTTCCGGTACAGGGTTCAAGGGTCAGTGGTACTAATTGTTGTTGTTGGGATAGATGGCAGTACGCAGAAGCTTGTTGTGAAGAAAGCCTTACCCGACGGGCTCACTGAGAACGCGCTAGAAACCGTGCATCAATGGAAATTCAAGCCCGCGTTGGGTCNNCGACGGAAAGCCTGCCACGGTCCAGGACACAATTCTTATTCCATGTCACTTCAACCATTAACAAAGGAAGGTCAAGCGGTCATCACACTAACCCGAAGTTTTTGCTTACATTCGTCGGCGCTTCGTTGTCTTGTTAAGCTAGTGCTCGTGACGCGAAACGATTCAACGTAATTTCGAGGAAGTAGGTCCTATGCGTTCTTCTTCAACTCGGCAAGCACCAGCTTGGCAACTTCTTTCAGCGTATCAAACACGCCTTGCCCCGTGATGGCGACGGCTTCCAGCGTCGGCTCGCCCTTCACTCCGAGTTGCGTCTTCAATTCTTCCACCGGCAGAATATTCGGCAGGTCGCGTTTGTTGAGTTGCAAAACGTAAGGAATCGTCTCGAAATTCAGGTTGTGATCTTTCAGATGTTCGCGCAGGTTGTCGAGTGTTTCCAGATTCGCGTCCAGGCGCTCTTCCTGCGAATCCGCCACGAACACAACTCCATCCGCGCCCTTCAAAATCAGCCGCCGGCTCGCTTCGTAGAACACCTGGCCCGGAACCGTGTACAGATGAAAGCGCGTGCGAAATCCTCGCACCGTCCCCAGATCCAGCGGAAGGAAATCGAAGAACAGCGTGCGATCCGTTTCGGTCGCCAGCGAAACCATCTTTCCNNGGAAAATTAATAAATGGCACTATTTCCTCGAATTAACCAGCCCGCTACTTATAGCATAGCCTCCGCCACACTCCAACGCGCCCCCTTCGCCTCTGCTTCGCAATAGATAACTATCGGAGATTGGCATCGATCATCCCGCTGGCGTCGCACGAGATAAGCGAATACTTAGAACCTAGTTCAAGTTGGCCCCGCGGGTAAACCCATTCAGAACAGGAGCTTGCGTTAGCACCCTGTATTCCCGTCGAGTCCCATGCGCCCCATCCCCCCAGCATGCGGGTCGCCACACGCCGGGTTCAGTAGTCATATACCCGCAGGGTTATTTTCTCTTACGCAGCGTGTACTCTTGACGTGCGCGTTGAAAACTGTAAACTGCGGTTTTCTACAATGGCGACGCAAGCAAACCCGCTAGAGGAAGTGCTGCAGGATTTTCAGTTCCCGCAGCGCGAGGCCGCTTTTTTTTACGGCCTGTTCCTGCGTGGCCATTCGGCTGAAGAGTTGCGTAAGGATATTCAAGTCCCCGCAGCGGTTCTCGCTAAATGGGACCGCGAAACGGTGCGTGAGCCCCAGCTTCGGCCGATACTGGAGACCATCGTCCGCTACCGGCAGCACGTCCTGGCCATCTTTGAAAATTTGATCTGCCACGACGCCACCACCCAAAAACTTCAGTAATTCCGCTCTTTCACATTTGCCGCAATTTGAATTTCGCAAGAAATGATTTTTCGGCGTCGGCGCCTTTCGAATTAAGAACGCAGAACTTGCCGCCCTCGCTCAGCCGCGAGTTGCAGTGAGTGAACCACTTGCGTAAAATGACCTGGGTCATCCCGCTAATCAATCTACTCCCCGGTAGCTCAACGGTAGAGCATTCGGCTGTTAACCGAAGGGTTGCTAGTTCGAATCTAGCCCGGGGAGCCACTTCTCAAAATGCGCGTTTGAGGACGGGGCAGATCGCTGCCGCTGACTGTGTCCGGAAGGTTCATTCACAAGCATATCAAACGGCTGCCGGAAAATAGGCATCTGTCCTTCCTGATTCTCGAACCAAATCTCCATGAATTGGCATACTATTACCCGGCTATTCGTAATGGAGGCTGAAGAGATGCGTCTACTTCGTCCAATTCTCTCCGTGATTTTCGCCGCACTTTGTCCGCTCGTCGCCGCCGCTCAGGCTTCGCACCCTTTGCTGCAGCGGCCGACGTTCAACGGCACTCTAATTGTCTTTTCTTATGCCGGCGATTTGTGGACCGTTGACCGCACCGGTGGCCACGCCTCTCGCCTGACAACGGGGACCGGCATTGAGACCGACCCAGTTTTCTCGCCCGATGGCAGCATGATCGCCTTCACCGGAGAATACGACGGCAATACCGACGTCTTTGTTGTCCCGGCAAGCGGTGGAGTTCCGAAGCGCCTCACCTACCATCCCACCGCGGATTTTGCCGTGGGCTGGACGCCGGACGGAAAGTACGTGATTTTTCGGTCGAACCGCGAGAGCGGCAGCCCGCGCTATACCAAACTATTTAAAGTCTCGGTGAACGGTGGGCTGCCCACCGCACTGCCGCTGCCGATGGCCTTCTCCGGTAAGTTTTCCACCGACGGAAAATATTTTGCCTACTCGCCTGTGGGCGGCGCATCACCCTTCAATTATGCCTCCTACGTTGCGTGGAGAAACTATCGCGGAGGGCTGGCAAGCTCGGTATGGATTGCCGACATGGAAACGCTCGACGTGGTAAAAATCCCGCGCGAACGGTCGAATGATTTCAGTCCTGCCTGGGTAGACAAGCAAGTCTATTTTCTTTCCGACCGCAATGGACCGGTATCGCTGTTTCGCTTTGACCCCGCGACGAAATCTGTAACAGAAGTGGTGAAGAATGACGGCGCCGATATTCGTTCCGCGAGCGCAGGTCCCGGTGGCATCGTTTACGACCGGTTCGGCGAACTTTTTCTGTACGACACGGCGAGCGGCAAGACCAACCAGATTAGCGTGGATGTGAGCGCGGACCTGCCGGATGTGCGCGCACGTATCTCGCCGGCCGATCGCGACATCCAGAGCTATGGCATCTCGCCCACCGGAGTGCGCGCCGTCTTTGAGGCACATGGTGACATCCTCACCGTCCCGGCAAAAGAAAGCACGACGCGGGATATCACCAATACTCCCGGCGTGATGGAGCGCGATCCCGCGTGGTCGCCGGACGGGCAGAGCATTGCGTATTTCTCCGACGAGTCGGGCCAGTATGCCCTGCACATCAGCAGCCAGAGCGGCTCGGGCGAAGTGAAGAAGTTTCCGCTGGCCAACGATGCTACGTTTTATTTCCAGCCGACATGGTCGCCGGATTCAAAGCTGATCGCCTTTCACGACAACAAGACCGAGATCTGGCTACTGGATACGGTCACGGCGAAAGCCACAGTGATCGGCAAAGCCGTAGTGGACGACGGAGATTACTCCGCAGCCTGGTCGCCCGATTCCAAATGGCTAGCCTACACTCAGACAATCGCGAACCGCTTCCATGCACTGTTTCTTTATTCCGTTGAGTCGGCCAAGAGCACGCAGATCACTGATGGCATGAGCGATGTCCGCCTTCCCGCGTTTGACCGCGGCGGAAAATACCTCTACTTCACGGAAAGCACGAATTACGGCACCACCACGAGTGGGCTGGATATGAGCAGCGACGCCTTCAACGTGACCCGCAGTGTTTACGGTCTCGCGCTCGCGGCGGACACGGCTTCTCCCATTGCGCCGCAAGCCGAAGACGAGAAGAAGCCCGACGCAAAGGACAAGAAAGACTCCGGAGACGAGCACGCCGATAAAGATAAAGACAAATCCGACGCCGCGAAGAAATCGGATGAGACAGCCAAATCGGACAAAGCCGAAAAACCTGCTGAGAAACCCAAGCCTGTGAAAATCGATCTTGAAGGTCTGGAAAATCGCGCCGTGGCGCTTCCACTGCCCCCAGCCGGTTACTCGGATCTCGCCACGGGCAAGGAAGGCATTCTTTATCTGGTTGAAGGTGGGGGAAGATTCGACGCAGATCGCGGCCAAACGCTCACGCGCTTCGATCTGAAGACGAAAAAGCCTGAGAAGCTCGCCGAACACATAGCGGGATTCGATCTTTCATTCGACGGGAATAAAATGCTCCTGGAAATGGTGCAAGGCGACTCCGGAGCGGCGCAATCGGCTGCGGGTCCCGCCCGGGTATTTGTCATTGTTCCCGCCGACGCGCCGGTCAAACCCGGCGAAGGCAGGCTCGATCTTTCCAAAATGGAAGTCCGTGTGGACCCGCGCGC
>PKWH01000169.1:0-5855 GCA_003131985.1 Acidobacteriota bacterium | reverse complement strand
GGCTCGCGCAGCGATCTGAATTATCTCTTTCAGGAAATGCTCGGCGCTTTCTCGATCGGCCATCTGCGCGGCTTTGGTGGAACGATCCCGCGCCCGAATCGCGTGCCCGGCGGTTTGCTGGGAGCCGACTACGAAATCGTCAACGGCCGCTACCGGATAAAACGGATCTACACGGGCGAGCATTGGAACCCGCAAGCGCACGCGCCATTGGCGGAGCCGGGTGTGAAAGTCGCGGAGGGCGATTTCATCCTCGCTGTTGGCGGTCAGGACCTGGCCGGCTCCGATGACATTCAGCGTTTACTGGAAGGCACCGCCGGAACGCAGGTGGTGCTTAAACTCGCCACGGATGCGAACGGCAAAGATGCCCACGATGTCACGGTGACTCCCATCGGCGACGATCTTGGTCTGCGCAACCTGGCATGGATCGAGGCCAATCGTCGCAAGGTGCAGGAGCTAAGCAGCGGAAAGCTTGCCTACGTGTATCTGCCCGACACAGGTTTGGGAGGTCTCACGAACTTCAACCGCTATTACTTCGCGCAGCTCGATAAACAGGGCGCCGTCATCGACGAGCGCTTCAACGGCGGCGGCCAGGCGGCGGATTACATCATCCACGCGATGCAACGCACGCTGATGAGCTGGTGGGCTCCGCGCTACGGCGCAATTTACCGCACTCCGCAAGCCGCGATTCTGGGCCCAAAAGTCATGATCATCAACGAATACGCCGGCTCAGGCGGCGACGCGATGCCCTGGTACTTCCGCGAAGCGAAGTTGGGCCCGTTGGTTGGCAAGCGCACGTGGGGTGGACTGGTCGGAATCGGCGGAATCCCGACACTGATGGACGGCGGCCAAGTCACTTCACCCAGCTTTGGATTTTTCAACCCGCAGGGTCAGTGGGACGTAGAGAATCACGGAGTGCCGCCGGACTACGAAGTGGACATGGAACCGAAGCCGGTCAGCGAAGGCCACGATCCGCAGCTTGAAAAAGCTGTCAGCCTCGCCCTCGAAGAGCTTGCAAAGAACCCAGTGCCGGAACCGCATAAGCCCGAGTATCCAGACTACAACCGGCCCGCAGCGCATTAGTCCGAGGGCTGCGTCACGCACACATGGAAGGTCACGGGCAGCGTCCCTGACCTTCCGCGGCTATTCTTTTCTTCCCGCCATCAGCAGAACGATACCGCCCACGAGCGCGAGCCCTCCGAAAATCGGAGGCAGCGGAATGGTCTTGTGCTCGGTCGTGCTTGCTTGAATCGGCCCGATGTCCACTATCTTCTTGTGCGTCGTGTAATTGATTCCTTGGTAGGCGAAGGAAATTATCCCAAGGACGATCAAGATCAGCCCGACAACGGGCAGAGTCTTCATTGATGCTCCTCGACGTTCACTCAGACGACTTTCAGCGTTGGATCAGGCTCTCCGCAGAAGTCCGCCCACAAGAGAGACCAAGAACAACACCAGGAAAATAAAGAACAGAATCCGAGCAATCCCCACCGCCGCGGCTGCGACCCCGAGGAATCCAAATACCGCCGCGATCAGAGCTACCACGAAAAATATCAGCGCCCAACGTAACATAACGCCTCCTTAAGGTCGAAGCCTAGTGTTCAACGGACTTACCGCTCGACCAATGGGTTTTAAACTCAGTAGCCCAGAATCACAATACATGCATTAACGTATGAATTCCTTTGGTTCGCTGTAAGCCTTAAGGTGTTTGTCTAAAGCCGGTTACGAGCCACTTCCGGCGACGCTAAAGGCGCAAAGAGACACCACGGGCTCCGTCAGACTGGACATGGTCGATCTCCCCCGAACCGTACCCGCACAAGTCAAACGTTCTAGCCGGAGCACATCGTTCTTCTTATTGGTTTTCTTATTGGCACTTGGCGAATAAATGACCCTACAGTGAAATCCACAGCTCATTTACATGGCATAGCCGATAGTAACCATTCTCGGTTTTCGGTAAGTTATCTCTCAAGTTCGATGCTTTCAGATCTTTTTCCCCTGTAGGGGCCACTCGAACTTCAACCCCTGATATTGAGAGTGGCCCCTCTCCCCTTCGATTAGAACTGCAGGAGTTAGCTATTTTTCTTCTGTTGACGTTGCTACATACAATCCCACCGATCGTTACAGCGTCTGCCCGATAGAGAGGTCTCGTTCCCTTTAGCCATAATGAGAGTAGAAATTATGACTAAGGAGGGGAACCGTGGACCTAAAACATGCCAGTCCAATGAGCGAGCCCAGACGTGACCCAATTGATGAGCCGGGACGGAAGCACGGCGACCGCGTGCCCGAGGTTATCGACCCGCCGGATCCTCGCCGGCACGATCAGCCGGGCCCGGACAGCCCACGTCGCCCCGAAGATCTACCCGCCCAGGAAGTTCAGGATATGCCGCGCTAACAAGTCCCGGCCCGCCGAATCATCGCGATAATCTTCAACTCGGGAAACCGCGAACATTTTTCTAAACCAACCCAAACTTATGGAGGCTTTATGTCAGACAAGAAATTGGCACAAACACGAGTGGCAATTCTAGCCAGCGACGGTTTTGAACAGGCCGAGCTGGAAAAACCCCGCAAGGCCCTGGAAGAGGCGGGAGCTAAGACGCTGGTGGTCGCCCCAAAGTCCGGCAAGATTCAGGGATTCGTCCACGACGAAAAAGGGGACAAGGTCGAAGTGGACCTGACTCTCGACAAGGCTGATCCAGATCAATTCGACGCGGTTCTTCTTCCCGGAGGCGCATTGAATGCCGATTTTCTACGCGCGGAAAAAAAGGCTCAGGACTTCATCCGCAAAATCGATCAGGCCAAAAAGCCCATCGCCGTAATTTGCCACGCGCCCTGGCTTTTGGTGTCGGCGGGACTCGTAAAAGGCCGCACGATGACTAGCTACCGCACCATCCAAGACGATATCCGCAACGCAGGAGGAATTTGGAAGGATGAAGAAGTAATTCGAGATCGTAATTGGGTCTCCAGCCGCCAACCTTCCGACATACCTGCTTTTAACCGTGAAATGATTTCGCTGTTTTCAGAACCCAAAACCAAAGCCACCGGCGCCTAAACCTGGCTAGCGGCTGGCTCTTCGTACCCGGGCTGAAGTCTTACTGGGATGGAAATAGAGCTGGCCGCCGCTTTTCTTACGCCTTCAATTCTGTCTAAAATTAAACCGTGGACCGTTTTCACATCGGCGGGGGCCTTTCGCGTCGAGAGCTGTTGCGCCGGCTCGCCGGCATAACTGCATGTATCCCGGCTGCGGGATGGAGATGCTTTCCAGCTAGCGGGCTTATCGCAATCCAGAAACCGACCGTCGTCCCGAGCGTTGCCCCAATCGTCCAGCTATCCGATCTGCCGCCCGCCACGTATTTATCTCCCGGAGATGACACGTTCCTGGAGCAGATGGAAAACGCCAATTTCCAGTACTTCTGGGAACAGTGCGACCCAAAGACGGGCATCGTTAAAGACAGGTGCAATGTTCGCGCCTCGGACAAAAGCGTCCTGGGCAGCATCGCAGCCACCGGCTTCGGACTGACCGCTCTTTGCATCGGCGAAAAACGCGGTTACATTTCTTACGCCCAGGCCCGCGACCGCGCTCTGACCGCTTTACGTTTTCTTTGGAAGAAAATGCCAAACGAGCGAGGTTTTTACTACCATTGGGCCAATATCAGCACAGGAGAAAGATTGTGGCAATCAGAGGTATCTTCGGTCGATACTTCGATACTGCTTTGCGGAATTCTCACCTGTCGGCAATATTTCCAGCATTCCGAGATCAGCCAGCTCGCGCAGGAAATTTTCAATCGCGTCGATTGGAATTGGCTCTCCGAAGACACTCGCCTTCTGCCCCACGGTTGGACTCCCGAAGGCGGATTCCTGCAGTATCGTTGGGACAGCTACAGCGAAATGATGATGATGTACCTGCTGGGCCTGGGTTCTTCTTCCCACGCGCTACCCCCGCAGGCCTGGGATGCGTGGAAGAGAACCACTTTTGAATTCGACGGCATTCATTACATCGGCTCATACGCTCCACTCTTCGTTCATCAATATTCGCAGGCTTGGTTTGATTTCCGCGGCAAGCGTGACCAGTATGCCGATTATTTTCAGAATTCGATCCTCGCTACGGACGTACACCGGCGCTTTTGTCTAAGTTTGGCCGGCAAATTTAGCGATTACAGCGACAACCTTTGGGGCATTACCGCTTCGGATTCCGAACACGGCTACGAAGTATGGGGCGGTCCTCCAGCCACCGGGCCTATCGACGGGACCGTAGTACCCTGCGCGTCGGCGGGCTCAATCCCGTTTTTGCCGGGACCGGTTATGCGCGTCCTCCGCAATATCCAATATCGCTACGGTGCAGGCACCTGGAGCCGCTACGGCTTCGTGGATGCTTTCAATCCGCTCACAAACTGGTATGACAGCGACATTGTCGGCATCGACTCAGGGATCAGCATGGTAATGGCAGAGAATGCGCGGACTGCTTTTGTCTGGGATACTTTTATGAAGAATCCGGAAGCGCAACGGGGCATGGAACGAGCCGGATTTAAGTCTTACAAGCCCTCATCGCCTCAGGAACTGGTGGAAATGCACTCTCGCCCGGGCCAACGCGAGTGAAACAGTCTTGCGGTGCGGCAGAAGCTTCGCGCTCAACGGTAATTAGCAGCTTGTAATTCGAACATCTCCGCGTACTGCCCGCCGTCTTTCAGCAATTGTTCGTGGCGTCCCTCTTCCGCAATCTCGCCATTCGCTAGAACTAAAACGCGATCCGCCATTCGAACCGTTGAAAATCGGTGGGAAATCAGCAACGACATTTTTCCCTTGGTCAGCTCGGCGAATCGCTGAAATATCTCGCTCTCGGCACGAGCGTCCAGTGCCGCGGTCGGTTCGTCCAAGATCAAAAGTTGAGCGTCCCGCAAGTAGGCCCGTGCCAGGGCTATCTTTTGCCACTCGCCCCCTGAAAGATCCACGCCGCCCTCGAACCGGCTGCCAAGCACTTGGTCAAACCCGTTTGGCAGTCTGCGTATCGCTTGTTCCGCTAGGCTCTTGTTGGCTGCGGCGCGTATCAAGAATTGATTATCGAGATCTTCGATACGTCCTACCGCTATGTTCTCAGCGGCGGTCATCTCATAACGCATGAAATCCTGAAAAATTACGCCGATTTCTTTCCATAGGCTCTCGAGGTTGTATTCGCGCAGATCTTTTCCATCCAGCAGAATCTGCCCTTCCGTTGGATCGTACAAACGTGTAAGCAATTTCACGATGGTGGTCTTGCCCTGGCCGTTCTCTCCCACAATCGCTATGCTCTCTGAAGGCCCCAGCTTGAAGCTGACGTTCTTCAGAACCATTCGCGAGTTCCCAGGGTACTTGAACGAAACATTCTTGAATTCGAATCCCGTACGGATCGGTTTTGGAGCCGCCAATGCCGAATCTTTCGACATGATCTTCGGCTTCACCGAGAAAAATTCCAGCAGGTCCGTCATAAACAGCGCTTGGTTGGTGATCCCGGAGAAAGTCGTAAAGAGCGACTGGAGATTTCCGCTGGCACCGGCGATGGCGCCGGAAAGATAAACCATTCTTCCTACGGTTAGCATGCCGATTACGGTCGCGTAGATGACGTACGTATAGCTCCCGTAATATCCCGCCAAGCCTATCAGCGATAACAGAGATCCGAAAATGAGCCGGCGTTTCGATAGGCCCAAAGTCTGGTGGTACAGCACGTCGGATAAATCCGAATAACGACCCACAAGAAACGGAGCCAGTCCAAATAGCTTTAGTTCCTTCGCGCTTTCCTTGGCGCCCCCTAAAACCCGTAGGTATTCCAACTCGCGCCTGTCAGGCGTCTGTTGAAAACTGAGTGAGTAATTCATGAAAGCAAAATGAGT
>PKWH01000184.1:774-14316 GCA_003131985.1 Acidobacteriota bacterium | reverse complement strand
TTTGAAGAGAAGTGGTCGGGGCGAGTGGATTTGAACCACCGGCCTCCTGGTCCCGAACCAGGCGCGCTAGCCAGGCTGCGCTACGCCCCGAAAGTTGCTACAGACCTCCAAAGAGTTTATCGCGCATCGGCACCGACCGCAACCTGCCCCGCTTTGTTGTACCTTTTCTGGGATGTTCCTCAATTGATTTGACTCAGTATCGGTCCTATTGCGGGTGCACGCGATCTTTCGGCAACTCCGGGAGACGAATTAAGCGCGCTTCGGTGATGGATGGAATGGCGCGGATATTTTCTAGAATCGAGGGATCTACCTTCCCATCGAGGCGCACCAGCGCGACGGCTTCGGCTCCGTGCACCGGGGTGCGGCGGCCCAGCGCAAACGTCGCGATATTCACGCCGAGGTTGCCGAGTGCGGTGCCGATCATTCCGATCACCCCGGGAACGTCGCGATTTCGCGTTAACAACAGAGTGCCTTCCAACGGAGCTTCGAGCGGGATGCCGTCGAGTGAAAGAATTCGCGGCGAGCCGTCTTGAACCACAGTTCCTTCGACGGTAAGTTCGGCGCCCCCGTCGGCCGCCGCTACTTCGAGGGTATTCGGGAAGCCACGCTCCCGACGCCGCGTGGTTTCTTCCACAATTAATCCGCGCGCGGCAGCAGCTTGCGAAGCATTTACAAGGTTCACCTTTTCGTCGAGCACGGAGTTCAGCACGCCGATAAGCACCGCGCTGCGGATAACGTGCGAGCCCAGCTCGGCCGGCTCTCCCGCGTAGCAAATGCGGATGCGGCTGAAACTGGCCGAAGGCGCAGCCTGGGCAACCAGCAGGCCGAGGCGTTCGCCCAGTTCGAGGTAAGGACGCAAGAGGCGGTATTGTTCCGCGGAAAGCGCGGGCATATTTACAGCGTTGCGAATCAGGCCCTCGCCGAGATACTCGCGAACTTGCTGCGCGATCAGAGTTCCCACTTCTTCCTGCGCTTCCGCTGTAGAACCGCCGATATGCGGAGTGGCAATGAAGTTTGCCAATCCGATCAGCGGAGAATTTTTCGGCGGCTCCTGCGCGAACGTGTCCACAGCAGCGCCGGCCAAGTGGCCGGAGCGCAGCGCTTCAGCGAGCGCGTCTTCGTCGATCAGTTCCCCGCGAGCGCAATTGATCAAGCGCGTGCCACGCTTCATCTGCGCCAGAGCCGCAGCATTAATTATTTTTTCCGTCGCCGGGCTCAGGGCGGTGTGCAGCGAAATCACGTCGGAGCGGCGCAGCAAATCTTCGAACGGAATCAAGTCGACGTCGAGTTCGCGCGCTGCCGTTTGCGTCACGTAGGGGTCGTAAGCCAGAACTTTCATTTCGAGCGCGCGCCCGCGTCTGGCTACTTCGGTGCCCACACGCCCGAGCCCTACAAGGCCCAGTGTTTTGCCGCGCAACTCCATTCCGGTGGAAGACTTTTCCCAGCGGCCCGCGTGGATTGCGGCGTTGGATTGCGGCACGGAGCGCGCGAGCGCCAGCATGAGCGCGAACGTGTGTTCGGCCACGCTGACGGCGTTTCCGCCGGGCGTGTTCATTACCAGGACGCCGCGGCGAGTGGCTGCGTCCATGTCCACGTTATCCACGCCAACTCCGGCGCGTCCCACAACGCGAAGGCGCTCGGCCTTGTCGAGAAGCTCGGCGGTGACGCGCGTGGCGCTGCGGACGATCAGTCCATCAGCGTCGGCGATCTCGTTGGGCAGCGCTGCCGCCACCGGGAGAACAATCTGCCAGCCCGTTTTGCGCAGGAGTTCGATTCCGCGCTCGCTGATTTTGTCTGCGACGATGATTTTCATCGCGAAGAGCGTAGCGGCTGAGGTGCGTAGTGTCAAATGAGCCGGCGGGAACGATCCCGGGAATCGTCAAGCAAGCCCGACTCTATTTCAAGACCGAGTATTCGTCTGGTCGGATGCGAATTACTTTTGATACCGCGCGCAGCGGCACGATGATGCCCAGCAGTTTGTCCGCAAAATCGGGAAAGCGCGGAGGGCGACGCGCCGTCAGCACCGATTCCGGGAAAAAGCTGGGAGCCCGCGCTCCGGTTTCCTCGATTGAATCGGCCTCGGTGACAACGCAGGGCGCGTGTGAAAAACCTGCTTTCAGCAGGCGGTACACCCGGTGGTATCCGCTTGCCAGATACGAGCGGCCGCCAAACTGCGAAACATGCACGATATTCGGCGCCGCACCAATCATCATACTGACGATGAAAGGGCCGTCTTGCTGTTGCTTCCCGTACTGAACGCCCCTAACTTGAAGCGTTGGGTTGATGCCGGTGATGGTGACGGACTTCTGCGATTCATCCACGCTGATTCCGAAAGCGGTCGAACGGCCGTCGGAAAAACAGAGTTTTACCGCAGACAGCAAGCGTGACGAGCTTAGGTCAGGCGGGCCCAGGCTTTCCGCGTACGCCACATCCAGGTTGGGCTGAAAAGGAATCAACTTCGATATCTCCACCAGGCCGGCGGTCCAAGTTCCTCGAGGATATATTTCTTCGCACTCCGGCGCTTCCATCACCTTTTCGATTGCGGAGATTGCTTCGCTGTCCGTTATCGGCTGGACCGCGGACGTCTCATCGTCCAATGCTGGGAGACTCTTGATGCGATCCTCCGCCTTCACTCGCTTCGCCAACAACTCCTCGATGAGGCTTTCCTCCAGCCCTTTGCTTTCCAGCAACTTCTTTGCGCCGTTGCGATCATAGTAGCCGAGCAAAATGGCGTGGTCCCTTCTCCCCGGAGCGGTAACGCGCCGGACCTCAGGTTCGGCCGCAGCTAGAGTGCGGCGCTTGTCCACGACTTGAATTGGTTCGTCTTTCTTTGGCTTCTTTGCTTTCATGTTGGGTCCTCTCGAAAGGGATGCACTTTTACAACAAGAAGCGACGCATTACAACCCTGGATGATTACCATTTTCGGTGGAGAGACACGCGTCGGCCAGGGTAAGAACCTATCGCAGTTTCTCGGATGACGCAATGGCTGGCACGGCGTTATGGGTTGAGACACCTACACTCCGTCATTTGTAGGCTATTCACCGGTTGTACCGTGTAGTAGCATGAATTTCCCCCGGGGCCACGAACCGTTATAACGCGAAGGAGTTTGAGACTAGATGACGCTTGAACAGAATTCGGAGCGTGCGGACGAGCTAGTTGAAGAAGTTCTAAGAACTTGGGGACAAAGCATGGCAACAGGCCACGCCCCGAAGTTGTCTGCCGAATTTAAGGCTATGTTCGAGAAGTGCCGCCGTTATCGAGAAGCCAAGCGGGTCGCGGACATGCACCGTGGGCTTGATATGTTGAGCGAATCGGAAGCTGCCGAAGAAAAATCTGCGCGACAAGCGTTTTTAGAAGCCTACGGCGCTTTTTCCCAGAAGTATCCGGCCGGCGCCTAATAAAAACGCGCGATACTTTCAGATCTTCAACCGATTCCCCGGAATCCGGGCGCCGTTCTGGAAGACTACGTTGAACTTCGAGGCGGAGGTTAAGTACATGCAGTACCACCTGTTGTATAAACCCATTGAATAATCAAGTTCACCGCGGCTATTGCTTCCGACGCGACGTTTCGCTACAACTGTCACCGAACCATTGAGATTTCCTTGTTAGCGGAGCAGCACATCAAGACAAAAGAAGCCAAAGTAGCGGAAAGCATCGTGAGCGGATTTTCTCAGGGTACCCGTGATCCGAGCTGACAAAACGCAACCTACCTATCGTAAACGCAACTCAACTGTCGCCGCCAAACCGTCCCTGCGCCCTGGGCTACTTCCCTTCTTCTATGCATCAATCTTGGCGCTGTTTTGCTTGGCGCTTGCCACTTACCTGCGTGCGGACGCGATTTCCGGGACAGTGAAAGATCCATCCGGCGCCGTCGTCGCGGGAGCCCACATCGAAATCAGCGGCGGCGACTTATCGCAGCCGATCGTGCTCACGTCCGATGAATCTGGCAAATTCGCAGCGCCAAATCTGAATCCGGGAAAATACTCCATCCGGGTGGCCAAGGAGGGTTTCGACGACCTGGTCACCACAGTGGACCTGAAGGGCGCGGCGGACCTCCCGGTCAGCCTGACCATCGCGGCGCAGCAGACTCGCGTCACCGTCACCGAAAAAAGCGCCGCGTTCGCGAATTCAGACGCAGCCTACCGCCAACTCCGCGACGTTGGCCTGGGCGAAACCTACCGCTGCGAAAATTTCACCGTGACCGTCGACGTGGGAACCTTCCAGCTCAAATCCGGTACGATCACTCTGCTGGCTCTTGTCGACAAATTCGAAACCGGCGCCATTTTCGTTGGCCAAGGGCATTTCACTCTGAAACCGCTCGATTCCATCGACACGCACGAGATTATCCGCCGCACTGGAAACCCAACGGCTGAGGAAGACTTCGGTGAAGTGGTTTTTCGCTTCAGCGGTAACCAGTATCCGCGGTTCGCTGGGGCGCTGGGCGCAAGAACGGAAACGCCGCCCGAAGCTGCTGCCGCCTTTCAACATTGGAAAGATAAGGTCCGCCATCGACACGAAATTCCCGAAGGCCTCACGCAAGCATTGTTCGAGGGTGAAACCATCGACAACGTCGACGCCGACGTGCTCTCCGCGATCTACAATCCGAAACATCCTCCATTCTTTAACGCCTACATGCGCGGTTCGCCGCACAAAGACTTGCGCTTTTTCATGCGCACGCGCGTGGGCGCGCTGCCGCAACTGGAATCTCCCGAGGAAGTGGCGCTCGTGAATTTCAACGGCGGAGAACTGGACGACGGCATCTGGTATTCCCAGCATTTGATAAGTGAACTTAAGGCCCACACCGCGGACTCGCGTGAGGATAAGCGCCTGTTTGCCACGAAGCGCTATAACATCGAAACCGTAATCGCGAAGAACGATCATCTGCAGAGCCGTGCCACGATCACATTTGAACCGCTGGTACCCGGCGAACGAGTCATGAAATTCGGGCTGCTTCCCAATCTGCGCGTCACACGCGTAACCGACCAGAACGGCCAGGACCTTCATTTCATTCAGGAAAACAGAAAGGAAGACGGGTCGTTCTACGCCATCCTCGACGAAGCCCCGCCGATCGGGCAGGAACATTCGATCAGCGTAGAGTACGTGGGTGATAAAGTTCTGGTCAATGCGGGCAATGGAAGTTACTACGTCAACGCGCGCGAATCCTGGTATCCGAATCTAAACGGGTTCGGAGAAAAAGCGCTCTACGATCTCACCTTCAAAGTTCCGTCTTCGAACATCGTAGTCAGCGTCGGAAAGCTGGAAGGTCAAAGCACCGAAGCGGGTTTTGCAGTCTCGCACTGGGTGACGCCGGTGCCGGTGGCCGTTGCGGGCTTCAATTACGGTCAATACAAAAGGATTGATTACCCCGACACCATCACGCACTACAACATCTCCGGGTATTACTTGACGGATTTGCCGGACAGTCTGAAGCCCTATGAACAGGGCGCTCTGGGCGCCATGTCACCCGCCGCCATGACCAAGTACGCCCTGGATCAGACTCGCGCCCAGATGCAGGTATGCACGATCTTTTTCGGCAAGGCCCCCTACGACAACGTGTACATCACCGAACAGCCGAATTTCTCCTTTGGGCAATCGTGGCCCAATCTGGTGTACCTGCCGATTTCCGCGTACATCGACTCGACCCAGCGCTGGATGTTGTTTGGCCAAATCAACACAAAATTCACCGGGTTCGTGCAAGAAGTCACGCCGCACGAGGTGGCGCACCAGTGGTTCGGCCATGGCGTCAGCTGGGCCTCCTATCACGATCAGTGGCTCTCCGAAGGCTTTGCGGAATTTGCCGCGGGATTGTTTTTGCAGCAAGCCGTGGGGAAGAAGTGGGAAAAGGACTACATCGATTTCTGGGAGCGCCAGCGCGTGCGCATCCTAGAAAAAAATAATTTCGGCGTTTCACCAAATGATGCCGGTCCGCTATGGCTGGGGCTACGGCTGATCTCTCCGCGTTCCGCGCAAGCCTATCAGGGCGACACCTATTCCAAAGGCGCCTACGTGCTGCTCATGCTGCGGTCACTCATGTACGGCGATCACGGCGACAATCGAGACCAGGCTTTCATTGACATGATGCACGACTTCATGGCGACGCACCACGACACGCCCGCTTCCACCGAGACGTTCAAAGCCATCGCCGAAAAGCACATGACTAAGCAAATGGACCTTCAGCAAAACGGTCGGCTTGATTGGTTCTTCAACGAGTGGGTCTATGGCACGCAGGTGCCGCGCTATCATTTCAAATATGAATTGCAGCCGGCCGACGGAGGCAAGTTCAAAGTGCACGCAGAGGTCACGCAGAGCGAAGTGGACAACCATTTCGCGATGTTCGTTCCTGTCTTCGCCGATTTTGGAAACGGCATGGTGCGTCTGGGCCAGATCGGGATCGTCGGAAATTCCACGCGAACGGTGGACTTCATCCTGGACCGCCAACCGAAAAAAGTCGCCCTCAACAGCTACAAGGACATTTTGGAGCGCTGAGGCGAAGACGATGCCGTATGCAACTATTAGTGCGAGGTTATGCGACGCTGAAGAATGATTGCACCCCTGTTGGTGCGACTGCTGACAGCGGTCAGCAGACGAGCGACCGGATGTCCCCAAGAGGTCGTGTGGGTAACAAGCTCATTGCGCTCACGTTGCAGCAATTCCATCTCCCGGCACAGGAGCGGGTCTACGGCCTTTTTCATCTGCTCCCATTCCCGGAGGGCCTCGCCGTTGTCGTAGCCTGTAAACCTCAAGTGACCTGCGGTGAAGCGATAATCTCGCACGATCTTCCGTCCGCTGCGTCTGGCGACGGCGCCTACAAGATAGTCAATGCCCCAGCCTAGACGATTGACGCGCGGATCGACGCGAGGCGTGTTTCGAATTACTTCCGAAGGAATAGCCCAGAAGGAATTGTCAGGAGTGGGTACTTCGTAAACACCTTCCTGCAATTTCCGTAGTGACTGCGTGCGGTAGACGTGCGCCGTGAAGTCTACATTCGGCGCGTATACGCCTACGCCATAGTTTTTGATGAAGCGAGTACATTCGGACAACACCTGATCGACTTTAGTTGGCCAAATGTCACCCTGAATATGAACGAAGACGTCAGCATCGAACCTCGCTAGAGCGGCATTCCATTGATCCGTGAAATAGCCATCGTTGCCGATGTGCTCCCAATGCGGATAACGGGATCTGAGGCTGTCGTCTGAATTGATGACGATGACTTCACAATGCGCGCGAAACATCCGCTCCAGCTTTGCAGCGTGCTGTTTTTTGCCGGGCCAGTTGAATATGAACGCCTGAACTTTCATGGTGGCTCGATTGCAGAGAGCATAGCACGGCTTGTACGTGTCGTTCTGTTATCTTGCGCGGCGCGGAGTTGCGTACCGCAGATTTAAGAATAGCCTTCGTTTTTTGTACGCCACGCTCGATTCTGTCGAGGTTTGGATTTTGTGCTGACCCGGTCAGGCGGAGTTGGCGGGACGATTTACATTCATGGCCTGAGCCGTGACATCGGTGTACTTNNGCAGCAGCGCCTTCTGGTGAAAGGAAGATGCCTTCATTTCGCGCCCATTCTTTAAGCGAAGCAAGAATCTCTTCGTCGGGCACGGCGATGGCCGTACCTGCGGACTCGCGCAGGATCTCGAGCATGATGTAATCTCCGTAAGGCTTGGGGACGCGCAGGCCGGCAGCGAAAGTATCGGCGTTCTGCCACATTTCACTCGCGCCAGCTTTGTTTTCGAACGCGCGAACCACCGGAGCGCAGCCGGAAGATTGCACCGCGATCATGCGGGGCCGCTTGCCCGACTTAACCCAACCGAGCTCTTCCAGTTCACCGAACGCTTTCCACATGCCGATCAATCCCACGCCGCCGCCCGCGGGATAGATCACAGCATCGGGATATTTCCAGCCGAGTTGTTCCACCAGTTCGTAACCCATCGTTTTCTTCCCTTCGATGCGAAATGGCTCCTTCAGCGTGGAGACGTCGAACCAGCCCTCCTTCTCTTTTCGCTCCGCAACCATGCGGCCGCAATCTGAAATTAGGCCGTTGACCAGGGTGACGTTTGCGCCGTAGGCTACGGCCTCGACGTAATTGGCGAAGGGGACGTCCCGCGGCATGAAAATATGGGCTTCGATTCCGGCTGCAGCGGCGTAAGCCGCAAGCGCCCCGGCTGCGTTTCCGGCGGAAGGAACCGCGAGTTTTCGCAAGCCGTAGTGGCGAGCCATGGTAACGGCGAGCGCAAGTCCGCGCGCTTTAAACGTGCCGGTAGGATTTGCTCCTTCTTCTTTGAGAAAAACTCCCGGGCGACGGTGGCTACGCAACATGGGCGTCCAGCCTTCGCCCAAGGTGACCGGCTCGACGGTTGGAAGCACGGCGCGATAGCGCCACATGCCCGACCAAGTCGACGCAGGGTCCTGGGTTACAAGAATGTCGCGCGCAGCCGGCCCATAAAGCTGCTGAAGATCGTACCGAACGTAGAACGCTCCCTGGCATTTTGGGCAGACGGTCTGAGGACGTTCAGCCGAGACCGAGGCTTTGCAGCGCGAGCATTCCAGATTTTTGATCGAGGGCATATTCGACACGATAACAGATGGCTCAGACGCCCAGCAAGATTTGGCGGACAGCGGCAATCGCGATGAACTTTTCAAAGGGGCGCGAATAGTGAGACTCAAAAGGATTCATGATGAGTAGTCCGGTAACGAATAATTCAACGCCCGAACCGAGTTCGCCAGCATTGCGAATGCTTACCATAGCGGGCGTTCTATTGTTTTTGCTGGGCGTGGCACTGGCAGTTTTGCTTGGCCCTCAGTTTTGGTACATCGTTCTGCGTTGGGCCGGCCTAGCCTTGATTGCAGCGTCGGGCGCGCGCGGGGGTTCGCTGACATATTGGATCTTCTTCTCCATGCTGCTGGGCGGAGAAATTGGATTGGACCGGCCGCAACTCGCTGAACATCTGCGCGTACTGAGCGATATTTTCCTGCGTTTGATCAAAGTGATCGTTGCGCCGCTAATACTCGGCACGCTGGTGACGGGGATCGCTGGGCACGGGAATCTGCGCAGCGTTGGCCGTATCGGATTGAAAAGTCTGGTCTATTTCGAAGTCGTAACGACGCTGGCGCTTTTTATTGGCGTGGGAGCGATCAATATCAGCCGAGCAGGCGAAGGGCTGTCCATGTCGGTCGCTCCAGGAGCCGCAGCCGCCCAGAATGCGGAGCCGCTTCATTGGGAGGAATTTCTTCTACATATTTTCCCTGAGAACATCGCGAAGTCCATCGCCGAAAACCAAATCCTGCAGGTCGCTGTGTTTGCACTGCTTTTCGGAATAGCGCTGGCGCTGCTGCCGCAGGCGAAACGCGAGCCCATGTTGAAATTTTGCGAGTCGCTAAGCGCGACGATGTTCTCCTTCACGAACCTGGTGATGTATTTCGCTCCAATTGGCGTTGGCGCGGCGATGGCCTACACCGTCGGCCACATGGGAGTCGGCGTGTTATTGCCGCTGGGAAAGCTATTAATGACGGGATATGCCGCACTGATCGCATTCCTATTGCTGGTGCTGCTTCCCATTGCATTATTGGCGCGGCTTCCGCTTGCACGCTTTCTTCGCGCAGTAGCCGAACCTGCGACGATTGCATTTGCCACCAGCACTTCCGAGGCTGCTCTCCCGCGCGCGATGGAGGAGATGGAGGCGTTCGGCGTGCCGCGGAGGATTGTGGCCTTCGTAATCCCTGCCGGATACAGTTTCAACATGGACGGCTCTTCGGTTTATTTGGCACTGGCGTCCATATTTGTGGCACAGGCCGCGGGGATCCATATGTCCTGGGGACAGCAGCTCGTCATGGTTTTCACGCTTATGTTGACGAGCAAAGGCGTAGCGGGAGTTCCTCGCGCAACGCTCGTAGTGTTGCTGGCTACCGCGTCTATGTTTCATCTGCCTACCGAGCCGATTTTCATCATTCTGGGCATTGATGCGCTGATGGACATGGCGCGCACCGCCGTAAATGTCATTGGAAATTGTCTGGCTTGCGCCGTCATCGCGCGCTCCGAAGACGAACTTCAAGGAAACGCCTGATTTAGCGTGCCGGCGGCCGTTGATGAGGTTGACAACTCCAATGAAGACGATATAGAGCTATGTTATGGCTAAATTGAAAAACCCGGTTTTAGGGCGATTGACCAAGCTTCGCGATGGCCTCTCCGCCCTGCCGCTTTGGGCAGAGCTCGGGAGACTGAATAGCTCCGTGACTCCGGAAGAGTTGGTAGATCTCTCTCTGAAATATCCCGCAATCGCTCCTATACAGATGCGCTCGGAATTTGTCGAGTACGCGCGCATCGTGGCCGAGCATCGTCCGAGCGTCGCGCTTGAAATCGGAACGTACCGGGGAGGAACGCTGTTTGTCCTTACCAGGCTTGCCAATCCTCACGCGACCGTTATCAGCTTGGATCTTTTTCCGAGTCTATTCGGGAAGATCTGCCGATGGGGGCAAACGCCGCTATTTCACCGGTTCGCTCAAAAAGGACAGACCCTTCACCTGATCCGAGCGGATTCCCATCGTCAGGAGACGCTGTCGAGAATTTCCAAGCTGTTGGATGGCCGGAAATTGGATCTCCTATTTATCGACGGGGATCATACTTATGTGGGCGTGCGGGCTGACTTCGAAATGTACTCTCCTTTCGTTCGCCCCGGTGGAATCGTCGCTTTCCATGATATCGCTGTACAGCCATTGCCGGATGAAGTTGTGCGGCTCTGGAATGAAATCAAACCCCGCTACCGGCATAAGGAAATACTTCACAGCACGGCGATAGACGCCATGGGCATCGGCGTACTCTGGCTCTAGGTTCGAAACTTTCAGCCCTTTTGGTCAGCGACAGCCTTGATAAGCCGCGCACAGAAGGAAAGAAGAGCTCTGTGCAGGCTGAGGTAAAGTGCCGGATTCAAAGAACTAAAAGACGCTTCCCAGAGACTTTGGCGTTCCGGATAATTCAAAAACAAGAAGAGGCGTTGCCGCCGACGATGCCGTCTTCCGTTACCTGCTGGAGAGTACGAACTTATTGCCGTCTGGATCTTGGAAGATCGCCGACGTCCCCCAAGATTCCTTTTTTGGCTCCGCCGCAAACTCCACGCCCTTGGACTTCATAATCTTAGCGGTAGCAAAAACATCGTCAGACCAAAACGAAAGCGGCTGAAAATCGCCAATGCGATTCTCATGCCCCTCCGGCGTGAAAAGAACAATCCCAGTCTCTGCGCCAGGAATCAGGAGTTCAATCCAGCGCTGCTTATCATTGAAAGGCTGGTCCGTGCCGACCTTGAATCCGAGCTTCTCGGTGAAGAACTTTAGAGAAGCATCCTGGTTGCGAACGGGGATGCTGACGAACTTTAGTCCACGAATCATGGTTGGATCTCCTGAATGATTTAATTTCCTGACTGCGGCCCGGAGCATAGCTTGAGCAAGTTGCAGGTTGCAATCAGCTAACAAATGCTATATCAACAAATGATATAGCGATGCCTGCCCTCGACGATTACGTAACCGATGTATTGATGCGCGACCTGGTCGGCCACGACAGAAGGCCTGTGAGCTTTCTGGTATACGTGTGGCTCGCCGCCGAAGAGCGGCGCAGAAATTCGGTGGTTCAAATCAGCTATCAGGAACTTGCGGAATCCATCGGAGTATCGAAGAGCTCTGCACAGTCTGCGGTAAGATGGCTGATTCGAAGGAAGCTCTTAGCCGCCAGCAAGGAAAATGCGACGTCGACACCGCGTTACACCGTACTCAGTCCATGGAAAGATGCAACTCGTCGCGGTAGTCTTCGCGTCCGTTGATGCTGGGGCGAGGGTAGCCTCGCCCCATTCTTCTGCGGTGAAAATTCTAGTGCGCGGCGGCGGGCATTTTCATGGGCTCGTCGAAGCTGCCGCCGTAGATGTTCGGAACTTTGGCTCCCATCGGCCGAAGATACGTAGCAAGCTGTCCGCGGTGATGGATAGAATGATTCGTAACAAACGCGAGGTAGGCAGCCGCCGGAAGCTCAAACATCCCGAATGCAGGGATGACTTTGGCAAGCTTGTCNNATTTCCGCGACGCTTCGAAACTTCTTGTCGCCTTCGGGAATGAACTCGCCCTTCAAAATGCCGTTCAAGAACCAAACATCAGAGCTAGCGATGTGGGATGCGAGCGCGAATGCAGTACGGGCGTCAGGGTCCGGACGGAAGTCTTTCTTTTCTTCGGGGACCGCGGCGAGGACTTTCCTCGTGATCGTATATTCATTCTCGAGGCCCTGTACAAACATTGCAGTCGTGAATGCTGCTTGTTCATGATTCATTGATTGTTCTCCTTTTTATGATGGTCGGACTACTCCGGCGCGTACGCCAGAATTTCTCAGATGCGATCGAGGCAAGGACTGGGTATCTTCCGCTTTGATTCTCAAGCTACCAGGATTTGCACAGAAGTCTGAATCATACTGCTCTACAGACAGGTGACATTGTACACCGGCTCGGGCCTTCGCGACTGATTTGAGGATTTACTCTAGGCCTCTGTCGAGCCTGCGGACGGCGATGCCTCGTGCGGATAGTTCTGCGAGCAGCTGAGACACGGCTGGAGAAATATCTCCGTCACCAGGGACAACCACCGCCCATTCCAGGTTTTCTCGAAACTCTTTCGTGCGAATTTGCCATTGCTCGAAAGAAAGCGATTTCTGCTCGCCGATCTGAATGATGGACCAATGGCGCGCCAGCGCGAGCGCGGTAGTTTCATCAGGCTCGGGCCCGCTCAGGATGAAATGGTTGTCGCCGTGCACCAAGATACCGACCATTTCGTTTTAAGCCTCGAGACGCGGATCCAGAACAGGGTGGCCAACAGCAAAATGGTACACGACTTGTCCTTGCTCGGGCGCAAGGCTCAGATATTTGTGCACTTCGTCATCAAAGAAAGCGCCGATACCTGTTGCACGAAGACCAAGAGCTTCGGCGGCGAGGTACATTCGTTGGCCGATAGCGCCGGCTTCGAAATGAACGTATCGATAGCCGCGGTCGGCGTAAATGCGGGTAGCGCTTTCGAAATCGCCGATCATGGAAAATGCCACACAAGCGTTCCCAGCCAGGTCTTGCCCCAGGCTTAGCGCTGCGGCTACCAGTCGCTGATCTCCCTGCTTGATAGTTTCCAGCTCCGCATGCTCCGGCCAGTAGCGATAAACGCCCGGCGCCAAACCTTCCACGCGGTGGACGTAAAGATAAAGTCGGACGAAACGTTGGGTAGCGAAATCGGCGAGAAGAGGTTTTCCTGTGCTTGCGAGGAGAGTGGCGAGCTGCGCGAGCGACATCGATTCGTCGCTGCCGCGAAAGTCGAGAGCGGAGCGACGAGTGCGAACAACTTCGCCGAAGGTGCTGCTTGTGGAGATCGGAGCAGGTAACTTGACCTCGCCGCGGCCGTTTCGTTTTGGCGGGTCCGGCGAGATCGCGGTTTCGGCGCGGAGTTTCGTCGCGGTGTGGATTTGTTCGATCCGAGGATAAGGAACTTGCTCGTCCGAAAGGCGGTTTGGCTCGCCGCGAAACAAAACTGTCTCGA
>PKWH01000184.1:0-760 GCA_003131985.1 Acidobacteriota bacterium | reverse complement strand
CGAGGGCGAAGCTCTCGCATCCTATGGCGCGTGCGGCGAGCACCAGCGACTGCCAGGCGTGCCCAATATCGTGCAAGCAATAACGATATGCGCGGTCTCGATATTTCCAAGCTTCGCGCCACGCGATGCTGGTCAGGACGAATACGAGGGGTGCCGTCGTGTCAATGAGTTTGCTGACGAAATCTCCNNGGGTGCAGGTTGCCGGAAGAAGGGTTGACACGCAGCGCGTAGGTGCCGCCGGTCGAAGGAACTCTTTTGGTCGCGCTAATCGAGGCGGAGTAAAACAGCAACTGCGAGAGGAACGCAGCGCCGTCTTTTGCGAGCGTGTTCCCTGCTCTGCCGTCGAGGACTTCGAGCGCTGGAATCTGGGGAGCCGGGGGGTCGGCCGGCAGGTCGAGGACTGGGACGCCTTCGTAGTGGCGGAAGGGGTTGGGCATGTTGGCCCAGTCGAGGGAGTATCGAGTTCGGCGAAGCTTTTCGACGGTGTGTTTTGTGAATTCATGGTACTCGCGCCACGCCATCTAAATCGTCTTGATTGATTGTGCGGCGGGGCGGGGACAGACGAAGACGATTTGGGAGATGGCAGATAGGACTGCGAGGTCAGCGCGGAGTGTCCGAGGCGCCGAGCGCGCGGCTTCGCGAGCGAGACGAGCAATTTGCTCCGGGATGAGAACCAGGAGATAGATGTCGCCGCGTTGCGAGTAGGAGTATTCGCGGTAAGTGGGAGCGACATCGCGAGCGAGGTTCATCAAATTATCCC
>PKWH01000118.1 GCA_003131985.1 Acidobacteriota bacterium | reverse complement strand
GGATAGGCAATGACGCAAAAGCAGAATCCATGAGCGCGTCGGAAAATCCGACTGTGCACGCATCCCTCGAGGCGGGATAGCGCCGCTGCAATGCATTCTGAGTGACGTAATGAACGGCAATAGCTCCCTGGCACATTACTTTCAACTCGCGCACCCCGGCTCGGCGAAAGATCGGCCTGAACAGGCTGGGCCAAGTTCCTGGCCCGAGAGCATCCCACGGATCGCCCACCACTTCGAGCGCATATGGTATGCCAAGTCGTCGGATTTCCTTCCAGGCAAGCCGTCCCACGAGACCAGGCACACGCAAAATGCAGGCGTCGCAATTTGCCACGGTTTCCCGCACGCGGGATTTCAGTTCCGGCAAGCTGTGCAAATACTCCCAAGGACCGTGGTAGTCAGGGAGGGGACAGAACGAGACCGACGGGCCATCCGCTCGCTCGTCTTCAAAGTAGTCTCCATTCCCTGCGCCAACACGCGCTAACACGGCCACTTCGTCAAACACCCCGAGGTAATTCGACCAGGTCGAATACTTTGCTGGGCCGTCGGCGTATAGTGCTCCCGCCGCGGTGAGAGAGAAGTGTCCTTCAGTTGTAAGCAGAAGACGCACAGGCTCTTGGTATTGTCTCAGGCGCGCTCTTCTTCAAGTATATTTGAGTGCAAGGCTCTCCCGCTGGCTCTGCCGACTAGCGAGCCTATAGCACGGACGAGCGCTAGGCAAATCAGGCCCCAAACGACGGGTCGCAATACGTTTGAGAAATCGTTTCTGATAGAGGAAACAATCAATGGGCCTACGATGAGAGCCCACGCGGCAAGGGCGTATGAGCTTCGAATTGAAACCTGTTCAAGGCGAACGAGCAGGAAAGCCAGGAACAAAAAATATATGACTACGCCAGGTACTCCGAAATTCATATAGGGTTCTGCGACTCCTGAAAAGCCGATTCCCCCGTAATTTCTGTGGGTCCAAGGATCTACGACAGCGGTGATCCAGTGGTTAGGAGGCAAATCATCCGTCGATTCTGAATCGGGGGCTTCCCAACGAAGTGCGATGTTAGGGAGGATCCCCTTAATCGCTACCAGGTACGTCGAGCCGTAGCGATAGTTCCCAGGTCCAATTAGGGCCGTTGTCTCGACAAGTGGCCGGAGAGCCGAGCCTAGTTCCGCCGGTCCGTCCAAGAGACTTATTTGATGAAGTGAAGCCGCAAAACCGCGGCGGTTGAGCGGTTCCTCCCTAATGACACTCGCCACTGGGATTGCTACCATGAGAATCGCTGCAGCTGTCCACGGAAGCCATCGCGGAGATCTAATCCCCTTTTTGTGGGCAACAGCGTAAACGATCAAGACTGCAATAAGCGCGGGTCCTCGAAAGCCCAAGTAGAAAAGAGTTAAGAACGAGAAGCCGGCGCACACGAAAACGAAGCGCAGTTGGTTTCGCGTTGCTCCGGCCACGGCCATACACAGGCCGATGAAGGAAATCATGATCCCCGTTCCGAAAAACCTCGGGTCCGACTCCGCCCGCAGGCGAAATGTTTCGGAGTATGTGAGGCGGTAGTAGCCCACCGGGTCCAAGTGAATTAAGCCGATTGAGAACATGATTGTGCCGACTAGGAAAAGAACGTTGCCCGCAATGAAGACCGTGTAGTCCTCGTTTGAGAAGGCTGTAATGTTTGATTTCTTCCAGTACCCCTCCTTACCAAGGGCCGCGAGAAGACCCAACTGAAAGGCTAGAATTGAATAGATGATTAGAGCAAGGCCTTCGGAAAGTCCCCGGGGTACGAACCAAGGGATTCGTTCGATATCGTAGAGTCCGAGTGCCCATGGCACAACGAGACCTAAGTGAAATAAGCCCAAGAGAGAGAGGTACATCATAGGAGCTGCGGTAAACGGCAGCTTGAGGACATATCTGGAAACCGCTAAAGAAGCGACTAGCAGAGTCGCCGCGGTCAAGGCTAAGGCAGAATCGTTGGATCGCGCCTGGGTTTGCCAAATAGCGCCGATAGCACTACAAATCCATCCCGCAAAAAAAACAGGCCAAAGAAAGCCCCTAAAATGTCGCATCTTCTGATCACCTTACTAGTGACGTGTACAAGTCCGAAAGGAACGAAGTGCTCCGCTGGGCACAAAANNTAGATAGCGGAACCCGAATTTGTTCAGACAGAATATCGGCTTCATTGGTGACTGTCTCAGAGACGATGCACCGCAGCCCCGCAGCTTGAGCTTCGATTAATGTGACGGGCAAGCCCTCCCAAAAGGAGGGGAAAACAAACACATCCATCCCACTACGCATCAGGCGGGGCACATCTGTACGAGTCCCCACGAAATGCATCTTGCTCGATAAACCTAATTCCCGCGCCAGAGTTTCGATCTTAGGTTTCAGCGGCCCATCGCCTACGAATAAAAAANNCAGGGCGTCGCCTCTGAATCTCCTTTGCGATCTCCACCAGAAAACGATGGTTCTTTGCAGCAATGAAGCGCCCAACGTGTCCCACAACCGGGGCATTAGAAGGAATTCCGAGTTCGTCTCTAACTGGATCTAGGGCTATGGGCGCTTCGAATGGACGCAAGTCAATGCCGTAATGAAGGATGCGAAAGCGATCATCCGCTTCCCAATCTTCGCCGAACAAATCCGCAGCTGCAGGCATCGAAGCCGCTAAACCGCAGGTCGCATAGCGACTAATCCAAGATTTCATGATCTTGCGGTAGCATCGGCGCGACAAAGTATTGGGCATATTGTCTTGACTCGTATGGCTGTGGGCGATGCCGACGGGCACGCCCTCTGCCTTCGCCCAACGAAGCAGAGCACCCGAGAAAAAATGCACATGGCTATGCACGACATCGTAATCGCCTTCACGCAGTATTTTCCGGAAGCGGTGACTGAAGGACCATAAATTCTTGCCCTTCGGACACGGCAGCATTAGGCCTCCGCGTCTTTCTACTTCGCTTACAAAGAGACCAGGCTGAGGTCCACACGTGCAGAAACAGAGTTGGAACCGATCCCGGTCGATATGTTTCAAAACATGAAGAAGCCACGTTTCCAGACCGCCAGGGTCCATCGATCCTAGTACGTGCAATATCCGGTACTGCCTGTGAGGCATTGCTTCAACCGTTGTTACTCAGTTGCGAACGAAACACTGCAGGTTTATCACTTACCATGTCGATCGCTGAGAGCGATTCGATGCTGCGAGCTAATTGGGCAAACCCGGCTATCGCGAGAACTTTCTCGTAGATAGCGGCGACTTCGCGGCCTGTTT
>PKWH01000353.1 GCA_003131985.1 Acidobacteriota bacterium | reverse complement strand
CTGCGCGGCAAAGTGGTGATGATCGATTTCTGGACCTACTCCTGCATCAACTGCTTGCGCGCGTTGCCCTACGTCGAAGGCTGGGCGGCGAAGTATAAGGATGCGGGTCTGGTAGTCATCGGCGTGCACACGCCCGAGTTCGCATTCGAAAAAGAGCGCTCGAACGTCGAAAAAGCCGTGCGCGATTTGAAGATCACATACCCCGTCGCCATCGACAGCGATTACAAAATTTGGGAAGCCTTCAACAATCAGTACTGGCCCGCGCATTATTTCATCGACGGCAAAGGCCGCATTCGCGCTCACCATTTCGGCGAAGGCGGATACGACGAGTCCGAGCGCGTGATTCAGGAACTGCTGAAAGAAAACGGTGCCACTTCGCTCGCCGGGGGAGTGCTCAACGTCAGCGCAACCGGCGCGGAAGCTGCTATGGATGCGAAGAATCTCGGTTCGCCTGAAACATATGTGGGCTACAAACGCTCTTCGAATTTCGCTTCCGCTGAACCTATCGCTAAAGACTCGCGCAAAACGTACAGCCCGCAGCCAAGGCTTTCGCTGAATCAGTGGGCTTTGGGCGGAAGCTGGAAAGTGGGCGAAGAAAGCGCCGTGCTGCAATCCGTTCCCGGCAAGATCATTTTCCGGTTTCACGCGCGCGATCTGCATCTGGTACTTGGCCCTTCGAAAAACGGGAAGCCGATTCGGTTCATCGTCAAGCTCGACGGCACTCCGCCAGGAGACGATCACGGCGCCGACACCGACGCAAGCGGCGCGGGCACGGTTCAAGGCAACCGCCTGTATCAGCTCATCCGCCAAAAGGGCGCAGTAGAAGACAGAACTTTCGAGATTGATTTTCTCGATCCCGGCGTGGAAGCGTTTGCTTTTACGTTCGGATAAATTCGAAAAGTGAGAGGCCATCATGCTTTTACCAGATAAGAAGGACGATCAAAATCCGAGTTCCCCTGGGCGGCGAGTTTTCTTAATCGCCGGCGGCGTCGCGGCGGTAGGACTTGTCGCGTCGTATTTTCACAAAGGCGCGCCCGTGCATGTGGAAGCCGCGGCCGCCAATCTTCCCAAGATGGTAAAGATCGTGGAGTTCACCGACGCAGGCAAGCGCGAAGACACGGTGACCGTTGCGCGCATCGAAAAAACCGAGGACGAGTGGCGCAAGCAGCTCTCGCCCGATTCATTCGAGGTGACGCGCCTCTCCGGCACCGAGCGCGCCTACACCAATGAAAATCCCAACAATCATGAGAAGGGGATTTTCCGCTGCATCTGCTGCGACACGGCCCTGTTCGATGCCGCCACCAAGTTCGAGTCCGGCACGGGTTGGCCAAGTTTTTGGGCGCCCATCGCAAAAGAAAATATCTTGGAGACTACAGACAGCAGTTTAGGCATGGCGCGCACAGCCGTCTCGTGCCGCCTGTGCGACGCGCACCTAGGCCACGTCTTCGACGACGGCCCGCCTCCAACAGGTTTGCGCTACTGCATGAATTCAGTGGCAATGCGCTTCGCCAAAGCGACGTAAGCGGTCACACAAGGTCTCGTAGGGCGCACAATTTGTCCGGGCCACGCTTCAGCGGGCGCAGCAAGCAGCGCCCCTACGGAATCTTGCTACGGCAACACGCTTTGTCGAAGAAAGCGGGAGCAAGCTCCCGCACTCCACAGAATCGCCGCGAGGCTCGATTTGGAGTGCGGCGGCTCGCCGCCGCTTTCGCGGGCGCAGCAGAGGCAAGGACGAAAGCGATAGGCAGG
Source organism: Acidobacteriota bacterium (assembly GCA_003131985.1). Classification (GTDB taxonomy): domain Bacteria; phylum Acidobacteriota; class Terriglobia; order Acidiferrales; family UBA7541; genus Palsa-295. The sequence goes on along the minus strand of PKWH01000353.1, from coordinate 17,746 downwards.
CGATACGATAATCGGGTTCGGCCGATCGTTGAGGCTGGAAAGCGCTTCAGCTTGCTTTCGAAAATTGGAAATTTTTAGGAAATTGATTCAAGGAGAAATCGCAATGAAACGCTCAATGATGACCCCGCTCTTGACTGTCTTACTCGCCGTCCTAGCTCTCTTTCTGTGGACGCGCCACAACTACACCAGCGCCGCCACAATCATCCCCGATCCCGCCGTGGACGAAACTCTCGCCCCGCAAAAAGGCCAGGAAACCGTTGTCGTCGCGGGCGGATGCTTCTGGGGAATCCAAGCCGTCTTCCAACACGTGAAAGGCGTCGCCAGCGCCACCTCCGGCTATTCCGGCGGCACAGTAACAAATCCTGACTACGAACAGGTTAGCAGCGGCGAAACCGGCCACGCCGAATCCGTTCAAATCGTGTACGACCCCTCAAAGATCACTCTCGGCCAATTGCTGAAAGTGTTTTTCTCCGTCGCGCATGACCCCACGGAACTGAATCGCCAGGGCCCCGACACCGGCACGCAGTACCGCTCCATAATTTTCTTCGCCAACGCCGACCAGCAGCGCATCGCGCAAGCCTACGTGCAGCAGCTCGACCAGGCCAAAGTTTTTTCGCAGCCCATCGTGACGCAAATCGTCCCGATGAAAGCTTTCTATCGCGCCGAGGCGTACCACCAGAACTACGCCACCGAGCACCCGGAAAATCCCTACATCGCCATGTTCGACCTCCCCAAGGTCAAAAATCTCCAGCAACAATTTCCCAGCCTGTACGTGGCCGCGCACTAGCCTCAGCCGCCCAGCGGGACTAATTCTCCGGTAACCGCGTTAATGAGGAGGCGGGGTTGGAGTAGAATGCTGGCCGATTGGGCTGTGTCCACCACTCTCGCACAAGGGAGAAAACATGCGTTACGTCGCCTGCCTCTTCGTTGCGCTCTGCATTCCGGCCAGCATAATCCATGCTCAAGACAAGCCGAAGTTCTCGCCTGCCCAACAGGAAGTGCTCGAAGCCCACAACGCACGTATCGCAGCCGGCGAAAAGCGCGATTACGCGACCTACTCCCGCCTCGTAGCGGACGAGTGCATATACAGCGACGACGATGGAATCCTTGACACCAACCCCAAGGTTCACATCCTGGAGCTCTGGAAGCTGCCCCTCGCCTACGACCACGGTGTGAATTCGCGTGACTACGTCATCCACGTTTACGGCAATACCGCCGTGCTGAACTACCGGCTCACCCTACACGAGCAATTCACGGATGCCGACATCATCAGCGAACAGCGTTACACCGAGACTTACATCAGGCAAAACGGCTCGTGGCTGCTCGTTGCGAAACACTGGACCAATCTGCCCGTAAACTTCCACAAGCCTGTGGCCGTGGATACAAGCGTCTATAAGGATTATGTCGGCCAATATGAGTGGCGTCCTCTCGACGACGTGGAGACCATCTCGGTGAAGGACGGGAAACTACGGACAGACTTCGGCGAACATCTGGACGAGGAGTACTTTCCGTTGGGGGCCGAGACTTTTTTCGTGAAGAATGATCTGGGAAGCGTGACGTTCGTCCGGGACGCTCAAGGCCATGTGACGGGCTACACCTATCACCGCTGGGACGGCCAGGAAATCCACGCCAAAAAGATCAAGTAATCGATCCCGAAGCTATGTGACAAGGAGATTCGCATGGGCGTTGAAGCATGCATACCGGTAATTCCGAGCGCAGACCTGAAAAAGAGTCTGCGATTATGGGTGGATGGTCTTGAATTCAAGATGGACAGGGAAATGCATGAAGAGGGCAAGCTGATCTTGTGCATGCTTCACAAAGACGGCTTGACCTTCATGCTCCACAGGCGAGCCGGCACACCGGTCAAACCGGAGGATTATAACGGTATCCGGCTTTACTGGGCGCCGTCGGATATCCGTGAAACAAGAGAACGCCTGCTGCGGCTGGGTTACAAAGTGTCCGAGCTCGAAGAAAGAGACTACGGGCAAACCGAATTTTTTCTCACCGACGACGATGGTTTTTCCCATTCCTTCGGCGTAGCGACGAAAAAGTAGAACGTCCGGCAAGGGCCGCTGGGTCAACCGGCCAGTCGAATCCTTTTTCAAAAGGCCTGAGAACCCGCAAGCGACGTTGTCATTGTAATTCACTTAGTATATCCTCCATTCCAAATGAGTTCGAAGGAGTCCCCGTGACCCAATATTCGTTCGATGCACGGACCCATTTCGAGACGATTGCAATGGTACGCGATTGCCCGCAAGCACCCACAAGCCGTCTGAAACGCATCCTCGGGCTGAGCTCCGTCGGATTTTTGCTGCTGCTGCTCACGGGATGCGGTTCTACGACCGTGTTCCAGTCATCCTTCAATGCGACTGCGCTCGGAGCATCGACCGGAACGGTTGTCATCCCGCAGGGCAGTGTTGTGACTGTTTCTACCCCGCCGAACGCGACGGGCTATTGGGCAAAGATTCAACGCGCCGCCCCCCCGGGGAGTCCGATCTCGACCTTGCAGTGCAACCTCTCGCAGGTGCAGCAAACTGGTTCGTACTCTTTCTTGGCGGTGCTTTACATCCCCAGTCCCATCAGACTAACCAACCGTGACGCGACGGCGCCTTCCATCTCCAATCCCCTCGAACCAACCAACCCCGACGCGACGGTAGAATTCGATACCTCCGCTCAGTCGGGCCCGCCTTCCCAGAGTTTTCTTCATCTGGACTTCACACCGAACAACACGGTGAGAATCAACGACGATGATAACCAGGTTTTCGGAACTTTCCCACGGGACAAGTCCTTCACCCTCGCCGTTACTATGGAGATCACCTCAACGTCAGCCACCGCACACCTGAACTTAATCGGCAGCGGCGCCTCGGGAACCAAAGACGTAAACATAAACAACGTGCCACTCTCCTTTCCCCAGCAATTCGGCGAAGTGCAATTCTATATGGGCTTTCCTTGGAATGGATGGTTCTACGTGACTGACATCCTCGTCACGCGCAAGAAGTGAGCCTGAGGTTGGCGACCTGTATTTCGGGAGCGTTCCACGGACTCACCTCTAGCCTGTGGATGATGTCACTCGCTCTGTCCAGAGAGCAGGAACTTCCTGGTTTTTTTGTCGGGGAAAAGGAACTCGTATTCCTGATATGAGTCGTAGGCGGTCTGATGTTCATCTTTGATCAGCTTGGCCTTGTAGTCGCCCAGGGCCAATACTGATGCAGATCTGGTAGCCCCACTAAACCCACTAAGCTGATACTTCTTTGAGTTGATGACGACATCCAGCCCTTGGCCACCGCCAACGAAGTACGATGAAGTCACATGCACATTGATCGAGTACTCATCCGGCGCTGGCGCCGCCGGGGCCAGCGTGGCGAGCAGTAGCAAGACAAACAGTGCAGCCGTCTTCATGGTTCCTCCGTTAATTGTGCCCGGCGCGTACTATTGCTGCAGCAGGATTGATACTGTTCCCGTTCCATTCAGATTCACCACCGCGAGATCGAGTTTGCCATCGCCGTTGAAATCGGCAGCCGCGAGCTGAAACGGGCCGCCGCCTCCTCCTGACGCATATGGCGAACCGGATGCTGGTGTGAAGGTCCCATCGCCGTTCCCAAGCAAGACCGTGATTGTGCTGTCTCCAAGGTTGGCGATGGCTAGGTCCAGCTTGCCATCGTTATTGAAATCCGCTGCTATGATCGATTCCGGCTCTTTTCCTACCGGGATAATTGATGTCAATCCAAACGTGCCATCGTCATTCCTGAGCAGGATGAATACTGTGTTGCTGCCGGAATCCGTTACCGCAAGATCCAGCTTCCCATCGCCATTAAAGTCGCCTGTCACGATTGCGGAGAGGCTAGTGCCGAGGAGAATTGGGGAAGTACTTTCCTGTGTGAATGTGCCGTCTCCATTGCCAAGCGATACAGCCAGTCCAGAGCCCCCGGTAACGGTGGACCCGCCACTCGCCACAACCGTATCTAGCTTTCCGTCTCCGTTGAAATCTCCCACCGCCGCGCCTGTGGGGAATCCGGTGGTGAAGAGGTCCCCTGCCGTGTTGAACGCTCCCTTCCCGTATCCGAGAACAACGGGTGAGACGCCCGAGATTTGGTTCGCGAATGCAAGATCGAGGTTCCCATCCGCATTGAAATCCGCCGCTTCCATACTGGATATCGGCTGGCCAAGGGCGTTCGCGATCTCCGCCGACGAAAAGACGAAGGTTCCATCCCCATTCCCTAACAGGATAATAGCCGCCTCATTCTGGAACTCCCCGACTGCGAACCCGAGATGGCCACTGTTGTTAAAATCACCGACGACGATGGGCCCGACATGGGGTGAAGCAAAGTCGTCGTATGGCGGGCTTGGCACCCGAATTGGAGAGGCTGGAGTGAGGGCAAATGTGCCGTCACCCTTCCCGAGAAATACAAACACACTGACGGCGCCTGTGACGACAAGATCCGGCTTTCCATCCTCATTGAAATCGGCAATCGCGACCCCCAACGACTCAGGAACTTGCAGCGGCGAATTCGCCGCCGCCGCGAAACTGACTGTCGCTTGGGGTGCGCCTACTTGGAAATAGACCACGTTGGACTGCGCCGCGGCCACTCCAGGATTCACCGCCGTGACTGTGGCCGTCCCCGCATTCGCAACGGCCGCCGCTGGAACCGCCGCTGTCAGGTGCTCGGCGTCCACAAACGTTGTCGCCAGCGGCGTACGATTGAAGTTAATTGTCGCTCCCGAAACGAATCCCGTCCCGTTCACTTTCAGGGTGAAGCCTGGATTGCCCGGTGAAACCGCCGTGGGCACAAGCGGCTGGTTCAGAAATGGGACCGGATTTCCCGCGGGACCAGTCGGCGTGATTTGGATGCTCAGAAGGGGATTGAACGCAAACGCGCCGGTCGCGTCCGTTACCGTCGCCTCGAAATACCACGTTCCGGCGCCGGTCGGCGTTCCGCTAATCACCCCCGTGCTCGGGTTCATCTGCAATCCATCCGGAACCGCGCCGGCCACTGCAAATCCGGTTTCAATGGGCCCGTTGTACACACTCCATTGAAACGGAGAGGCGCCCCCGGTGAGCGTGATTGGTTGATCGTACGGCGCGCCCACCGATCCGTTCGCAAGTGTCTGGAGCGGAATTTGAGGGGCAGCGTTCACAGTGATTTGTAACGAAGCGCTCTTCTTCGGGTTTGCTACGGACGTCGCCGTCACCGTCGCTTGTTGGCTGCTAGTGAGATTGGTTGTCGGCGGCGAATAAGTAACGGACGGCCCCGTCGAATCGCTGAGAGAGCCCGGGCCAGTCAGGGTCCACGAGACCCCTTTGGTAGACGTGTCATTCATTACAGTCGCCACGATCGCGGCAGTCTCGCCCTGATCGATCTCCTGCGGAGAGGAAGGAGACAGGCTCACCGAAATCGGCGTCGACCCACCTCCACACGCCGCAAGCATCGCCGTCGCCACTACGAACACCGCCGTCGCACAAAAACGCACCCGAACCACGGACCCTCCACCAATATTTGCTCTTAGAGCAAGGAGTATGACACATTCACCACTCTGTTACGGCAACACGTTGTAATGGCGGCGATTTAGTTAAAAACTTTAGCTTGGACGATAGATCGGATTGCCGCACATTTGAAGGACGAAGAGCGCGCATAAGCCCAGTCTGAACGTCCGATCTGGTTGGAATCTTTACCCTTTCGCACAACCGCTCACGATACGCCGCCCGCACAGGAATGGGACTGCTAATCTTCAAACACCCCTTCGGAGGCCCGTGTGTCCGTACACTTGCCGTCGAACGACGGTGGCGCAGAAAAACGTCGCAGTGCTCGAATCGTTCACGCCGTGCCGATCACGATCCGGGGGATGGACGCGCTCGGCCAGGCGTTCGAGGAATACACCTCAACCGTGACGGTGAACTGCAACGGCTGCAAGTATGAGTCGAAGCACTATGTCCCAAAGGATTCCAGGCTCACCATCGAGGTCCGTGGCAGCGAGCGGGGATTGCCCTCGAGTAGATTTCCCGCTCGAGTCATCTGGGTCCAGCGACCCCGCACCTACCGCGAAATTTTCCATGTCGCATTGGAGTTTGAAGTTTTCGGAAATATTTGGGACATAAAATCTCCACCCAAGGATTGGTTTCCACATCCTGATGATGAGGAGCTGACAGTCCCAGTGTCTGCGGAGCCGGACGAGCCTGAGACTGAGCTTTTTCCCCTTCCGCTGGCGGCGTCAATCGAGGAAGAACCAGAGTCAGAAGCTTATATGCAGCCGGCTAGTGATTCCGTTTCGGCGAGTTCGGCCCGTTCGGCCGTCGCGACGCTGCCCGAGATCGAGGTCAAGGTCGCCGAAGCTCTCGTCCATCCGTCGCCTTTGCAGCAGCACAACTCAGAGCTTGACGCCGCGCGGCGAATGTTGAGAACAACCGTGGAAGCAGCGCTGGCCGAGGANNAATCCTTTGCAGATCGTATCGCCGAACACGTTCTGAAGGCGGTGGCGGAGCGCGCAACGGAACGCACCGCCGCAGTTGTTGCCGAGGCGCGTGAGGCATTCCAGGGAAATGTCGGGGAGCTGGATGCGAAGATTGCTTTGGCGGCGCGCGAAGCTGTCAGCCCGTCGCAGAAAAGCTCGCGCAAACCGCCGTCCGCCAAGCGCCCGCGTAAATCCCCAAATAGGAAAAACGGGGTTATTTGATTTCGATGGCAGCCGAGGTGCTCTGTAGGAAACTGTGCTAAAGCGGACGGTTTCAATCTGGTTTCCAAGTACTCTGGTAAAGAGCTCTACGTCGCGGCTAAGCACTTTTTAGCAGCTGCATGCCACGACGCGCAACTTGCTTCATGAATGGGGGATTGCATGCGAGAGATGAGAGCTTCGAAAGTGCCTGCTGCCGGCGAGAGCAGTTCGGACCGCAGGCGGTCGCACCGCGTACAGATCACGATGCCGGTGCTGGTCCGCGGAAAAAACGGAGAGGTGCCTTTCACCGAAGAATCTCTCACCGTCTCGGTGAACGCACACGGCTGCATGTTGCGACTTGCGGCGAAACTCGTGCGAGGACAGGAGCTCGCGATCGTCAATCCGAAGACGGTGGAAGAACTGCCTTGCATCGTGACTTTTATCGGGCAGAGGGATTCCGGCAAGACCGAAGTCGGCCTCGAATTTATCGAACCCTCGCCGCTCTTCTGGCGGATTACATTTCCCTCCGAGGATTGGGATCCCGCCGAGCGCAAACACCATACCACTTCTAGCACGCGTGGTTTGCCCAAGCGCTAATATGGCCCTGAGCCCTTTGAACGCGTTTACCAGGCTCTGCGCTTACCGGACGTCAGCACCTCGCGAATCGCGAATTTGACTTTGTAGCGGCCGCCTTCAGGCGGGCAGCTTTCTCGTCGTATGGCTGGGCAAAAACTGCCGGCCTAAAGGCCGCCGCTACAAAGGCTCCGCGGATTTCAGCTGGCTTCGGCGGCTTGCATCGTCAACACCTCGCGAATCGCGGACTCTCCCTCACATCGTTCGCGAGTGTGAGCGGTCGGCCTTAGCTTTCGCCGCGGTCTTTGCAGTAACGAAGTGATGGATCAAACGCTTCGTCCGTTCCATGAACGCCAAATGGTCGCCAAGGCAGCTTTCAAGCAGCACGCCCACGCCATGGTTACCGGAAACATCGGCGGCCGCCACCAACGTGACGTATTCCCCCGCGCGCATGTGACTCAAGTGATTCGCCTTTGCCAATATGAAGAGCCGTCTCGCCACCGGGGATTCGATCTCCGAAAGTTCCTTACGGAAATCCTCGACAAAGACATCGTGGAGCCGTCCAGTAACCTTCACCCGTTTCTCCCCGATCATTTTGAAAGCCTTATCCAGCTTCGCCAGGGTTTGCTGGGACACGGAAGCCCGGGCATCGAGCGCCTCCCGTATTTCAGGATTCTTGGACAATTCCCCCAGCTCCCTGTAAACCGCCTCCGTAAGCTCCGTGCCGTGCCGCACCTGGCTCAACATCGTTACAAATAGTTCCTTCGGGTTCTTAACCCGCATAACTGACTCCTCCTTCAGAAAGCAGTTTGGTTTTTGTTGCGTCGCTCAGTGCCTGTTGAAGCCGTTGCTCCTTCTTAAAATGACAAAAATCGGAGAATAGAAAACGGACCGAAGCGCCTGAAAAAATCATTCATGAAGCGAGCGCGCTTCCTCAGCAATTCGTAGCGCTCAATTTGAAAAGTTCAGCGAGAGGGCCTTTCCCTGAGGGCGGCCCTCTCGCTTGTTATCAAAGGCCCCGTAGGGCTCAGTCGAGGGCAATCATAGAGCGATGAGAAACCTAAATCTGTTCAATATGACACTTCATTGCGGAAATCAACCAGGCGCTCTTCGGCTCGATGCAAGGGAATGCCTGGTCCCTAATTTCGCCAGCGGATGATGAATCGATTCATCGCACGTCTGCCCCGCCATTACTCCGCTTCTGCGGTAAGCGCGTTTATCAGGACTTACGTTTCGTCAGAAACTTCGATCCAGGTCAAGGCCGGAAGGTAATTTTAACCGCAGATGAGACGCCATCATGAGCTTTAATCAATTCGGTGTAGGGGCATGCATCTGATAACAGAACTAAACCGTGTGCTGATTGCAAAACACTGACCGTTTTTGTCCACGCTTCGGGGCGAGTACCAACCCGATAGCAAAGTAATTCATCAACGAATAATCGAGCGCTCCGGCCTCGAAAGCATGCGGCGCGGTTATTTCACTCAAGTATCTTTCCAGGTAATCGGACGTGCCCATCATTTTTTATCGAGTTAAACATATCTTATCCTTCCGTATTTTTGTAACTGACCCTTAGCAAACAACTTATTTGGCGCAAAGAACGGAGACGAAGGTGCTGTACGCGTTGGTGTGTGAGGGGTTAGCCCGTCGATTAGCGGTCTCCGAAAATTTAACAGAAGACTGGGGTGAAAAATGCGATTGCGATTTGATAAGTACTTCCGACTTGCCGTCTCGTTTATAGCTTTGCTGCTCTTGCTGCCCACTTTAATTTCGGCGCAGAGCATAGTAACCGGAGCGATTAGTGGAACCATTTCCGATCCTTCTGGCGCGGTTATCGTCGGCGCAACCTTAAATCTCAAAAACAATGCTACTGGCGAAATGCTGACAACCAATTCCCACGCGGATGGCGTATATCAATTCGCGCTGTTAAAGCCCGGCACGTATAGCTTGACAGTGACGCAGCAAGGATTCAAGCAACTCAGTCAGACAGTGGAAGTCCTTCTGGGTCAGACGTCTACCTCAAATCTTAAGATGGAGCTCGGCGCAGGTGCGGTCACCGTTGAGGTAAACGGTCAAGGCGCGATGCTGCAGACCGAAGACGCCAACATCTCCTCGAACTTCGATACCAATCAGATCCAGAACGTTCCCAATCCTGGCGGCGACATTACCTACGTGGCCCAGACCGCGCCGGGCATCACCATGAACAGCTCGACGGGCGGCGGCTATGGCAACTTCAGTGCATTTGGTCTGCCAGGCACCTCAAACCTCTTCACGGTCAATGGCAATGACTACAACGATGCGTTCTTGAACTTGAATAATTCAGGTTCGAGCAATTTGCTGCTGGGCGGCAATGAACTTCAGGAAGTTGCGGTGGTGAGCAACGGTTACACCGGACAATATGGCCGTCAGGCGGGCGCTCAAGTCGATTACAGCACGAAATCCGGCAGCAACACTTTTCACGGCGACGCAGTTTACAACTGGACAGGCCGGGCGCTCACTGCCAATGATCCTCTCAACAAAGCCACCGAAATTAGCGAAGGCTTGCCTAATTCGAGACCATTCGAAAACAACAACCAGTGGGCGGCTTCCATTGGCGGTCCTATAAAGAAAGACAAAGCGTACTTCTTCGTGAATACGGAAGGAATACGGTACATCTTTGGTTCAATCCAGAACGTCAGCGTACCCACGCCAGCCTTTGAAAGCTTCGTGCAGGGTAATGTTCCTGGGGATCCGGCCACGCAGGCGTTTTATGCGAATATCTTCAAGCTATACAACGGCGCCGTGGGGGCCCACAACCCGGAACCAAATGCCGACAGCTGCCCGGGATTTGTAACTGCGCCAGGAGCCACAGGGGGCGCCTGCACCGAGAGCTTTACGGAGTCCGTATCCAGCGGAAACAAGGAATGGTTGCTTAGTGGACGGGTGGACTACAACTTAGGGCAAAACGACAAGATTTTCGGGCGCGTCAGATTTGATCGGGGAGTACAGCCAACCTACACCGACCCGATTAACTCTGCGTTTAACAATTCGAGTGTTCAGCCGCAGGACGAAGGCCAGTTGAATTACACGCACATCTTCTCACCGACAGTTGTGAACAACTTCATCTTCTCCGATCTGTGGTACGCGGCGATTTTCGGCAATTTGAGTCCGTCGTCGGCGCTGGGGCTTTTTCCGGGAAACCTTGAATTTCAAGTGGATGGTGCATTGACTCCACTTGGCACCGGATCTGGCAATCCCAACGGATTCGCCGCGGGTTTCCAATTCCCGGAGGGCCGCCATGTGGAGCAGTGGCAGTTGGTCGACGACTTATCGATTTCGCGAGGAAACCACAATTTCAAGATGGGTGTGAACTTCCGGAGAGACGACGTCTCGGACTATACCGCGGGCGAAAACACACTGTATCCTGAGGTCGACGTCACCTTGTTTGGTTTTGCGAATGATCAAGTTGCTCCTGCAGGCTGTAACGTCAGCCCACCAACTAACAATCAGCTTGGCTGCGGAAGCGTACTTTACAACTTTGCCTCCGCGATCAAACAACCCATCGCCTACTATAGCGTCGGCTTCTACTTCCAGGACGAGTATCGGGTCAACTCCAAGCTAAAGTTGACGATGACGCTGAGGGCCGACCGCAACTCCGGTGGCGTGTGCCAGTCCAGCTGCGCGAGCCTGCCCGCTTCGTCGTTTATCGGTTTGCCGCACGGAGCGACGATTCCGTACGATGAATCGTTCGTAACTGGCAACAAGACAATTATTCCGGGTATCGAAAAGGTTGTCTTCGAGCCAAGGTTCGGCCTCGCCTGGAGCCCAATCGGTCAAAATACGGTCCTTCGCGCGGGCGTGGGCCTCTTCACCGACCTTTACCCCGGCGGTCTTTTGAGCCTATTTGATACGAATTTTCCGCAGGTAAACTTGTTCAACGTGCCGACGGGAAGCGTGGCGTTCGACTTGGCGCCCCCGGGATCCACTGCATTTCCGGGCAGCGGCGTGAACCTGGTGACGCAGTGCAATGGCGCCTTTTTGTCGAATTACAATAGCGGCGGAAGTTTGACGACTGGCGGCTCGAGCGGCGGTGGCTACGCTGGCGCAGCCGCACCGTTTGGAGGTTGCCTCAACGCGCAAGGCGCCCTTTCCGTTCCAAACCTGAATGACGTCAGCCGCAACTTCCAGAATCCGAAGTATGTGGAGTGGAATCTTGAACTACAGCATACGTTCGGAGCACGCACCGTGGTCTCGGCCAATTACGTTGGCAACCATGGGTATGACGGTCTGGTTTTGAATCCCACCTTGAACGGCTTTGGTTTTGGCAGCCTTCCGGCAACCGCGCCAGACCCGCGTGTCGGCCGCGTGGATCAACTGTATAGCGGGGCAGTATCGAACTATAACGGCGTCACGTTCTCCATCCAGGAAAACAAGTGGCATGGATTGTCCGGTCGCCTTAACTATACGTACTCTCATGCGCTTGACGAGTTCTCGAACGTGCCAGAAGAGCCCTTCAGCGTCATCACCAGCATCCTTACGCAGATCAATCCTAACAATCTGCGCGCGCAATATGCTTCAGGAGACAACGATGCACGGCACCTGATATCGGGCAGCTACGTCTACCAACTGCCGTTCAAGAGCGAGCAGCGCTTGGTGAATGCAGCCATCGGTGGCTGGACGATTTCCGGCACAATGTTCTACCGGACCGGATTCCCCTTCAGCATCATCGATGGCGGAGCGACTGCGGGGCTGGTGGGCAACAACCTGGGAGGTACGAGTTCATTTGGTGCAACTATCCTGGCGCAGCCGCTTCCGACCTTCACTCAGAGGAACTTCAGCAACGGGCGAGCCTGTGTGCTGGTTGCGTGCTTCTCGTCGGCGGACTTTGCCACCAGCACGGACTTTATGGGTAGTGTCGGCCGTAACGCTTTTCGTGGTCCAGGATTCCTGGGAGGCGACTTGAGCGTAAAGAAGAATTTTGCAGTCACCGAGCGTATGACGTTCCAGCTTGGTTTTAGTGCCTACAACTGGTTCAACCATGCGAATTATGGTTCGCCTTATCCGAACACTAACGCGCCTTTCTTTGGCCAGGTAGCCTTCATGCAGTTCACACCAACGTCGCCTTATGGATCGTTCGCGGCTGCTGCCACGGATCAGAGAATTGCTCAAATCACGGGCAAGTTGATCTTCTGACCGGAGCGTCTCCACTTTAGAAAAGGCGGCTCTTCGCGAGCCGCCTTTTTTTCTGACGTCATCTTCAGACGTCTGGACCGTGAATGCGCCTCTTCGGTTGAGTTGGCTTTGGATAGAACCAAACTCGCGGAAGAACTGATACGTGCGATACGACATTTAGCGAGTGATCTCCGTATGTGTTCCACTTCGCCGTGACGCAGGGAATTACTAGCAGAACCCGGACCCTGAGATAGACGGCGCGATCCTGCCTGCACCCGCCCGAAACCGGGCGGCCTTGGGTGAATCTCAATCAAGGCGCGTAACAACTCCTGGGTAAGTCGGATTACCGGACAAGTGAACGGAAAGGATTACGGAAAGGTGGGGATCAACTACGAAGCTCTGTAACTGAAGAGTTTTTGGCATTCTCGGCGGAGAAAACCGCCGATGACGGGAACGGGGTGATTGCCCTTCTTGAGGACAAACCGGCAGGGAATCAGACAAGCTCGCCATTTGTAGTCTTCCGTACCGCGCTTGCGGCCATAAGCAGCAATGTCTTCTTGGGAAACGCCGTACACGACCGCGCCAATTCTCGACCACACGCAGGCACCAGCGCACATGGCACAGGGTTCGTGCGTGGAGTAGAGAACGAAGTCGGTCAGGTACCGGCCGTAGCCGCTTGATACGTACTTGAGCGTTTCCAACTCCACGTGCTTGATGCTTGATCCCGAAGTTTTTACTCGGTTACCGGCGCTGGCAATGACGACCTCGCGACCGCCCGTGAGGCGTGTGATCACCGCTCCTATGGGATAGTCGCCCCGGTCACCGGCGCGTTTGGCCTCTGCAATGGCTAGCTCCATGAATTTCTTTCGCGGTTTGTAGGAGGCAGGGATCATGCAGGTAGATTATATCCGTTTGTCGCCAGTGTTTCCGAGCACAGCCGCAGATGTGCGGTAGCTCGGCCGTTTGCTCATTTGCCGGCGGAGGCGGAGTTATCTACAAGATGCTCCATTTTCCACTGCGGTTAGCACGTTCGCGGCAGCCGTAAGAGTGCGGCTGAAGCAGTTGCCGAACGAGTCGTTAGAGACGTAGGTCTGCTTGCTGCTCATGTTGGAATTTGGCCCGAGTTCGAAACCGTTCGGCGTCGCAATGAAAAGCGCGAGGTCAGTGGGAGTGACTTCATTCGACACGCTGCTCTTGAAAATCGGGATTCCTTCGAGCGTATCTGTTTCCTCACGTTGAAACTTCTGATCGACAGAACTCTGTTGAGTGATATTGCCGTCGCTCAGAACTTCCTCGTCGAAGCTCGCCGTGATGGGATAGGAAAAATCCGTCTCCTCGGTGGTAAAGAGCGGACCTTCGGAAGTGGTGGTCTTAGCATGCGTGGTCGAAGTCTGCACGATGCTCTGAATGAAAGCGGTAGCGGTGCTGGTAACGTTTGTAACGTTGTTGAAGTTGAGCTGCTGCTCAACTTTTGTCTGCACGCGGCCGTGCGAGGTATTCACGAATCCGGTGATGGTGAAGTTGTCGGTATTCGCGACTGTGACTGTACCGCCGCCCAGACCGTTCGAATCAAGAATAACGGTGTTTGTTACAGACGGGTTGGGAAGGGTCAACGTGTCTTCGGTCAGTGCTCCGGTGACCTCTTGCGATCCGTGGTCTTCATAGACCAGCAGTTGCGCGGTCATGCTAAAAAATTCGAACGCGTTGAAGACGCTCACTCCGACGGTGTGCGGCAGGCCGTCATTTAAAGTACCCGCAAACGGTGTTAGGTCCACACGGTACGGAACGAAATTCAGCGTCTGAACGCCAGGGATGGGCACCCACAAGCCTGGATCAATGCCCCCGGTATAAATCCATGGGTAAACCGGCGCTGCGCCAGCGGCCTTACCGTCGACGCTGATCTCAACTTCGCGGAATGCGGTATTTCCGCAATCGCCGAGCTGGGGCGCGATGCTATTCGGAAGGCAGAAAAACCACTGCTCTTCTTCGTTCTGGCTCTGAGCCACCACGTCGAGGTAGGCGGCTTCGACGTTTTTCGGAAGTGTGAAACTCTGCGTCACTCCTGGAGCTGAAGCGTTGACCTGGAAAGAGCTGTTGCCGTTGCTTTGCACCGGAAGCACGGCATCCGCTGTGCGCGGGGCGGGATTGAAGAAGTCTGTCTGAAAAAACTCGAGCTTGAATGTGCCGAAGATGATCGAGTTCAAGCCGTCCGCACCTACGATATTCCCGAGGCTTGCGTAGCCCGTCTGTGCCGTCCTGAACAGCGAACTGTAATCAGTGAGATCGCGCTCGACGTGCCATGTGTCGGTCTGCGATTGCAACGGCTCGGCGGTGGTTCCGAAGTAAATGTTCACTCCGGCGAAGAAGACTTGTCCCGTGCGGTCAAATTGCACGCCCGGCTGGATGGAGAAATCCGCAGTGAAGATGACCTTGGACCACGGGCCCTGGCAACTCGAAGGTGGCGTGAAGTTGAAATCTTTGTTGTTGAAGTCGTCGAAAGCCTGATCAGTCAGAAGCGTAACTTCGCAATGTCTTGTGTTCGGGCGCTGTATCGCAGGGTCGGCAGTTGCTACAAGTGATGAGCCGACACTCAACTGACTCGATTGAGCCAAACACAATGGTGAAACTGTAAGGCCCAAGGCCAGCAGGCCGGCGGCGAATGGGATCATTTTGAATCGCGCTAGGCAGGTGTACCGGTGCATGGAATGAATCTCCTTTGGGGTAAAAGTGGCGCAGAGCATAACACAGCGGCGCGATTTGCGGAGCGAGGGTTTTGGGTGAGACCTGGCACGCTAGATCTCAGGTCGGCCTTGCCGCTGCATACTGCCACTAGTGCTCACAGCGCTGATTGAACTAATTGAACTATTCGAAGGGCCGAATTCTCCACCACACGCAGGCACCAGCGCACATGGCACAGGGTTCGTGCGTGGAGTAGAGGACGAAGTCGGTCAGGTACCGGCCGTAGCCGCTTGATACGTACTTGAGCGTTTCCAACTCCACGTGCTTGATGCTTGATCCCGAAGTTTTNNCGTGCACCGCCGCACTTGTACGGTAAGCGCGTTAATCACGAGTTCGGGAAAATTTCAATGTCGGGGTCATATGATACAGGTTCTCGACTCACATCGAATCCATATTCTTGCGTTCGCCGCGTAGGACAGCCATAATTGACAGGTGCTTACGGTAGCAGCGGTCAAGTTAATGAAGAGCCGGTTGACCAGAACTAGCCTGCAAGCCGCAACGGTCGTGCTGCTGCTGTTCGCGGTCACGGGGTTGTCGACTCTCGCGAAAAACAGCCAGTATTTTCCCAACTCTAATCCTGCGCATTACATCAATGTTTCAAACAAGATGAAGGGTGCTCCGGCTTCAGTTCTCTTGGAACCAGCGCCGCTCTATCCGATCGCGAAGGTTGTTCGACCACAACCATGCGCTCCGGTGAATCACGGCGTCGAGGAGATTTCGCTTGCCTCGCCGTCGATCGGAGTCACGGTCTCCATTCAGCATCGCGCTCCACCTCCCTCGCGGTTCTACCAAGAGTACGTTTCAAAATCACCCCTTCGTCTAATGATTTGAATTTACCGGGTCCTTGCACTTTTCGAATTTTTCGCGGCCTTTTGCCGCGATAGGGCCGCAGTGAATTCGGGCCTGTTGGGGGCCGAACTGCATGGCTATTGGCATATGAGGGCCGCTTCAATTCTCAGCGAAAATGATTTCTGCGGATTATGAGGTGAACGGATGTGTAAGAAAAACAGGCGCGCGTACGTCGCACTGCTGATTTCTTCGGGATTCGTGGCAGGGATTTTGGCCGGCTGCGGAGATGCTCGCAAAGCCGAGGCCGAAGATGCGGCGCATGCTCCGACTGCGCCGGTGGTAAAGGTCGCGCGGCGGAATCTTTCGAACACTCTCGAAATCGCTTCGGAATTCGAGCCGCTGCAGGAAATCGAAGTTTACGCAAAAGTTTCCGGCTACATCAAGAAGCTCTATGTGGATTGGGGAACGCACGTCAAGAAAGGGCAACTCCTCGCCGAACTGGAAATTCCCGAGCTGCAGCAGCAATTGCAACAAGACGAAGCAGGCGCTCGCCGAAGCGATCAGGACCTCTCACGCGCGCGCGAGGAACTCAATCGGGCGCAGTCCGCTTACACCGTCGCGCACCTCACCTACACGCGGCTCGCGGAAGTGCAAAAGTCGCGGCCTGAGCTGATGGCGCAGGAAGAGGTTGACACCGCGCAAGGCAAAGATCTGGAAGCAAACGCCGGCGTTTCATCAGCGAAGGACGCGGTATCGGCTGCAGAGCAAGGACTGCTTGCCTCGAAGGCCGCGCTCGGGAAGGACCAGGCAATTTTCGCATATGCGCGAATCACTGCGCCTTTTGACGGCGTGGTAACCAAGATTTACGCCTACACGGGCGCTCTGCTTCCCGCCGGAACATCTTCGAACAAGGGAGACCTAGCTTTGTGCCAGCTTTCGCAAAACGATATTTTGCGGCTCGTAATTCCCGTGCCGGAAAGAGCGGTCGCTGACGTTCACGTGGGCGACAGCGTGGATATCGAAGTGTCGCAGGCGAAAAATTCGTTTACGGGAAAAATCATCAGGTTTTCCGATCAAATTGAAACACAAACGCGCACGATGCACACGGAAGTCCAGGTTCCCAATCCGAACTATTTGCTTGTCCCCGGAATGTATGCGTCGGTGAAAATTCCGCTGCGCTCGGCTTCGAACGTTTTAAGTGTTCCGGTACAGGCAGTGGAATCGTCGGGCAG
Source organism: Acidobacteriota bacterium (assembly GCA_003131985.1). Taxonomy (GTDB): domain Bacteria; phylum Acidobacteriota; class Terriglobia; order Acidiferrales; family UBA7541; genus Palsa-295. The sequence continues at coordinate 617 of PKWH01000353.1, read as the reverse complement.
CGGCTCCGGCACCGTGCTTCTTGTAAACGCTTCCAATCGAGTGGAAAAGCGCGAAGTCAAGCTGGGCATTCAGACCGCTACGCAAGCGGAGATATTGTCCGGATTGAATGAGAACGACACCGTCATTTTTGGCGAACAGAATCAATTCAAGGTCGGCGAGCTTGTCTCACCTCAAATAGTGGCCGCTCCGGGAATGGAGTAGGAATTCAATGCCGACATTTTCCATACGACACCCCTANNCAAATGCCCGTGGATATGTTTCCTCCCATCGACATTCCAGTGGTGCTGGTAGCCACTTTTTACAACGGAATGCCTCCCGAGCAAATCGAGGCCGACATTACGGACACGTTCGAGCGCTTCTTCACGCTCGGCAGTGGAATCGATCACATCGAGTCGCGGTCCATGACTGGCGTGAGCCTGATTAAAATTTATTTTCAGCCCGGATCGGATGCGAACGCCGACGTCACGCAGATTTCAAATCTGGCCATGGCGGATTTGCGGCGGCTGCCGCAGGGGACGCTTCCGCCCGTTGTGATGAAAGTGGATGCGTCGAGCCTTCCGGTTTGCTTATTGACGGTGGAAGGGCAGGGCTTAAGCGAAACGCAGCTTCATGATTA
>PKWH01000088.1:8517-18880 GCA_003131985.1 Acidobacteriota bacterium | reverse complement strand
GAGAAATTCGGCATCGGCGCCTCCGTGGGCGTGGAGATTGCCCGCACCGCGAATTTCACATTTGCCAATACGGAGGAAATGAAGCGCTGGGCGCAGGGGAAAAGTTCGGCTTACATTTACACCCGCTACGGAAACCCCACGCTTGCTGTCGCTGAGAAGAAGCTGGCGGCGCTGGAAGGCGCGGAAGCAGCCGTGGTCACCGCATCGGGTATGGCCGCCATTTCGAGTTCGCTTCTCGCCGTTCTGAAGGCCGGTGATGAAGTAATCGCCACGCGACAGGTCTATGGCGGCACCTACCGCCTGATGCGCGATGTCTTTCCGCGTATGGCCATCGTCGTTCGGCATGTGGAGTCAGACCTCGCGGGAATCGAACGCCTGGTTAGTCCACGCACGAAAGCGTTGTATATCGAAACACCCACGAATCCCACTCTGCGGCTCGTGGATTTGCGAAAAGCGATCGCCTTCGCGAAAGAGTGGGATTTGATCTCGCTGATCGACAACACGTTCGCCAGCCCGGTGCTCCAAAAACCCCTTGAGATGGGCTTCGATATTGTGCTGCACAGCGCGACCAAGTATCTCGCCGGCCACTCCGACGTGATCGCTGGCGCCGCGGCCGGCAGCGATGCCTTGATGAGGAAAGTACGCGACATGATCATAAATCTCGGGGGCTCGATGGATCCCGAAGCGGCCTTCCTGCTGATTCGCGGCATGAAGACGCTCGAACTGCGCGTGCGACGGCAATGCGCCACCGCTATGATCATCGCGCGCTATCTCGCCAAGCATCCAAAGGTCGCGCGCGTTCACTACCCGGGCCTGCCATCGCATCCGGATCATCTGCTGGCGAAGCGCCAGATGCGCGGTTTCGGCGGCATGTTTGCGTTCGACCTAAAAGGCGGATTGTCCGCGGCACGCCGTTTCTGCGACCGCACGCGAATTTTCCTGCTCGCAGCCAGTCTGGGCGGAGCCGAATCGCTCGTGGTTCTGCCGATCTATACTTCTCATTACAATATGTCGCTCGCAGAATTACGCGCCGCAGGGGTCGAACCGGGAACGGTCCGCGTTTCGGTGGGCCTGGAAGATCCGGAAGACCTCATTCAGGATTTGCGTCAAGCGCTGGGATAGGAAGTTTGCCGGGCTAAAAACAGTTTTGCTTAGCCGCGCGGCCTTTAGCGAGGAAACCGGGGAAAAAGGAACCGCCGGGCTGGCGGCTCACTTTCTACCCTCGTTTGGTCTCGCCAATACATTCCAAAATGGCAAGTCTCGGTGTACACTCAGCCGTTCCAGGATTCCTGTAGTCGGCCGAATCATTCGCGTCTGATTCAACCGGGGCATTCCCTAGTACTCGATGTCTTGATATCGTCAACGACTGGTACGGCATGTCCATTGACCCGAGCGTCGGTAATTCGTAAGATTTTCTAGCGTCTTAGCGGGGCATGCTACCTGGTTTAGTCCGCCGCGCCGCGACGCGACTTCCGTGCCGGCAGGCCGAATCCTAGTGAGAAGCCCGTTTGGCGGCACTTCGCGGCTCGACAGCGCTGTAACCGAGGAGATGGTAAAGGGTATGCGTAGGAAGACCATAGTCTGGGTTCTATTCGCCGCCGGGACGATTTTCCTCGCTGGTTGCGAAGATACCATTTCTTCGAAACAGGCCAAGGTGCGTCCGCCGGCCGCAACTCCGGCTCCCGTCCCTGCGTTCCTCCACGAGGCTCTACCCTTCCCGGAACATCCGGCTTACCTGGCGCCGCTTCAGAATGATCCCAGACCAGCGATTGATATCCTGGTGGCAGCTGTGCAGCAGAGCTTCGATAAGGGCCAGAAGAAGTACAAGGCGGGAGACTTTGACAAGGCTCGAGTAGATTTCGACCATGCCCTTGATCTTGTCCTCCAGAGCGGATTTCAGCCCGATTCCGACCAGCGCCTCTCCGATTTGCTCGATCAACTCGGTGAAACGATCCATTCCTACGAATTAAATGCCGAGCAAAATGTGGAAGAAGATGAAGAACCAACCGGACCACCCGCTCCGATTGATGCACTGTCGGACATGACTTTGCCCAAGGGCGATCCGCGCTTGGCAGCCAAGGTCGAGCAGGAATTGATCAGCGTGCCGCACGACCTCCCGCTCACCGTGAATGATTCCGTCCTGCAATACCTTAGCTTCTTTACAACCACGAAGGGCCGCGCTGTCATGGAGCATGGGCTTGGGCGAGCAGGCCGATATAACGACATGATCCGGCGAGTATTGCGGCAGGAAGGAGTCCCGCAGGATCTGATTTACCTAGCACAGGCCGAATCAGCGTTCCAGCCTTCGGCGGTTTCGCGCGCGGGTGCGCGCGGATTGTGGCAGTTCATGCCGTACCGCGGCGAGGAATACGATCTCGACCGAAACTACTGGGTTGACGAGCGCAGCGATCCGGAAAAGGCCACGCGCGCCGCGGCGCGCCACATGCGTGACCTGTACGAAATGTTCGGCGACTGGTACCTCGTAATGGCGGCGTACAACTCAGGGCCGATGAATGTGGTAAAAGCCATCGAGCGAACCGGCTACGCTGATTTCTGGGATTTGCAGAGACTCCATGCGCTTCCGAAGCAAACTCAGAATTACGTGCCCATAATCATCGCCATGGCCTTGGTCGCGAAGGACCCTGCACTTTACGGAGTGCAAGTGGCTCCCGAAAAGCCGGCTCAAATTGACACGATCAAGCCCGGCCACCCCATCGACCTCCATCTTGTGGCCGATGCTTCCGGCGCGGATCTGGACGATTTGCGAGGACTGAATCCGGAGCTGCTGCGCGGCGTGACACCTAATGACCCTCAATTTGAATTGAATGTGCCCGCAGGAACCGCAGAAAAATTTGAAGCGAACATCCAGCAGGTTCCCGAAGACAAGTGGACGAGCTGGCGCCTGCATGGCGTGGAAAATGGTGAAACGTTGCCTGACATCGCGCGGCATTACCGGGTGACCGTGGCGGCGCTCGAAAACGCCAACCATTTGCAGGCCCACGCGGTGCTGCCCGTGGGTTTCCTGGTGAATGTGCCGACTGCGCCGCCCGTGATACATCTGGTACGCTATAAAGTTCAGCGCGGCGATTCGCTCGAAGGAATTGCGGGACGCTTTGACGTGACCGTTTCGCAATTGAAGAAGTGGAATAATATTCGAGGAGCTAGCGTGCCACGCGGCTCACGGTTGCGCATTTATGCCGGCGGACCTCCCGATGATGCAGCGCCGCGCGCGAAGCCGAAATCTGCCCAAAACGCCGCCGCGACAGTTGAAAAAGTGGCGGCAAGTCGAAACTCCGGTACTGCCGAGCACCGGGTGAAACGTGGAGAAACCCTCTACTCGATCGCGCGCGAATATGGAACCACGGTGGCGTCCTTGCGGCAATCTAATCCATTTCTGGTCGGAAGAAGCTTGATTGCTGGTGATGTCCTCAAGGTCAACCGCTANNCCTTTTTTAATAAGCATAATTTCAAGCCTTGCGGCTTGACAAAGTTCCGACTCTACGTTTATAAGCGGCGAGGGACTAATAATCGGTTTCGGATCCCGAGACTCACGGAGGGTCGCATGTTTCACGCCAAAATGCATGATGAGGACGATGACGAACTGCCCCGCTACGAAGAAGAGGAGGGCGAGGAAGGGGCCGAACAACCCCATGAAGGTACGTTAGAAATTGAGGAGGTCGTTATCGAAGAAGACGACGAGGCTCCCGAGACTTCTCCGGCTCCTTCCCCCCGCAAGCCCGCACCGGCTGCGAAAGCTAAGCGGCCGAAGAAAGCTGCTCCTAAGAAGAAAGCGAAATCGAAAAGCAAATCGAAAGCAAAGAAGACTCCAAAGAAAAAGGCTCACAAGCGGAAGAAGCGCTAGGCTTCGAACGCGGCAAACAAAATTATCGCGGGGCTGCACGTTCCATTCGTGCCGCTCCGCGAAGCATTACTTCTCGACCGCGGTTCCCGTTGTTGAATCAGCCGTCGCTCTGCACATTCTCAGGAGATTCCTTCAGAAATAAGCATCTGTCGTAGGCGTAGTGTCATTCCAGTACACCTACCGGCTATTTCCTACTTTCGAAATCTTTTTCTTGCCGTGGACCTCTTTGGGCCGATAGCATACGCGCTTCATGCCCCTGGTGCTGGAGCAAGTTCGGAGAATGCGCGGCGGAGCGCAGTCCCATCTGATGAGATGCGAGTCTAAAGCCACGCCGGGTGAAGAGTCCTATTACGTTGTAAAATTTCAGAATAATCCTCAGGGCACCAGGATTCTGGCGAACGAATTGCTTGGTACCCGGCTGGCGGCGCGGATAGGACTTCCCGTTCCTCCGGCGAGCGTAGTGGAGGTGCGCGAAGAACTGATCGCGCACACCGACGACTTGGTAATCGAGCTGGGACGCGGGCGCGCGCCCTGCAAGGCGGGCTTGCAGTTCGGGTCTCGCTATCCCGGATCGCCGGCGGAAGTGGTGGTTTATGACTTCCTTCCCGATGAGCAGCTTCGCGAAGTCGTAAATCTTGCCGATTTTTGCGGCATGCTCGTCTTCGACAAGTGGACCTGCAACACGAACGGACGGCAGGCGATTTTCTCTCGTGCAAAGAATGAAACACGTTATCAAGCGCAGATGATCGATCAAGGGTTCTGTTTCAACGCGGGCGAATGGAATTTTCCGGACGCTCCTCTCAGAGGAATTTACTCGCGCCATCATGTGTATGAATCGGTCCGCGGGCTTGAATCGTTTGAACCCTGGCTGGGACGGGTGGAATCGAAAATGAACGAGGCGGTGCTCGACGAAATTCAAAAGGAAATACCCGGTGAATGGTACGGTTTCGATTTCGAGGCGCTCGAAAAGATGCTCGAACATCTCTTGCGGCGCCGCAAACTGGTCCGCGAGCTGCTCATATCAGCTTGGAAATCGTCGATGCAGCCCTTTCCTAATTGGAAGTGATTTCTTGAATCAAAGCTTTACGGAGTAAGCCATGTCCGAAGACCGAAAAACGCTGCGTTATCGAGTGTTGCGCTATACACCAAACCTGATCCGCGATGAGTGGGTAAACATCGGGATCATGTTGGAAGAATTCCAGGAGCTCGAAGCGGTCGGAGGGTCGCGACGCGCCATCAAGGTCATCGAAGAAGACCGTGAATTTGCCCGCGTGCGCAAACTTCACCCTGGTGCCGATGTCGAATTGCTTCACTCGCTCGCTTCGGAATTCGAGACCCTGCGCTCGATGAGCGGTGAAGATATGCGCAAATATTTCACAAAACTCGAAAACACACTTTCCAACGCAGTGCAGCTCAGCCCTCAAAAAGCTATTCTCGCGCAAGACTTCAATGTTGAGCTAGCCCGGCTGTACGACACCCACGTTGCACCTCCCGCCAGAGCCGGAGGCGGCATCGTGGAAAGCACGCGGGCATGGATTCGAAATAAGCTCAAAGATGTTTTTCAGCGGCATCACATCTCGGGGAAACTCAAACCGGCTGTCCATATCGATGAATATACCCACGTGGGCGATCCGTTTAAGTTCGACTACGGCTACCGGAATGGCGTGCGCGGGTACATTCAGTCTGTGGTGCTCAACCGTGATGCGGCGCAAGCCAAAGTTCTGGCCTATACCGTCGAAAGCATACGAAAACGCGTGCCGTCGTGCGAGTTCACCGCCGTTACGGAGGCCGCGCCGGTAAGCGGTAACCTGCAGCAGCTATTCGTCAGCAAACTTTTCGAAGACCAAAACATTCGAATCGTTCCGATGAATCAGGTGGAAATGTTCGCGGAAGAATTAAGAATGAAATTGCACTAACAGTCGAAGTCCGTGGATCGATCCAGCTACTCTAAGACTCACCGTCCAATTTCCCCCACTTAGGCAGTCCGCGACCCTTCAGTAAAGCTTCCGCAGCCCACCGTCCCAGATATGACGAAAGCGCCACGCCGTGCCCAGCGAAAGCGCCAATGACAATCGCATTTTTCTCTTTCATGGCCCGGGGATGCCAGGTAAAAACAGGTTTCCAGGAGTCCCGGAACATGATCGGCCCACCCCAGCGGTGCGTGAAGCCCACCGACTCAAGTGCCGGATGCAGGCCGCGCACGCGATTTTCCAGCGATGTAAAAATTCGCGCAGGGTCTTCGGACGAGATATCCACGCCATCGAGATCGTCGGAATCCGGCGATTGCACCAAACCCGCTCCAAATATGACGGAATTGTCCTTCCGCACGCGCCCCCACAGATATGGCATGTCTACTGTGTAAAACGGTTTCCGTTCCGCCAGGCCGATTTTCTCAAGCGTCTCTTCGCTGACTGGCTCAGTAGCGACCGCCAGCGTCAACCTCGGATGGCTGCCCTGTTCCAACCCGGACAGCCTGAGCGAGAGAGCATTGGTCGCAAAAATAATCTGACTAGCGGAGATTTTTTTCACGCCCTGCCCCTCGGGCGCCAGCTCAATCTCAGCGACGTCGCTCCATCGTATATTTGCTGCCGGATGATTCTCCAGAATGCGCGCGCCCAGTCGATCAGCAGCTCGCCCCAAACCGCTTACCAGTTTCCCAGGATCGATCGTGCCGCCCGAAACCTCTTTTGTGACGCGCAAGGTCCCCGAGTCATTCCAGGAAACGGCAGAATCCGTCAGCCCTTTTTCGCGGCCCACTTCCCAGGCGCCATTCAGTCGCCGGTCGCACTCCACGCCGAGCTCGTCAAGAATTTCGCTGAACCCCGCAAGGACGTCGTCCAAACCTGGAAGATCGCCGGCTGCAGATTCAGCCAGCGCCATCCCGCCCGTTCGCCCGCTTGCGCCCGAGCCGATGTACCCGGCTTCGAACACCGCCGCCGATTTCTCCGGCGCTATTTTTCGTAGCCACGCAGCGGCAGCCAGTCCCGTAAACCCGCCGCCGATCACGGCGAAGTCCAAAACCTCAGGGAGCGGCGCAGGATGCGGAGGGGCGGTGAAATCAATCTGCCACGGAGGACTGCCCCACTTGTGTGTTTTAGAATCGGCGTGCATGAGAGAAGAAAACGCTAGCAGCTCATAGCCTGCGGTGAAAACGAAATTAGGCCGGAAGCCCGAGGGCTTCGTAGCTCTCAGCGCTGACTACGAGCCGCCGAGAAAGCCTAAAGAATATCTTCCGTCCAATTCTCCAACGTGTGCTTGATTTTGCCCATGAACTGGTGCGCCACGGCGCCATCCACGACGCGATGATCGTAGGACAGTGTGAGGTAAACCATAGAGCGAATAGCGATCGCGTCGTCGATTACTACCGGACGCTTCTCGATGGTGCCCAACCCCAGTATCGCGACGTTTGGTTGGTTAATTACGGGCAAGCCAAACAGCCCGCCAAAGACTCCCGGGTTTGTAATCGCAAAAGTTCCGTCGGCAACTTCTTCGGGTTTGAGCTTCTTTGCACGCGCACGTTCGGCAAGATCGTTCATCGCGCGGGCAATCCCCAAAAAGTTCTTCTCTTCCGCGTTTTTGATTACCGGAACGATTAAGCCCCAATCCAGCGCGACTGCAACGCCGATATTGCATTCCTTGTGCAGCACGATGTTCGTTCCGTCCACCGATGAATTCACGGTCGGAAACGTGCGCAAACCTTCCACCGCCGCGCGCACGAAAAACGGCATGAACGTCAGCTTTGTCCCGGTAGTTTCCTCGAATTTGTTCTTCATCTTCGCGCGAATGGCGGCGATCCCCGAGACGTTTACTTCATCCACGGAATACACGTGCGGAGAAACGCGCTTCGATAGCACCATATGTTCGGCGATACGCTGCCGCATCACGGACATTGGCTGAACTTCGTAGTGGCCGAAGTACATTTTTTCGCGCGGCACGGCATTCTCGAGCACCGCGGAAGCGGATGCACCCCCGCTCACCGGCGGAGGAGCCGAAGCCCGTGCAGGGGCCGACCCAGTTCGTGGAGCGGCGGCCGACGAACCACCGCCTTCGACAGCAGCTAAAATATCGCTCTTGCTCACGCGGCCGCCCGCGCCACTGCCCGGAACTTGCGTCAGATCCACATCATGCTCGCGCGCGATGCGTCGCACGAGAGGGGAACTGCGCACTTTTTCACCGCTCGCCGAAACCGCAGGCTTCTGCTGAACTGTTTCTGCAGGAGGCGCTGACTTCGCCGCTTCAGTCTTGGCAGCAGGCGCACCGCTGGCTGGAACGTTTGCAGGCGGAGCGGATTTAGCCGCGGACGCAGCCGCAGGCACGGCAGCTTTCGCAGGGGCAGGCGCAGCAGACTGAGCTCCAGCGCCGTCGGTTTCGATAATGGCGACAACCGTTTGTATCGGCACCGTCTGGCCTTCGTTCACTTTAATTTCTTTCAACACGCCGGCAGAAGGCGAGGGAATTTCCGCATCCACTTTATCGGTCGAGATTTCGAACAGCGGCTCGTCGCGTTCGATCTTGTCACCGGCTTTTTTCAGCCATTTGGTAATCGTGCCTTCGAAAATGCTCTCCCCCATCTGGGGCATGATGACGTCGACTGCCATAGTATTCTCCTGTGAACTCGAAACTCAGGCCGCGGCGAGACATTCTTCGTGCCACACGCCCGGCACTCCCTGAAGCGTATAAATCTCGTCTCCACCGTGGAAAAACGAAACCTCTTTTACCTTGGCCGTGCGGCCCGCGTATTCGAGTTGCTCCGGCTCCAGCTCATTGTGATATTGGCCGGCTTCCATGAAGTTTTCAAGAAACGCGCGGTCTGCGATGCGCACCTCGTCGCCGACTTCAAACTCCGCTTTGTTCAACCCCTTGGTTTTTCCCATGTCAGAGCGCCTGCCTCCTCAGTATTTTGCCAACTCGCGCGCGGCTGCGACAACTTTTTCCGTATTCGGCAGAAATCTTTCTTCCAGCGTAGGCGCATACGGCACGGGAGTATCGAGACCCGTCACGCGCGCGATGGGCCCGTCGAGGTCTTCGAAGGCGCCTTCGCACACGATCGCCGCAATTTCTCCCGCGATGCCTCCGGTGCGCGTATCCTCGTGAACGATCAAGAGCTTGTTCGTTTTCTTCACCGAAGTCAGAATCGTCTCACGATCCAGCGGAAGCAGCGTCCGCAAATCGATCACCTCCGCTTCGATGCCTTCTTTCGCCAATTGTTCCGCAGCTTCCATGGACGTGTGCGCCATGGCCGCATAGCTGATGATGGTCAAGTCCGTGCCCTCGCGCCGAACGATGGCTTTCCCGATTGGAACCAGGTGATCGCCCTCGGGAACTTCTTCCTTGATTCGGCGGTAAAGAAATTTGTGCTCGAAAAACAGCACGGGATTATTGTCGCGGATCGCGGACTTCAGCAACCCTTTGGCGTCTGACGGCGTAGAAGGATAAATCACCTTCAGCCCCGGCGTGTGAACGAAATACATCTCCGGGTTCGCCGAATGAAACGGGCCTCCGTGAACGCCTCCGCCGGAAGGTCCCCGAATGACCATAGGCACCGGCGCGCCCCACAGGTAGTGAGATTTCGCGACGAAGTTCGTCACCTGGTTGAAACAGCACGCGATGAAATCAATAAACTGCATTTCGGCTACCGGCCGCAAGCCCAGGAATCCCATTCCGCAAGCCGCGCCTACAATAGCGGTTTCGCTGATCGGCGTCTCTATCACGCGCTCGCGGCCGAATTTCGCCAGCAATCCCTCCGTGGCTTTGAACGCCCCGCCATACACACCAATATCTTCGCCGATGGCTACGACCGCCGGGTCGCGGTCCATCTCTTCGAACATGGCCTGGCGAATTCCCTCGATCATCGTAATGGGGGCCATGTCAGCGTCTCCCGCGTTTATCGCGTGGATTTTGATGCCGATCGCGAGGATTTTGAGTTTCTCGCACGGATTTGTCCTTGGGCCCGCGGCCGAATGGTACGCGCGGAACATCAGGCGCCTCAGGCTCTGCAAGTCGCGGCTGCGGCTTTTGAGNNTAATCCTTCACTTGCCAGCCCGGTTCGATGCTGCATCCCGGAGGGGTGAGTTCCGCCTTCGGACGCTGCCACGTCGCCTCAATCTCGTGACAACCTTCGCAGTACACACCTTCCTCAGCAAGTTCAGGCGGCGGCATGGGCGATTCTTCCGCAAATTTCTGCTCCACGTCGAGCTCGCGCTCGATGCGCCCATCGATTTCCGATTTCGTTTTCGCGTCCCAGATTTTGTTCTCGGTTAGATATTTTTCGTATAGCGTAATTGGATCGCGCGCCTTCCAGTAATCGAACATCTGCTTCGGAACGTACTCGGCCGGGTCGTGCTGCGCGTGGCCCCTCATGCGCATCGTCTTCACTTCGATTAACGCAGGCCCGCGTCCCGCGCGGCATTCGTCCACAGCTTCTTTCGACGCGTTGTACACAGCGATGACGTCGTTTCCGTCCACAATCCAACTCCGAATTCCGTAAGCCACCGCGCGGTC
>PKWH01000088.1:5038-8506 GCA_003131985.1 Acidobacteriota bacterium | reverse complement strand
AACGCTCCGGTGGAACTGCCTCCGTCGCCTATCCAAGTGAGCGCCACGATATTCTGGCCCAAGTAGCGGCCCGCCATGGCCACACCCGTCATCACCGGAATCAAATCACCAAGCATCGAAATGGGCGAAACAATGTGGCGCCCTTTCAAATCGCCGAAATGGCTGGTGCCGTCTTTACCCTGCGTCGGCGAAGTATATTTCGCCATGTGCTGCGTAAAGATGTCGCGCGGCGGAACGCCCTTTACCAACAGCGCTCCAATGTTTCGGATCATGGGCGCGATCCAGTCCTTCTTCTCGAGAGGATAGCAACTCCCCACCGAAACAGCTTCCTGGCCCAGGCTCGAGTAAAGTCCCCCGACAATTTTGTTCTGCCGGAAGAGACGCACCATGCGTTCTTCAAGCTGGCGGTTGAGCTGCATGAAGTAATACAGCTCCAGATGCCGCTCCCGCGTCAGCGGATTGCTCATGCCTCGCTCCCTTTTGCTGCTCCTGCCGGGACACTCTCTCGATCGCGCACATGCGTTCCGGTCGAAAACTTATGTATCGTCAACGCTTCTTCTAGTTCGCTGGGTGAAACAGAAATCATTGTGCGCTCGAAAACTTGTCCAAAATGCAAAATTAAGCTTTGCGTCACTTCCTGTGAACTCAAATTCCTGCCGAGCGCACGTTCGAGAGACGTCGCGCGCTTGCCCGCGATGCCGCATGGCACGATCAAATCAAAGTAACGCAGATCGGTCGAGACATTGTACGCGAACCCATGCGAAGTGACCCAGCGGCTCAAATGCACTCCCAGCGCGCCAAGCTTTGCTTCCGCTCCGAAAGCTTCCAAGTCTATCCATACGCCGTGCTGGCCTTCCACCCGCTTGGCAACCAGCCCAAAACCCGCTGTGCTGCGAATCATTACTTCTTCGAGTTGATTAACATACCAGCGAACGTCGCGCCGGTGCTCCGCCAAATCCAGAATCGGGTAGCCGACTACCTGTCCCGGGCCATGATAAGTGATATCGCCGCCCCGGTCTGTAGGATGAAATTCAACATTCATCTGCGCAAGTAAATGATTGGACGCGAGCAGGTTTTCGCCTCGGCCATTGCGCCCCAGCGTAATCACATGCGGGTGCTCGCAGAGCAACAGCACGTCCGAAATCGCGCCTTCTTTGCGTGCCTGAACCAGTTTCTGCTGCAGATTGCACGCCAGTTCATAGCGCACAACCCCAAGTTCGACCGCCCAGCAGATTTTCTGTTTTTGATTCACGTTATATTTCTGGCTTGAAACTAGATGTTGATTGCCATACCGCGGACGGAATTGAAAGCATCACCCATAGCTTCCCAAACAGTCGGATGTGCGTGAATAGTAGCTGCCATATCGTCAAGCGTCGCTTCAAGTCCAAGCGCNNACCACTTTGATGAACCCTTCGTGCTGGCCAAGGATGGTCGCCTTGCTATTGCCAATGAACGGGAATTTCCCGGTCTTCACCTGGTAGCCCGCTTCGCGCGCCTGCTTCTCCGTAAGCCCTATCGAACCGATTTGCGGCTCGCAGTAGGTGGCATTCGGGCACCGCTTGCGGTCGAACGGTTGCACGTCTTTGCCGGCCATGCGGCCCACCGCAATGATCCCCTCCATCGAAGCAGCGTGCGCAAGCTGTGGCAGTCCTGCGACGATGTCCCCGATAGCATAGAGATGCGGCTCGGCAGTCTCAAGATACGCATTCGTTACAACGAATCCGCGCTCGAGCTTGGCTTTCGTTTTTTCAAGCCCGATATTTTCGGTGAGTGGGCGCCGCCCCACGGCAATCAGCACCTTTTCCGCATTAATCGTCTGGGACTTCCCAGCCTTGTCTTTGTACGTAACCGTCGCGCCAGTGGCACTCTTCTTCACGGATTCCACTTTCGCTTCCAGCTCGATATGCATGCCTTTTTTCGTCAGCGCCTTGTGCAACTCAGCAGATATTTCCTCGTCCTCGAGCGGCACCACACGGGAAACCGCCTCCAGCAGCGTAACTTCCGAGCCGAACGTGCGGAAAATCGAAGCGAACTCAACGCCCACGGCTCCGCAACCCACCACGATCATCGATTTCGGAATTTCCTGCAGACCCAAAATTTCTCGATTCGTCAGAACAGTTTTGCCATCAATCTCAACGCCCGGCAGCGAGCGCGCCTCCGACCCCGTAGCGAGTAATATATTCGTCGTCTCGATTTCAGTAATCTTGCCGTCTTTCTCAACCGAAACTCGGCCCGGTCCAGCGATCTTTCCCCAACCGGTTATAGATTCCACTTTGTGTTTTTTGAACAGGCTGGCAATCCCNNTGTTTCTTTACGATCTTGTCCTTGCGCGCCAAGATGCTGGGCCACTTCACCTTCACATCCTTCACTTCAAACCCGAACTCTTCCGCGCGTTTGAAATGGTCGTAGATATCTGCGTGATGCAAAAAGACTTTCGTGGGTATGCAGCCGACATGCAGGCAGGTGCCTCCGAGAAATGGATCCTTCTCGACCACCGCTACCTTCAGGCCCCACTGTGCGGCGCGAATCGCGGCAACATAGCCGCCAGGACCGCTGCCAATGATGACAACATCATATTTAGCCAAACTATTCCTCCCTGCGTTTCACAACCATGGCGAAGTCAATTAGATGCGTGGAAGGGTGTGTACGATTGCGCTCTTCCAGGCGCGCAGAACCAAGGATTTTAGCAGTCGCACTCCGCCGCCGCAACCCTGGCAACAAACCGGTTGGGCTATTCAAATCGTGCGACAAGCGTCTGAATGAACGCTTCCTGGGATTGGGTCGAAACGAATATATATTCCGTTCCCGATTGCGGACTTCAGGACACAACATCTGCTCGATTCGTTCTTTCTTGCATCCGTCCTCCTGATTTACGTCCCGGAATCCTTTTCCCCATGGGCGGCATCTATGACTGGTCTGTCGCTCCATTAATCGGTTGATTTGACAATGGAGAGAAGGTGTCGTTAAAATCGTTGGATTTTAGTGAGGCGGCAAACCTCGCTTAGGGACCCTAACTATGGATAAGAAGCGGCTCGAATATTACAAAAAGAAANNGGCCGCGAAGCCGATGAAGATCCCACGGTAGACCTCGCAGACAAGGCTGCAAACTCTTACACCAAAGAATTTCTCTTTGGCCAGACGCATAACGACCGTTCGCTTCTTCAATTAGTGAACGACGCCCTGGCTCGCATCAAAGATGATAGTTTCGGCGAATGCATCGCGTGCCATCAGGAGCTTCAGCAGAAACGCCTCGAAGCTGTGCCCTGGACCCGTTACTGCCTCCCCTGCCAGGAAAAAATGGAGCAGGGCATTCTGTAGGCTTCCATTTTCCACAAAACTGTAAATCGGATTGATCTGTCCCATGGCGTAAAACGAGCGCCGGAAATCATTGGTAGATTTGCGTACGTAACTTCATTTCTTCACTCGCCGCCGCAATCGGAGTAGCTTCCGACTGTACCCTCTCGGTTA
>PKWH01000088.1:0-5027 GCA_003131985.1 Acidobacteriota bacterium | reverse complement strand
TCATTTCAACCTATCGTCGATCCCATGTGCGATTGCTGTGGCCGCCCGTTTATTTCCAAAGTGGCAGCAGACGCAATTCGTCCTCTCTGCCGACTCTGCCGCCTGGACTCTTTTTCGTTCGCGCGCGCTCGAAGCTATGCGGTCTACAACGATGCACTCCACAGCGCGATCTTGCTTCTAAAGTATGAAGAAGTTACGCGGCTCGGCGATTGGTTCGCCGCCAGGCTGGCCGAACTCGTCGCTCGCCAAGCTGACGAATTTCGAGCAGACGTCATAGTGCCCGTTCCGCTGCACGCTGACCGCTTTCGCGAGCGCGGCTACAATCAAGCAGACCTGATCGCCCGGCCGCTGGCACGCCGATTGGGATTGAAGCGCGGGTCGTATCTGCTTATGCGCACAAAGCCCCGCCCGGCCCGCCTGGTGCTCTCGCGGAAAGAACACTGGGACTCGGTACGTGGCGCGTACGCGACCCGAGAGGGCGTCCGAGTTGACAACCTGCGCGTTCTGCTGGTAGATGATGTATTGACGACTGGCGCGACGCTGGATGCGTGTTCGCGCGCTCTAAAGAAGGCGGGTGCGGCATCTGTGATAGGCTTAACCGTGGCTCGAGTCGTCACCGGTCTGCCGCCCTCGAATCCGGAACCGCGGCAGGAAGCGTACTAACAGGGAAACCACCGGGCTCCCGCGGGCATCTTGGTAAGGCAGGAAATCTTCAAGCGCAGCGAAGGCGGACAAATGGATAACCGTCTCAAGAGCGTCTTACGCCCTCGGCCAAAGATTGGCCTGGCTGGCGTTCCGAAGGATGCCCTCGCTTCCCGTCTGCCACAATCCCCGGCGAGCCGCCCGTCCGTGATGCAAGCGCCCGTACTGGTGCTGAACGCAACGTTTGAACCCATCAATGTAACTGCCGTGCGCCGCGCCCTGGTCCTGATGCTCAAAGGCGTCGCCCAAGCCGAAGAAACGAATCACACGGAAGTCCATACCACGCAGAAGGCTATTCAGGTGCCTTCGGTGATTCGGCTCCTCACCTACCGCCATATTCCTCAGCAAAGCCGCGCCCTCTCGCGAAAAAACATTTTGCTGCGCGATCGAAATACTTGCCAGTTTTGCGGCCACGCATTGCCCGCTTCTGAGCTAACGCTCGACCACGTGATGCCCCGCTCTCGGGGTGGCCGCTCTTCCTGGGAAAATCTCGTCGCATGCTGCTACGGCTGCAACAATCGGAAAGGCGATCGCACGCCCGAAGAAGCCGGACTGAAACTTCAGCGCCGCCCGCGTCCTTTTACTCTCCACACTTCGCGCCAGTTGATGCGCCTTATCGGGCATCGCGACGAGAAATGGCGCAAATACCTTTTCTATTAGCTATTTAGCTTTCCCCAAAACATGCAACCTTTTTTCACGGCAGGCGTCTAAGTATTCAAATGCTTCTAGGACACACCCCGGGAAGTGGTTCTGGTTCAACCCAGGCCGCTTCCCTTCTCTTTTAGCCTTCCCTTAAGTTTGAGACTCCGCTGAGATTTTATTGCCGAAAAATTATTTGCAGTCCGCGTCGCCAATTTTCGTTTAGGCCAATCCGCGTGATCTGAATCTCCGGTGCAAGATATTTCAGGAGTGTGTCTGTAGAGGGATGAAAGCGCAGCCCCGGAGCGACCAGCCATATCAGCGGCGGTTTCGGATCAAGTTCGACGCCGGCAAAATAGCCGTTGCGTTGAAAATTACCTTCACGTTGGTGCCGCCGCACTCGCAACCAATAATCGACAGCTTGTATCGGTAACTGAATATCTTCGGACGCTTTCAATTCAATCACCACCAAGCGGCCCCGAAGCGTGACTCCGAGCAAGTCAATTACGCCGCGATCGCCTGCTGCAAGAGCGGGAATCTGCGAATAGAGGTTTCGCGGATCAAGTTGCGCATCCAGTTTCGTCGGATCTTCAAGTATCAGCGTCTCCAGCCAGCGCTCCGGCGCGCTTCGATACAGAGGATGGTTCGTTTCTTCAGTCTCGGATCGGCGATGCCGTTCTAGATCGCCCATCAGCCGTACGAGCGCGGGCGCGGTTCCCTGCGACAAATGTCGCCGCGTGTCTCCCAGTCCAAACAACACACCTTGCTCGGTCCAACGCGCGAATTCCAGCCCATGAAAACAAATTGCAGTTTCCACAGTTTCATTCGTACCGGCAGCGACGCGGGTTTCGATTGGTACGGCAGCGTTCGGCATCAGTGAGCGGACGCGCGCAACTCCTTCTCGCGCCGCACCAAGCGCCATTTCCATCTCGCGCCGCGGAACAAGCCGGCTCTTCAGATTCCCTGCGTCCGTTGGATCAACCTTCTGCATCGGCCCATCAGGCTCGCGCCACTCGTAAATCTCTGTGCGCGCCGCGGGAGAAAGCGCCAGCAACCGCTCACCAAGAGGCCGGCTCGTTCCGTCTGGAACAAACAATCGCAGGCCTCCCACAGCGCACCGGTCCGCGTGCGAACGCGTCCAATCGAGCCACAAAATTCCGAACGCAAGAATTCCCTCGATAGCCGCGGCNNCGCCCTCGAACATACAAGCCGGAAAAGGAATGCTCGAGGTCCGGCGCGGCGGTGAGCGACTCAATTGTCGCGTCAGGAAAACTCTCGGAGAGGATGCGCCGAAGGCGCGAACGGAATTGTTCTCGCGTGATGCGCCCGGCCGAACGCGGCGAATCTGCTCGTAGAAACTCTAGCCGTCCCGGCTTGGCGTTTCCGAACCGCTGCACTTCCAGAAGGATGCGATTCTCATCGCGCTCCTTCACACGCAGGATTCGGCGCGTCAGATTTCGCTGATCCGACCAAAGATGAACCAGTGCCGACTTACCTTCGCGCCGCAGTTCGCAGTGCAACGCCGCAAGTTCCGCGAGCCATTCACCGTCCTCGCGAACTTCCACGCTGCCCGACGCCGCCATTTCTCCCAACGCGCGATCGAGCTCGGCCCAGTCATCCGCAAACGCGTGCAAAGAAGTCATCACTTCATTTGGAAGCAAAAGTTACAAATCCGAAATCGAGCGTTTATTCCAGAATCAGGCCGGTGATGCGAATCGAAGGATTCTGCTTGTCCCACTGCGCGGGTAGATGTTCCATCGTGATCTGGAAAGGGAGGCGCTTTCCCGCATCCAGAGCGTCCGCTCCCGGACCTATTAGTTGGTTCGTATCGCGCAAAATCACTTGGTGAAAGGGATCGTGAAATTCCACGGTGACTTCCATTGCCCGAATCTTCCGCGGCCCGTCGTTGAACGTCGTTCCGGCGACGTAAGTAAAGTCCTGATTCAAAAAATTTGCAGCATGCGCTAACTGAATATCGAGAAAATGAATGTTCTGCGCATACCCTTGTTCGCTTGCGCCAAATGGAAGTTTTACAACCGCGGCGGAATCGTGAGGGCGCATCACGCGCGTCAATACAAGAAAGCCGCCGAAAATCAGGAGCACGATTACCGCGCCGGCTGCAAACGCCAGTGGGAACTGGCGCTTCTCTTCACGGTACGAGGTTTCTCCCGGTTCCATCGATTTCCTGTTGCCTTAGCGGCCGAATGAAAGCCTGCGTATGAGCGGATCCGGCAGCCCGGCTGCAGTCATTCGCGTTTGCACGGCTTCGATGTCGTAGGGAACGCGCCAGAACTCAACAGAATTGTTGGCAATATCCGCGATTGCAAACGCAGCGCGTGCATCACCGTCGCGCGGCTGGCCCACAGAACCCGGGTTCAATAGGTATGTTGTGCCGGGCTCAATTACTAGACTTGAAGAGAGTGTGTTTGCCGCCGGCTTCAAGTGCAGCACGCCGACCTTATTGTCACGCAGGGTAAATCCCCCCTGCAGATGCGTATGCCCGAAAAAAGTAATCGGCGAAGGAGCGTCCAGCAAACCTTCCAGAGCCTGCGCCGGCGCGAAAACNNGGCAGTTCCTCAAGCCACTTTTGATTCTCAGGCCGCAACTGCTCCCGGGTCCAAAGCGCGACGTTCCGCGCTACAGGATTGAAGTCGTCCGCATTCGCGATCCCGCTGCCCGCCTTGTCATGATTCCCGCGAATCGCAAGAGCATCCAATCGGCGCACGCAGTCGATTACTTCGTTCGGATCGGGCCCGTAGCCGACAACGTCACCCAGGCACAGAACCTTGTCCCAGCGGCCTTTGGCGGCCTCTAAGGCAGCGTCCAGCGCCGTAACGTTGGCATGGATGTCACTTAGGATTAAATACCGCATTCAACCCGCTCCCGTCAGCAGGAAGCGGATTATAGACGAACCCGCTCCCCGTTGCACGAAACTCAAGAGGGGAAAAGGGCCTCGCCCGGTAAAGCCCAACTCAACGAATCAGCATGCAATCACCATAGCTATAGAANNGCCAACAAAGTCGACCGTGGGAGATGAAAGTTTGTCAGGAGTTGGTCCACAATTCGAATCGGCTTCCCTGGGTAAATAAAAATGCCGGCCTCTGCGACTTCCGGTAAGAGAGTTCCCCCTCGCCCTGAAGATTTTTTCGCGGCATCTTCCAGTGCGCGCACCACGGTAGTGCCAATGGCCAATACCGGGCGCCCTTCATCTTTGGCTCTTGTAACCGCTTGCGCGGCAGCTTCGGAAATCTCGTAGGATTCTTCGTGGATCTTGTGATCCTCAAGCCGCTCGGTTCGCACCGGCTCAAACGTGCCGAGTCCGACGTCCAATGTTATTTCCGCAATCTCGATTCCCCGCGCGCGCACCCGCTCGAGAATCTTCGGCGTGAAGTGGAGACCCGCCGTCGGCGCAGCCACCGCGTTCCCCTGCCGCGCATAGACCGTCTGATACCGCTCCCGATCGAGCGGTTCATCCGCGCGCTTGATGTATGGCGGCAGCGGAATGTGTCCAAGTCGTGCAAGCGCTTCATGAAAACCGGTCTTCGAAGTGAATCGCATAAGCCGCAGGCCATACCCGCCCCGGTTCTCCACGCGAGCTTCCAATTCCCCTTCGCCGAAAATAATGCGCTCTCCGACGGGAATTTTTCTTCCCGGCCGCACGAGAGTCTCCCAAAGGTCAGATTCGA
>PKWH01000280.1 GCA_003131985.1 Acidobacteriota bacterium | reverse complement strand
GGACAAAGATTCACGCCGCACTGCCGAAGAAGCGCCGCATCCTGCTGAGGCCTTCTTGGATTCGCTCCATCGACGTCGCATAAGAAATACGAATGTGTCCGGGCGCGCCAAATGGTTCGCCCGGAACCACGGCAACATGCTCGCGTTCCAGAAGCTGCTTGGCCACCGCCACGTCGTCGGGCATCTGCTTGTTGAAATGCGCGCTCACGTTGGGGAACACGTAGAAAGCGCCATACGGCGTGGCACAAGTAATTCCGGGGATAGCGCGCAAGCCCGCCAGAATGCTTTCCCGGCGCCGCGCGTATTCAGCCAGCATCGTTACGACGGTATCCATGCTACCGCGCATAGCTGCCAGGGCTGCGTACTGCGTGATCGAATTCGGATTCGAAGTAGACTGGCTCTGCAGTTTCGCCACCGCGTCCACCAGCGGCTTCGGCGCCAGAACGTATCCCATGCGCCATCCCGTCATGGCAAAAGTTTTCGAGAACGATCCGGCGATAATCGTATGTTCTTTCGAGCCCGGCACGCTCGCTATCGAAAATGGTTTTGCGTCGCCGTACGTGAAGTGCGAATAACACTCATCGGAAAGCAGCCAAACGTGACGCCGCTTGCAAACATCCAAAATCTTCGCAAATTCGTCAGACGGAATTACCGCGCCAGTGGGATTGTTCGGAGAATTCACCATCACCATGCGCGTTCGCGGAGTGATTGCCTTCTCCACTTCCGCAGCGCGCAAAACAAACTGATCTTCCGCGCGCGTGGGCACGACAACCGGCTTCCCGCCCGCATACTTGATGATGTCGGGATAGCTCACCCAGTAAGGCGCGCCGATGATTACTTCGTCGCCTGAATTAACCAGCGCGCAAACCGTATTGAAAATTGCGTGTTTTCCGCCGGTGTTCACCACGCACTCCGCCGGTTGATAGGACGAACCCAATTGCGCGGCATGCCAGTCGCAAATAGCTTGTCGCAGCGGCGCAATGCCGAATACCGACGTGTACTTCGTCCGGTTTTCTTCCAGCGCCTTGATCGCCGCGCGTTTGATGTGCTCCGGCGTCGGGAAATCCGGCTCGCCGGGACCGAAGTCCGCCACGTCAATTCCTTGCGCCTTCAGGCGCTCGGCTTCCTGCAACACCACCATTGTCTGCGAAACGCTGATGCGGTTCACGCGGTCTGCAAGGTGGAAGGCTTCTTCCATTTTTCTCCCCGTGGCAGGTTCCATTAGGCGTCCTCTTTACTCACTTTTGCGCGCAGCCGCTCCGCTACCAGCGGTGGCACCAGATCTTTCACCGGGCCCCCCAGCCGCGCAAGTTCTTTCACCAGCCGCGAACTCAAATAGCTGTACTGCTGTGCCGGAAGCATGAACACGGTTTCAACCGACGGCTCGATATGGCGGTTCATCATCGCCATCTGCANNCCCGTCGAACACGTCCACTTCCACATTTTTCCAATCGAAGGTTACTGCTTCCAGCAGCTCGATGCGTTCTTTCACCGCAAACAGCGGATCTTTTTCCAGGTTGTGCGCAACGGCAACGATCAGCTTGTCAAAAATCATTGCGCCGCGCGCGATTAAATCGAGGTGGCCGTTCGTAACCGGGTCGAATGAGCCCGGGTAGATGGCGATCACTGGTTTATTACTTTCGGAAGCCATTCCGTGCGCCATTCTAACCTACATTTTCGCGCGCTGCCGCGACAAAAATCCCTGGTACAAGAGGTCGTTGTAATTATCGCGTGAACTACCCTGAAAACGTCTCCCGCAGCCATCGTAGTTGAGGCAGTCTCGCCCGGGTCGGCCGCGCGGACGCGCAAAGACGCTCAAAAACCATTGAGCCTCCGTAACTGCCATTCAGAGGTGCTTTCCAGCCATTGGCTGCATCAGATTTGACTAAGGCGACTAGAATGGTCGTGTATTAACCTGCTGTGTCTTAAAGGCTTGTGCGTGCATCAAAACTTGACAAGCCATAAGCGTCAGACTTACAATTCAAGTGCGACTAATTCAGTCGTATTTGACTCTAATGATGAAGCTATCGAAAAAGGCGGATTACGGCCTAATCGCCCTGAAGCATCTGGCGATGCATAACGGCCACGGCTCCTGCAGCGCGTCCGATATCGCCGAGGTATATAAGATGTCCACGCCGCTGATGGCTAAAGTCCTTCAAAAGCTGGCTAAGGGCGGCTTGGTCGCGGCGCGGCATGGTTCGAGTGGGGGATACACTCTGGCGCGTGATGCTTCCTTGATCACCGCGCTGGATGTGATTCGCGCAATCGACGGACCTTTGTTCATCACGTCCTGCATCACCTCGCGCGGCGCTTGCGGCGTAACCACCACTTGCTCGATTCGCGAACCGCTCCGGCGAGTGAACGACAGTATTTTGGAAGTTCTTGGGAAAGTCACAATTTCACAGATGACCGACGAAGCGCCAATGTCCGAGGTCGTCGAGTTAAGAGTTTAGGAGAATAGAATGGCAATCAAGCTCCCGATTTACATGGATAATCACGCGACTACGCCCGTCGATCCGCGCGTACTCGAAGCAATGCTCCCTTATTTCACCGAAAAGTTCGGCAACTCCGCCAGCCGCAACCACGAATTCGGCTGGGTGGCGGAAGAAGCCGTTGAAAATGCCCGTGGACAGATAGCCAAGCTCATCAACGCCACGCCGAAGGAAATCATTTTCACGAGCGGCGCGACGGAATCCACCAACCTCGCCATCAAGGGTGCGGCGGAGATGTATCGCGAAAAGGGCAATCATATTATTACGCAGGTCACCGAGCACAAGGCCACGCTTGACACCTGCAAGCGCCTCGAAAAATACGGTTACGAAGTCACCTATCTTCCAGTGCAGAAAGACGGCCGCATCAGCCTGGACGAATTGCGCAAAGCCATTACGCCCAAGACCATCCTGATCTCGATCATGTACGCCAATAACGAAATCGGCGTGGTACAGCCCATTGCAGAGATCGGCAAGATTGCAAAAGAAAAGGGCATCTTTTTCCACGTCGATGGCGTGCAAGCAGTCGGAAAAATTCCCGTGGACGTCCAAAAAGACGGCATCGATCTGATGTCGATTTCCGGCCACAAAATCTACGGTCCCAAAGGCATCGGCGCTCTGTACGTGCGCAGAAAGAATCCCCGCGTCCAACTTGCAGCGATCATTGACGGTGGTGGCCACGAGCGCGGCATGCGTTCCGGCACGCTGAATGTCACCGGCATCGTCGGACTCGGCAAAGCCTGCGAAATCTGCCAGAACGAAATGGCCGCCGAAAGCGAGAAACTTCGCAAGCTTCGCGAGCGTCTGACCGAACGCATCATGTCGCGCCTGGATGAAACGTTCATCAACGGCTCGATGGAACATCGCTTGCCGCACAATATCAATATCAGCTTCGCGTTCGTCGAAGGCGAATCGCTCTTGATGGGCATCAACGACATCGCAGTTTCCAGCGGCTCCGCCTGCACTTCCGCCACGCTCGAACCGAGCTACGTTCTCAAGGCGCTCGGCGTAGGGGAAGATTTGGCGCACACTTCCATCCGTTTCGGTATCGGCCGGTTTAACACGGCCGAGGAAGTTGACTACGTCGCCGACCGCGTCGTGGAAACCGTGCAACGTTTGCGCGAACTTTCTCCTCTATATGAAATGGCGAAAGAGGGCGTGGACGTCAGCAAAATGACTTGGCAGACGGCGGCTGAACACTAAAAAGATGAAATATCAGGGCACACTCGGAGTTCATGCCACGGTGAGCGAAGACACGCCGGTGTTCGACGTGTTCTTTGCGCCCAATGTGGACAAAAGCGCCTGCAACTCTCGAAGGTTTCGTGAGCTGCAGGAGCTGGGTGAATTCCTGGAAACCCTGGAGGTCCAGCATGAAGTGGTCGCGAAGACTCTTGAAGAACTTCGCAAGGGCCGTTCGGCGTCCATCGAAAATATTGTTTTGTCGGACGAAGTGATTTTTGATCAAGGGTTGGACAGCACTGTTACTTTGAACAGGAGAATCAACTAATGGCTTACAGCGATAAAGTGATCGAGCATTACAACAATCCGCGTAACGTCGGCTCGCTCGACAAGAAGGACCCCAACGTGGGCACCGGTTTGGTGGGCGCCCCGGAATGCGGCGACGTGATGAAGCTGCAGATGAAAGTGAACCCCGATACCCGCATCATCGAAGAGGCGAAGTTCAAGACCTTCGGCTGCGGCTCGGCAATCGCTAGCTCCTCGCTCGCAACAGAATGGGTGAAGGGCAAGACTGTCGAAGAAGCTCTCGCAATCAAGAACACAGACATCGTGCGCGAGCTCTCGCTTCCCCCGGTGAAAATCCATTGCTCGGTGCTGGCCGAAGACGCCATCAAGGCCGCGCTGTCCGACTGGAAGAAAAAGCAGGGCGACGCCGAAGCAAAGCCGGCAGAACCAGCGACGGCAGCAAGCCATTAGTTCTTGGCCGTTATTTCTTGGCGAGGCAGGCTGGGCTCGTCTGGGAAATCGGAATCTTTGTGGGTCGCGGCCTTCAGCCACTGAGATTTGGCAACTCGGGCTGGGCTAATTTTTGTAGGTTGTGGCTTCAGCCGCGACATAAGGTTGCAAATCGGGGGCGGCTTTAGCCGCTGAAGTTCCGCACTGAGGTTTTGCAGTAAAGGGCTCAAAGGAACACAGACGTATGATTCATGTAAGCGAAAAAGCAGCAGCAAAAATCCGCGAGTTGTTGGCGAAAGAAGGAGTCTCCGCCGATTCCGGCGGCCTGCGTGTAGGTGTGCAGGGAGGCGGCTGTTCCGGACTGACCTACGCGATGCGCCTCGATACGGAAGCGCGCAATCGCGACAAAGTCTTCGAAGAGAATGGCGCTCGTATTTTTGTCGACGCGAAAAGCTATCTCTACCTTCACAACACCACGCTCGATTATCTCGAAGACTTGATGAAGCAAGGCTTCGTGTTCCAGAATCCGCAGGCGACGCGGAGTTGCGGTTGCGGAAGTTCCTTCACCGCTTGAGATTTCTGATGAGTGGCACCCGTTCAATTTGGCTCTGCACGGTGCAGTCCAATCCCAGCCCGCATCCAGACAAAGTCAAACGGTTATGAGTGTGACGCAAACACAACGCGACGAAACCGGCCGGGCTGCCGCCACGAAGTGCTGGAATTGCCAGGCTCCCGCTGCCGCAACTCATTTTTGCGCCGCGTGCGGCAAGATTCAGCCGCTGCCCGAGGGCGCCGATTATTTCGTTTTCTTCGGTTTGCCCGAAAAATTGTCGCTCGATTCAACACAGCTCGAAGCGCAGTTTCACAAGCTGAGCTGGAAGCTTCACCCGGACAATTTCGTGCGCGCCGGCGATTTCGAACGCGATCTCTCGCTAAACCGCTCTTCGGAATTGAATGACGCCTATCGCACCCTGCGCGAGCCGATCTCGCGCGTGGAATATCTGCTGTTGCGCCGCGGCCTCAGAAAAGAAGGTACAACCAAGCAGCAGGCCCCGCCCGAATTGCTCGAAGAAGTCTTTGAGCTGAACGAATCGCTCGATCAGTTGCGGGAAGCGCGCGCCGAAGGCGCTGACCTGGCCGCATTGCGCGAGCCTCTCGATGCCGCTCAAAAGAATTTTCGGCAAAAGCTGGAAGAAGTGGACGCTGAACTCGCAGGAATCGCCCGCGAATGGGACTTCGCTCTCGATACCGCCGCGGATGAAGCAAAGAAGCAGACCTTGCTGGCTCGCATGAACGAAGTGCTAAACCGCCGCAGCTACATCCGCAATCTCGTAGCCGGCGTGCAGAAAGAACTAGCCGAAGCTTGAACAGCTAAGAGCCTTAAGCTGTCATCCCGA
Organism: Acidobacteriota bacterium; assembly: GCA_003131985.1. Lineage (GTDB taxonomy): Bacteria > Acidobacteriota > Terriglobia > Acidiferrales > UBA7541 > Palsa-295. The sequence goes on along the minus strand of PKWH01000280.1, from coordinate 4,892 downwards.
GCGCAGCGAGGCTGAATCGATAAGCTCCAAGTTTTTACTCAGAGGAAAAATGGGACGCGTTGTAGGAATCGATCTCGGCACAACCTTCAGCCTGATTGCGTATCTCGATCCGCAAACCGGCGCGCCGAAGTGTATCCGTGGCCCTTACGGTTCCACGCTGTGCCCCTCCGTGGTCAGCGTCGACGAAGACGGCAAAGTAATCGTCGGCGAGCCTGCCCGCGCGCTGCTCCTCACAAAACCTGATCGCACTATTTATTCCGTAAAACGCCTGATGGGCCGTGGAGTCGCCGACGTTCAAGAAGAGCTGAAGATCTTTCCGTTTCGCATCGATCCCGCCGGCCGCAGCGTAATCCGGGTCGGACTTGGCGACAAGTCGTTCACGCCTCCTGAAATTTCCGCCTTCATCTTGCGCGAACTAAAATCCTGGGCCGGAAATTATTTTAAGGAGCCGGTTGACCGCGCCGTCATCACCGTCCCCGCGTATTTTAACGACGCGCAGCGCCAAGCCACCAAGGACGCCGGCAAAATCGCCGGCCTCGAAGTCTTGCGTCTCGTAAACGAGCCCACCGCCGCGGCGCTCGCCTACGGATTGCACAAACAAAAACGCGGTTACGTCGCCGTGTACGATTTTGGCGGCGGCACCTTCGACATTTCAATCCTGAAACTGGTCTCCACCACCGAAGGCGACATTTACCAGGTTCTCTCCACCAACGGCGACACGCACCTCGGCGGCGACGACATTGACAACGAAATGCAGCGCAGAACGCGCGAAACAATTCTCAAGCTATTTCAGACCGATCTCGCGAATCGCCCGAAAGACATCCAGGAGTTGCGCCAGATCCTGATCGCAGCCAAGCATGCGCTTTCCGCTGAAGACAGCGTAATGCTTCGCTTCAACCTTTCCGGCGGCAAAATGTTCGAAGAGCTTCTCACGCGCACCGAATTCGAAAAATGGATTCAGCCCATCGTCGCGCGAACCATGGCCCCTGTAAAAATGGCCCTCGCTGACGCAAAGCTCGCGCCCAGCCAAATCGAGGAAGTTGTTTTGGTCGGCGGCTCCACGCGTATTCCTCTCGTGCGCAAGACGGTCGGCGATTATTTCGGCCGCGCGCCGCACTGCGAGCTTAATCCCGACGAAGTTGTGGCGCTCGGTGCCGCAGTGCAAGCGGACATCCTCGAGTCCGGCGTCAAGACCATGCTGTTGCTCGACGTCACTCCGCTCTCGCTCGGCATCGAAACCATGGGCGGCGTAGTCGCAAAAATTATTCCCCGGAACTCGACCATTCCCGCCAGCGCCCAGGAACTTTTTACCACCGGCGTGGAAAATCAAACTGGCATCGACGTGCACGTCCTTCAAGGTGAACGCGAACTCGCAAAAGATTGCCGCTCGCTCGCAAAGTTCCAGCTTAAAGTTCCGCCGGGCCCCGCTGGGCTAGCGCGCATAGAAGTAAAATTCCTAATCGACGCCAACGGCATTCTGCAAGTGGCCGCCCGCGACTTGCGAACGAACGCCGAGCACACCATCGAAGTGCAGCCGAGTTACGGCCTCTCCGATGAAGAAGTCGAACGCATGCTCGAAGAGTCCATCGAATTTGCCGAGCAGGATTTCTCCGATCGGCAGGTAATCGAATCGCGCACCGAAGGCGAAACCATCCTCGCAGCCACGGAAAAGACGTTGGCCAATCCCCGCGCGAGCGAGCTGAGCCCTGAAGAGCGCCGCTCGATCGATGATTCCGCCGCGCAATTGCGCGCCGCGATGGCCGGTTCGGATTACAAATTAATGCGTGAGCGTATCGATGCTCTAAATGAAGCAACAATGCATCTAGCCGAAATTCTGATGAATGGCGCGCTGCAAACGGCGCTGGAAGGCAAGCGCCTCGAAGACGTTTAGGCTGTAGCGGAAGGAGCGTTTAAGAATGGGCGGCAAGAATCCCTACATCGAAGAAACAAAATATACGCCCGCGACGAAGAAATANNTACGGTCACGACGGTTTGCCCGGCAGCATCCTCGATATCTCTCAGGGCTTTCACAAGGGACTGGACCATGCCTGCGGCGGCGTCTGCGCCTGTTCCACTTGCCACGTGATCGTTCACGAAGGCCTCGAGACGTGCAATGAAGCCACGGACGCCGAGCTTGATCAGCTCGACGAAGCTCCCGGCGTAACGCCAAAATCGCGCCTCGGCTGCCAATGCGTCCCCGACGGCACAAAAGACATCGTCATCGAAATCCCCGAGTGGAACAAAAATTACGCGAAGGAAGCGGAACACTAACGATCTTGCTTTTGTAGCGGCGACTTTTAGGTCGGCGATGTGCTTCGGTAGCGCGGGCATCAAAATCCGCATTCGAACTCTCAGGAGAGACCGTGCCGCAAACATTCGATTGGGACAACCCGGAAGAAATCGGCATCCAGCTCGCCGAAAAACATCCAGGCGTCGATCCCCTCACCATTCGCTTCACCGACTTGCACAAATGGATCATCGAACTCCCCGGTTTTTCCGGCGATCCCAAGTTATCGAACGAGGGCAAACTCGAATCCATTCAAATGGCCTGGCACGAAGAATTTCAGGACAGCCAGCAGTAGCACACTGCGCTCGCCGGGGGAATCTCGGCCGCAAATTAGGAGGGAACTCAAATGGAAGCTGACCTACGTTACCCCATCGGAAAATATCAGCGCCCGGGTGAACTGAACGCCGATCAACGCCTGGAATTCATTGACGCCATCGCGGACACTCCCGAGCGCCTGCAATCAGCCTTGAAAAATCTCTCTGCCGACCGCCTCGACACGCCGTATCGTCCGGAGGGATGGACCGTTCGCCAGGTCGTGCATCATCTTCCCGACAGCCACATGAACGCCTACGTGCGCATGAAGCTCGCGCTCACCGAAGATGTGCCCACCATCAAGCCCTATGACGAAGCGCGCTGGGCCGAGCTATTCGATGGCAAGAGGCTGCCCATCAGCTCTTCCCTGGATCTGCTGGAGACTCTACACAAGCGCTGGGTGCTGATGCTGAAATCGCTCGCTCCCGAGGACTGGGCGCGAAAATTCCGCCATCCTGACCACGAGAAGCCCATGTCCATTGACGACTCGCTCGCCCTCTACGCCTGGCACGGAAAACATCACGTCGCGCACATCACCTCCCTGCGCCAACGCAACGGTTGGCAGTAGCGCGGCAACACTCTCTCCGCTTCAGTTATCTTCTGCTACGGTAGCTCGCCGCCGAAGAACGCTGCCGTAGTCTTCGTTCTTATCCCGCTCGCGGGAATTGTTATGGCAAGGCAGGCAGGCCGACTTGCGCCAGGATTTCGCGAAAGCCCGGTTCATCGTGGAGGGTGGACATCGTCGGGTCGATTCTCATTTGAGTAAGGTCCGTGTCGCGTTTCAGCAAGGAATTCTGCAAATCGTCCAGCGCTTGTTTCTTATTCCCGAGCAGCGCGGAAGCCTGGGCCAAGTTGTACGCTCGTTCCTGTCCGTTGGCATACAGATTTTGCTGCTCTTTCAGGATTGCAAGCAACATGCCGTGCGAACCGCCGCGAGCGAAGCCTTTTTCTCCCGCAGCTACGACGGCGAGGCGATGCTCGTCGTGGAGCAGTGTGGCGGATTTTCTGGACTCCGCCAGATATTGCGGCCAATTTCCTTGCGAGAGATAGATGAGCGCCAAATAATTATGAGGGGAAAGAAAATCGGGCTCGCTGGCCTCCAGTTGCTTCAACAACGCGACGGCCTGATCGGTGTTGCCGGCATAAAACAGAATCAAGCCTTTATCCGCGAGTATGGACCTGGACTCCGGGTCCAGCTTCTGCGCTCTTTCAATTTCCTCCAGCGATTCCGGGAAGCGGCCCAAATGCAGCAAAAACGTGGCGTACCAGTGATGCGCGCGCACGGAGTTCGGGTCCAGTTCGAGCGCGCGTTCGAATTCGCGTTGGGCGCTGGCAGTGTCCCAGGACCAATAAAAATCCACAAACGCCAGGGAACTGTGCGCGCCTGAGAGTGAGTCATCAAGCGCAATGGCGCGTTTGGCGGCAGCGGCCGCTCGCGGGTACGCTTCGCTCGGCGGCATCAAAGAATATTCGCGCAGCAAATTGTAACAATCGGCCATTCCCACATAAGGTTCCGCGTACTGGGGATCGCGCACCACCGCCTGCGTGAAATAGTCCACCGCTTGATTCAGAGACTCCGGAGTCCTCTTATTAAAATAATAGATTCCCTTTAGATAGAGTTGTTCGGCTTCAGGGTCAATCGCGCGCGGCTGTGATGCTACGGCCTCTTTGCGCGCCGCTCGGGCAGACCAACTGCGGCGGGTAATTGCAACGACCGCGACCGCCGCCAAGATCACCAGCGCGATTGCGAAATACCGGAATTCGCGCCGCCGGCGGTCGAATAGCGGCGATGTGCGACGGACGCCCCCCGCGTTGCGGCGCTCGCCAACGCGCCGATCGTTAACCGCAGGATCGGCTAATAAAGAATCCGGTGAGATAGGTTCCGTGGAGTACTCGGCATCTGCCTCTCCTACCTCATTGCCAAGGTTGATCACACCTTCGAGCTCGGCGGTGTCGTTTTTACCCTTCAGCCATTCGACAAGCTCGTCCGTGTTGGCATAGACGTTCGCGCGCCCCGAGCCTGGGACACGATGGACTGGAAGCCCGCGAGTGATCTCCCACCGCTTTACGGTGCGTTCGTCGCGGCCAAAGAACGCCCCGATTTCTTTCCAAGTGTCGAGGCGGCGGTTGGCGCCTGGAGTGTTATCCACACGGCTCATATCCCGATTTGTCCCGATTTGTCCTTTATTGCCGTTTGCACTGCGATTCAGGTAGCCGGATTATACCTTGTTCATAGCGTTGTACTGACATCCTTCATTTTTACTAAGCTCGCCGTGCGTCGGGGGGACAAACG
>PKWH01000017.1 GCA_003131985.1 Acidobacteriota bacterium | reverse complement strand
GAAGTAGAAATTTCTCTACTGTCGAGAATCAAACACGACAGCGTCATTCAAGGCTTTTGGGCGGGCTTCATTTTTATTGCCGGATTGCGCATTTCGCGGTCGAAAAAAGGAGGGTCGGAGAAATGAGAAGTTGGAAGTGGTTGTTGCTACTTTTGTCTCTATCGAGCGCCGCATCTGGACAACAGGTGACTGTAGATGCCGCCGGTCGCACCGGGAGCGCTGTCCTTCTCAAGCGCGGAACAGATTGCTTTGCAATTACTGCNNCGGCAGAACGATTTGCGCTCAGGCAAACTGGCCATCCAACATTGCCGACATTGAGAATGTGCTCCAGAATGCCCATGCTGTGGGGAAGTTAACAATGATCTTGGCGGATGCCTCTTCTACCGCAGAGATTCCGGTTAGCATCAACAGCTACAATGGCGAACAAATAGTAGTCAGTCCGTCCAACACAACGGCCTCAATTGCGAGGGGCTGGAGTGGAAGCAGCCTATATGTTTCACAGAGATTGGTTGGGATTTTGACTGATGTCGATCCGACTAGCGGACGCGGCACGGTATCCAGGATCGACCATATCGAGACTATTATATGCGATTTTCTAAGGTGTGTTATCCCGCCTGGAGACCAGTTCATTCAGACCGTGAGAATGCCGCAATTCGATGAACGTCTCCGTTCGATGATCACCCTGTTTGAGAGCAACAGATTGGAGACACTACGAGGCATTCGTGTATCGGGCGATCAAGGCCCTCAGGATAAATCGGGAACGCAAACGTTTAATTCAACGGTTCAGTTACCGGCTTTTAGCGAGCCTGGGACGCTCGATTTTCACAACAAGTCGGGATATCGCAGTCCCATGCGCCTGGATAAGCACCCATTAAACATGGTGTATACGCAGTCCTTCCTCGATCTGGCGCCAAGCAAGCAGCTCTTGAAAGCCCGATTCGATGCGTTATCGGCCGCGGTCGGAAATGTTGTCACTAGTTCGTGGACAAGAAACTCATATTCCGACGGCTATGCCCGACGCCAGCCTTACGAATACCGTGATGAATATTCACTTAATGGAATGCGGATCTTGATTTCTCTCGATGGGTTCAAATTGGAAATAGAGTTTTTGCCCGCGCAATAGAGTGTTGCCGAAATGATCTAGCGCTATCCTTAGGACGAGATCGACCCACATCTTCGGTTCAGACAGCTCCTCGAGACATTGCGAAGACGAGGGTAAACCTTATCTGTGCAAATGGGGCACGGAGAGCTTCAAAACAACGGTGCTCGTGAATTACTACCTTTTGGGCCAAGCTAATGTGGGAGACACGTGGGGCAAGGTACTCGATAGCGCCAACGATCTAGAAAATTGCGCCTAGCAGCAGTACGGCTGCGCCTGCTCACGATTCCGACCCCGCTCCAGGACCGGCAGCATTTCGCAGTTATCCCGCTGCACCTCGCGCCAATCCACGCCAATGCGAACCGCGTCACGTCGCACAGGGTCGATGTATGCTCGGAGCCGCCCAGCACGCCGCCATCGAACGCTTCACACTCCAGGGTTTTGATTTTCCTCCCTTCTTTCTCAATCCGTCTAAGTTCTGCCCGCACTACATCGATGCGCTTCTGTTTCGCTTGCTCCTCTTTTTCTCGTTTGTCTCGTTCCGCGCTTTCCTTAAGCGCGAATCTCATCATTCCGGCGGCGCATTTGGGCAGCTGAACAGGCAAAGCGGCGGCCAAGCGCAGCAGAATCCATGCGTGAGCGGACCCAATCGCTCAATGTAGGCATTTAACATGACAGCGTCGCGAGACAGGGACTCTTAACGCTAACGGCACTTGCCATGTCCCTATTAATTTCGATTGGCTATCGACTCCTTCTTGTTATTTAATGAAACGCTTGCAGGCGTTACTTCACTAACTAGTTTCGGAGGTAATCCCGCGTGACAGTTGGATTGAGCAATCTCAAACACCTTGTCGTTTTGATGATGGAGAACCGATCCTTCGACCATATGCTCGGCGGATTGAGCCTGGTCATGGAAAACGGGCAAAAGAAATATCCGGGTGTCAGTGGGCTCACCGGAAACGAGTCGAATCCCGACACGAACAGTAACCCGGTAACCGTCAACCCGAACGCAAAATTCCAAAGCCAGCTCGACCCGGACCCTGATCACCACTTCCCTGGCGTGGACATGCAGATTTTCAACGGTGCCCCACAGGGGGCGGGGCGAGAGCGCAGCATGAAAGGATTTGTGAAGGACTACTTCACGCAAACGAACAATGTAAACCAATCCCACAACATCATGTCCTATTTCACGCCGGACAAGCTGCCGGTACTGACGACGCTCGCCACGCAGTTCGCCCTATTCAACGGATGGTTCTCGTCGATTCCTGGCCCCACGATCTGCAATCGCGCGTTCGCCCATTACGGAACATCTTTTGGACAGGTTGGGATGGATATTTTCGACGTCCTTGCTCCGATTATGAGTTCGTACGAGAGAATGCTTGCCGCTGGCTCAACGGCAAAAATCTATTACTACGATCAGCAAAGCTCGACTATGGAGATCGTAAATCTTCTGAAGAACCAGCCGCAGATTTTCGCAACTTATGACCAGTTTATCTCCGATTGCTCAGGCAACACGCTTCCCCAATACAGCTTTATC
>PKWH01000282.1 GCA_003131985.1 Acidobacteriota bacterium | reverse complement strand
AGTTTCATGCGCTACCTCTTTCTTTATGCGTCTTTACTTTATGCATCGGGCGAAGGTGTGATTGTGCTCCTGCGGGCGGCGTTGGTCAATTCACCGTGTGATGGATTCTTCTATTCTGGATTCGCAATGGAAGAATGCCGCTCTGCGGTTATTGGGTCGATTTTGTATCCAGAGGGAATTTCAAAACGGGATTGATCCGGTTCTTCGCGTTTTATGTCGGTGATCGAGATGGTAGTTTGGGCCTTGGCTTTAACATTCGTTATGTTTTGCAGAATGATCTCTTCGAGGTCGTCCGAGATCCAGGATTCAGTTATGTTCCTGACCCTTCCATTCCACTCGCCGTCATCTTGTGTTCCGAGGATTGTGATTCTATAACCATGTGTCAGGACGCCCTCTATGTCCTTCAAGCCGAGATCCTCGAAGATCGCGTTGGGCGGTCGTGGCCCACTGGAAAGGAACTCAAAAAGTGAAGCGCCATTCTTTCGCTTCCGGGATGGTCCGATGTTGTCCTTGGAGGTCCGCGCAATTTTGAGGTCAGGATAAAGCGTGACGACTTTTCCACTCTGACAATCAGAAATCCAGATCGTGGAATCATTCCTGGGCTCGGGTGGGTGTCCGTAATGAATGGCGCTCTCGCCTGCATCCTGCGCTTGCCTTTGGGACCGTTCAGCTCGAATTGCGTCCAGCTCGCTAAAAATTCGGCCACCACTGTCGCGAGCTATTTGGCCCCCGAAGTCTCGGTCGAATTCGGTTCCGTCGGGCGCGTGTCCCACTGTGTGTTCGGCTCTTCGAGCGGTGAACGGCCTGCCTTCATCACAGGCAGAGGACGACTGTCCGCGAGCAATCGGCGAGGCAGCGAACGCTGTGGCTGCCACTATGCCAAGTAGACAAGCGCGCGTGATTGAATCCACAGGTTTCAGGACTTCACCATCTCGCCAAGATTATAAGCCCAATAGTTGTCGAAAATGTGGTTACCGCGCATGTGGAACTCGGGTAAGCCGTGTCTCCCGTTACCGCGATAGGCGGACATCTCGTTTCAATAGACCGGCCAAGTGCCGGGGGTGGCGAGTTCGAGCAAATGGCGGTCGGGGTCGCGAAAGTAGAGGCTCCAGCCTCCCAATTCCCACTTCTTCTTTTCTTCCACGGGGATTTCCCGGGCTTGAAGCCATGACTCCCAGTTGGCCAATTCGGCGGACGGGATCGCGAAGGCAAGATGCAATTCGCCGTCGCCGTGGTGAGGGGTTTGGATCGCGTGCGAAGCTCCCTTCTTGAACAGCAGCAACACTTGGCGCGCGCCGGCGCGCATCGCGCAACCGCGCTCGCCGAAGTCGACTATGACGCGGAACCCAAATGTTTCCTCGTAGAAGCGGACGGAGCGCGGCACGTCGCTCACGTATAACGAGGATTCAAGAATGCCATCTGTTTTCGGGGGCATCGGTCCCTCCCAGGTGAGTATCTGACCGTACCACAAACGCGGGAGGTCGTGATGACGCGGTGACCGGATGACTTAGTTCAAGAGGCCTTTGATGCGGCCGCCGATTACCTCTTGGATGGTTTTTTCCGGCAGGAGACGATTTAGCAGACCGAGATCCGCGTCCACGATGAGGTCGCGGTCGGTGACTTCGACCGTACCTTTTATCGGCGTGCTGAAGAGACCCATCTTTGCGGTGAGTTGGAAGCTAAGTGTGGATCCTTGCCAGCTTTTCTGTTTTACCGCTAGGCGCACTGGGAGGCCGGCGGCTTCCTGAAACATTTCGTTGAACGAGCGCTCGACGGACTCGATGGCTGCTGCTTTGGTACGGTTATGCGCAACTGTGATCCGCATGTTTCGCCTCGCTCATGAAGAAATAAATCGTTTGCTTATTCTATGGGTCTCGGACGCGTGCATCAATGCTAGCCGGCGCCTCGCCCAACCTATTTTCGTTCCCGGCTTGAGGATTGCTAAATCATCAATTGCCTAGAGGAATCGGAAACTTCTCCTCCGAAACTTTTATGCTAGGATTTTACGCCACTGAATGCAAACCCTGGCTCAAATCGTGGGATACGCCGGCTTATTGCTGGAGCTTGTAATCGTGGTTCGGTCGATTCAGTGCAAATCGTTCGGGAAATATCCGGTGTTTTACGCCTACATTGCCTCTGTGTTATGCGCCGATCTGTTTCTTCTCATCGCATACGCTATCGCAACGCCATCAGCGTGGCTTTATTGGGGGGTGGAGATTGCGACGGTGGCTCTAGGCTGCGGAGTGATACCTGAAATATCCAGATACGTTTTTGCCCGGCAAATCAGTCTCGACCATTTCGTGCGCTGGACCGCGGTTGTAACGTTTGGGACCGTCTTTTTCGTGTTTGCGATCCATGCGTATTTCTTGCCGGATTGGAAGCCGGCTGCGAATCCCGCAGAACTGGAAAGGCAGTTGCGAGTAGCTCAGGCTCTTGCGCTTATGTCGATCGTTTTCCTGACGGGTTATTACGGTGTCGAAATAGGCAAAAACATGAAGGGGATGATATTGGGATTCGGAGTTTACGTCGGCGCGACTTTGATCTCCCTGGCGCTGCGAGGGTTGATTGGCATTCGTTTCAGCTCGACCTGGAGAATCATGCAGCCTTCTTCTTACATTGCGGCTCTATTGATCTGGACGTTCGCGCTGTGGACTTACGAGCCGGACAAGCTGGCTACTCCCGGGCTATAGCGGTCCATGCAAGCAAGCCTACGCGACGGACTCGACGGCTTCTGATTTACTACGGTAACGTGCGACTGTGATCTGCATGTTTCGCCTCGACCCTACTGCTTAAATCGCTGTTCCCATTCTAGGAGCGGACGTTTGCGTCAATGAATGTTACTCAGCCGAGTGGGACTGTCCGGAGGTTCAGGTGTCGGTGTGTTCGGCGGGGCAGGTTCGATCGGTTGCAGCGATTTCTGCGGCTTTTGTAAGCCTCTACTTCTGAACAGCGTAGAACGGTGTTAACCGACACTGGGAGTACTTTTCCAAATTGGGGTTTCCTCTTTTTGCTCATCCTTAATAATTGTCGAATGCGGGTCGAGCCTGAAAGTGCCCAATTGGCGCGAAACCTTCTGCTGATTCCGGTGTTAGATGTAGTAAGGATCGAGCGCGATTAAATTTCCAGGGCACTCTTACAAATAGCAGTAGCGCTCAACTGGGTTGGTCAAAAGTTATTCACCTTATTCACAAGGGAGGAATTGCAATGCGTAAGTTAACGTTCGTTCGAGTACTTCTTCTTGCTGGTTGTTTGGCGTCAGGGCTTGCGTTCATGGCGACTACTGCTTCGGCGCAAATCGCGGTGGGGATTTCGGTGCGCGTGGCGCCTCCGGAAATTCCGGTTTACGTTCAACCGCCGTGCCCGACCGACGGCTATTTGTGGACGCCGGGTTATTGGTCTTATGCCAACGACGACTATTACTGGGTTCCGGGCGTATGGGTGGCGCCGCCTAGCGCGGGCTTGCTGTGGACTCCCGGTTACTGGGGCTTCGCCGGCGGCGTGTACGGATTTCATGCCGGCTACTGGGGACCGCACATTGGGTTTTACGGCGGCGTGAATTACGGATTCGGTTATGGCGGAGTGGGATTCGTCGGCGGCGAATGGCGCGGGGGACACTTCGCGTATAACACGGCAGTGCTGAACGTAAACACCGGAGTGATTCACAACACATACGTCAACAGGACGGTGGTGAGCGCCAGCGT
>PKWH01000155.1:2481-17122 GCA_003131985.1 Acidobacteriota bacterium | reverse complement strand
ACTCCTTTTTCGCGGGTTGGGGCGCGTGTTTCCCGGCTGCATCACACTGAGCCAGGCGATCGCGTTCAATATGTTTCTCGCGTTTTTCCCCATGCTGCTGCTGGTGCTAGGAGTGCTGAGCAGTAAAGAATCATTTCACACCGCGTTGAGAGATTTGCCGGAACATCTACGCGTGATTCTTCCGCCGGGGAGCGAAGACGTCGTAGTGCAATATTTCATGCGCAAAGGGCTGCATCCGTGGAAGTGGTTCTTGCTTGGGCTCGGGGGAACGCTGCTGGCGGGATCACAGGTGATGGTGGGCTTCGTCGAAGGATTCCGGATTATCGAGGGCGATTTAATTCAGACCGGCTACGTGCGAACTCATCTGCGTGCATTGGCGCTACTGGTTCTGACGATCGTGCCCTCGCTTTCGGCCGTCATACTGACGATTTTCGGCAAACAAGCGCGCAGATGGCTGATCCTGCAATTCGGATTGCCAGATTTGATTAAGGCGGTGGTGTTTATTTTTCAGGTGGGTGTGGTATTCGCACTTTCGATGTTTGTGCTGGTGCTGCTCTACCGGATCGGGCGTCCGCAGGATAAAGGCTATATGGATCGGCTTCCGGGCGCAGCGGTCGCGACGGTGCTGTGGTGGGTGGTTGATATTTTTTTCGGCGTGTACGTTCGGAAGATGCCGTACGATGTGGTGTACGGCGGGCTGGCGGCTGCAATCGGTTTGCTATTGTGGATGTATCTCACCGCCATCGTCGTGCTTTTGGGCGCGGCGTACAATGCGGAATGGCGGGAGTCAGCCGATGGCGATCAATTTCCCGTTGAAAAAGGAATGGCGCTTCGGTAGGTCCATCGTGTGGGAGAAAAGGAGCACGCTTTCGAGATTCGGGTTTATTACGGATTTAGGGAGACCATCTGCGTTGTGACCGCTTGTCCATCCAGAGATATGGTTACGGACCAGTCGCCGGTTTCGTGCCGCCGCGCTATCCAGGTGCCAGCGACAGGAATGGATTGCGTGGCTGAAAACGAGCCATCAGAATCTGGAGCAATCAAGAAGCCGGTCTGAGTTGATTGATAGAGTCCGCCCCCAGGAAGAAAAACATCGACCTTTTCTGCATGGTTCCCGACGGGAACGCTGTGAAGTGAGGCTTGTATGTTCAGGTCCTGAAGAGAGCTTAAGCTGAATGAATTCCCGGACGGACAGCCCGAACTTCCCGCGTCGCAAAAAGAAATTTCGCCGCTGGCCGACTCCAAATTCTGAGGACCTGGGCTCGATTGCATCTGGCAGCCGCTAACGCAAAGAACGGCAGCCGCGCAACCCGCGATCCAAAACCGCCTCATCATTCCACTGTTCTCGTACGAAAACACGCGCCTCCTCCTCAGAACGGGAAAACGAATGCGTAGCCGCGCTGGTCGTTGGTCGTAACGTAGATTCGGGATAACAAGACGTCCAGGCTTGGGTCGCCGACAAAAGCGGGCAGATTGTTGAGGCCGTTGTCGAGGTTCACGTTCATATCGAAATCATCCTTGCCTGTCGCTAAGACGATCTCGTGGAGAAGGCCATCGTTCGCGCCCACATAGATCGTACTTAGCCCACTGGTTCCAACCGGCGCCGAAGGCGTGTCAATGGTGGTCTGCCACAAAGCCGTGAAGGTGTTCGTGGCCTTGTTAAATGTGACCGCATGAACTTGCGTGGTACCGGAAAAGACCACCGTGTAGGGCGAAGCGAATCCGATGACGATCGGGAATCCAACGATATCCCCGTCTCCAGACGCTCCGCCGCTGTTTGTGGGCACAAAGGATGCCAGCGTCGCTCCCGTAACCGGATTGACAGCGAAAAGCTTGCCCGCTGTGTTGGCGGTGAACAAAACATCACTGGGAAACGAAAGAACGGGCGATGAATCGATATCGCCCAGGTTTTCCGTAAGCAACACGGTGCCTTTTGTGAGATTGAGTTTCCAGAGGCTCGGTTGCGCGTTGCCGGTGCCGTTGCATGTAGTTCCACCCGCGCTGCACGTCGTCACCCAAATGGCACTGTTGACGTAGTCGATCAGAGGCGTGGAAACCATCTTATCCATCGGAGGAACGGTTCCAGTATTGCCGGTGAGCGTCCAGGAAATGGTGGGAGCGGGAGCGGCGCCTGAGCCGGTGTCGATTGCGATGACCTGGTTTCCGGTAGTAGTGGCATTGTCCGTGCCCATCACCACCAGGTCGTGTGTAAGGCCGACTTTGTTAATCGACGCCAATTCGACAGCCAAGCCTCCTGCAAACAAGTTGGCTGTCGCGTTGGGGTTGGTCACCCAGACGATTTTGCCGGTATCCGTATTCACGGCATACACCAGGCCGGAGGTATCAGCCACATACATCACATTCTGGCCCAACGAGGAATCCAGTGAATCGATAACTGAGGACCGGCTATCGACAGGCGCGGAGAGCGACACCGGCGCGTAGCGTCTGGAATTCGTATTGGCGTCGATACCGAAGAGAAGGCTGGCGCCCGAACTGAACATGACGACATCCCCGGGATCCAAGGAAGGCGCCGCAAGAGTGTTTGTAGCTTCCGTGGCGGCGATCCATAAGGTTGCCTGTGTTGTCGCCGCGGTTGTGTTGGGTGTCGCCGAGATTTCCTCAGTGAACGCGGAGCTAGCGGCAGGGAACAAAGGACTCGCTCCTACTTCAGTGTTTTGGTCGGAATAGTTATTGTTGGAATCACGCAGAAAAACTTTATAGAAATAGGGAGTTCCATTCACGAGCGCGCTGCAAGCCCCGTTATCGGCAAAGCTGGTCAGTCCGCCGGCGTTGTCGAATACGACCACGCCATTTCCGACTGTTGCGCACAGACCGGGGTCCTGGCCGTCCGTGAGCACAGCTGATTTCACGATCGGCACATTGGCGTTGCGTACGATCACGACCCCGGTATATTTGTCACCCGCTGTGAAGGTAGAATTGGCGAGCTGCGCGGGAATCGTCCAGCTAACGGTTATACTGGCATTTCCAGGAGCTGCTTTCAGGCTCTGAACGTTCTGCAAGTAAGTGACGTCAAGCTCTGGAGCCGCAGTGGCCGATGCACCGCCGCATCCGGCAAGGTTCGCCGCAGTGCTGGTTTCCTTAGATCCAAAAACAGTAGTCACCGCGCCGTTGTGGTTTTCCGCCGTGTCGGCAATAATCTCGCCATAGTTCGTGCTGCCGTTAAACCATGCTTCCACATCGGCGGTGATGTCGAAAGACGCTGTAGTGCTTGTTGCGTTAACGGCAGACGTGCTGGTGGCGGTTCCGTTGAAGTCTCCACCTCCGCCCGACGTGGTCCACAACACGGTGGCCACGCGGTCATTCCAAGACACGTCAGGTTCGTTCCAGAAGCTCGTCACCGAAGAAACCTGGTATGTCCGAGCCGAAACCGGCGCGGTGATTACGTGCATGACCATCGTGGCTTTCTTTATCCCAGCATTCGTCAACGGGGACAGATCGAACTGAACCAACGACCGCTGGTTGGCAGCGGTCGATGAGGAGACGGTAAGAGTGGTGAGACTGCCGTTCTTTGTGGTCGGGCTACCTTGCTGAAGCGTCGCATCTGCAGCGCGGAGTTGCTTATTGCCGTTCAGTCCAGACTGGATGCAAATCTGCTCTTGAGCGAGCGCCGGGCCGGCGAGGAACAAGAAAAAGAAAAGGAACAGTGCGCCGTAGACTCGATGGAACTGTTTCGGAAACCCTTTGGGGTCCATTTGTTCCGGCCCTTGACGCATAACCCGCTTGCCTCCTGATGTTCCCGAAATCACCCACGCTTTAGGGTTGCGAGCTGCGTGGGATCGAATTGCAAAGACCTCCTCGCCAATGATGCTTCGCGTAGACCGACTTCAAGAAACCTGGTCTCAGCTTCCAGAGGCACGAGAGGGGAGCTGCGGACAGTTTCCGTAAAGGGGAAATCAGCGTCAACCATTGATATGGCAGGCGTTGTCGTGTCCGTAATACTCGCGCCAAAAGCGGATTAGGGTTCCAGCTTCAGGAGGCGGATTGCGTTTTGTTTCAAGATCAGAGGGCGAACGTCGTCTCGAATGGCAATTTTTTCGAAATCGGCCAACCATCTGTCGGGGGTGATAAGCGGGAAGTCAGAGCCAAAAAGGATTTTCTGCTTGAGCAAAGTGTTTGCGTACTGAATGAGCGTGGGCGAAAAATATTTTGGCGACCAACCGGACAAATCGATATAGACCTGAGGTTTGTGCAAACAAATGGAGATGGCTTCATCCTGCCAAGGGAATGAGGGATGGGCCATGATGATCGGCATGTCCGGGAAATCCACCGCTACGTCGTCGATGTCCATGGGATTTCCGTACTTCAAACGCACGCCTCCACCACCCGGCATGCCGGTGCCGATGCCGCTGTGTCCAGTGTGAAAAATCACAGGCATGCGCGCTTCGGCGAGGACTTCGTAAAACGGATAGGCGATGCGGTCGTTGGCATGGAATTGCTGGATGGGCGGGTGCAGCTTGAATCCGCGAATTCTGCCGGCAGCGATCAGGCGACGCGCTTCGTGCACGGCTTCGGGGCCGCGCGTGGGATCCACGCTGGCAAATGCGATCATGATGTCGCTATTGGCTGCGGCTAACGCGGCGACTTCGTCATTCGGGACCTGCTTTCTGCCGGTCAGTCGCTCGTCAACGGAGAAGACGACGCAGGCGATTTTTCGCGATCGGTAATATTCAGCGATGGCCGGGCCGCTAGGAACATCGCCGGTGGCGCCGAAATACTTGCGTGCAGCTTCGTTCACTTCGTGGCCGCCATCGGATTCAATGTGAACGTGAGTGTCGATGGCGACGAGATTTTCGGTTTTCAGTCGTCCGGCAGTTTGCATGGCGTTCCTAGGTCAGCAGGATTTGATTTCTGCGCGTGTAGCATTTCTCCCAGCCGCATAATCCTTGTCAAGGCGTCCGAAACCCGGCGAGGGCTGTTGGTGTACACTCTCGGCTTCCTGGCGGTGCGGAAGCTCGCCGCGATCGCGACGCACCCAACGTGAATTGCATGAGACGAACTTACACTACCTTCCGCATTTCCTCCATGGTCACAATTTTTTTCGCGCTCGCGATGATTTCAGGATGCAGCCGTAGCTCCCGCAAGCCAGCGGAATCACCGGCGAACAGCGGCGCGAAAGCGGCAGACGTTGACGACGCGCGAATTACGAATGCCGATCGCGATCCAGGGAACTGGATGAGCTACGGACGCACCTATAGCGAACAGCGCTTCAGCCCCTTGAAAGACATCAACGACCACAACGTCGCACGATTAGGACTCGCCTGGCATTACGACCTTGATACGCGCCGAGGACAGGAGGCCACTACGCTAGTCGTTGACGGAAGAATGTATTTCACTTCGGCGTGGAGCAAGGTTTTCGCTCTCGATGCCGCCACGGGCTCATTGCTGTGGAGCTACGATCCGAAAGTTCCTCCGGAATGGGGTGTGAACGCGTGCTGCGATGTGGTGAATCGTGGCGTAGCGGCGTGGCGCGGAAAAATCTTTTTCGGAACACTCGATGGCCGGCTGATCGCGCTCGATGCCGCGACCGGAAAAAAAATCTGGGAGACTCTGACCATCGATCCCAAGTGGAGATATACGATCACGGGCGCGCCAAGAGTGGTGAAGGGAAACGTAATCATCGGGAATGGCGGCGCGGAGATGGGAGTCCGCGGCTACGTCTCGGCGTACGACGCCGAGAAGGGCAATCTGGTCTGGCGTTTCTACACTGTGCCAGGCGATCCGTCGAAACCATTTGAAAGCCCGATTCTCGAAAAGGCAGCGAAAACGTGGAGCGGAGATTGGTGGAAGCACGGAGGCGGCGGAACGATTTGGGACGCTATCGTTTATGACCCTGAACTCGATTTGCTTTACATCGGGACCGGGAACGGCGGCCCGTGGAACGAAAAGTATCGGAATCCGAAGCGCGAAGACGGACTTCTGACTTGCTCAATCGTCGCGCTCAAACCGGAGACAGGCGAATACGTCTGGCATTACCAGGAAGATCCCGCCGATGACTGGGACTACGATTCCGACGAGCAGATCATCCTCGCCGATATTCCGATCGACGGGCGGAGTCGCAAAGTTTTGTTCCACGCTCCGAAGAACGGATTCTTCTACGTGCTCGATCGCGCCACGGGCGCACTCATTTCCGCAAAGCCGTACACATTCGTCAACTGGGCGAGCGCAATCGATATAAAGACCGGGCGTCCGGTGGAAAACGCGAGTGCGCGTTATTCCAGGGGGCAGAATCCCACGCCCGTTGTTCCGGGTCCGCTGGGAGCGCATAGTTGGCAGCCCATGTCTTACAGCCCGCTGACGGGACTCGTTTACATCCCGATCCAGGAGGCGGGTTTTCTTTACAAATCCGATGCGCGGTTCGAGTGGAAATCGCTCGCCACAAATGATGGCATCGACTTCGCTGCTGCGGGCATGCCTCAAGATCCGAAAGTTAAAACGGCCATTCTCAAAAGCATCACCGGACGTCTGATCGCGTGGGATCCAACTCAGCAGAAACAAGTTTGGAGCGTGCAGCGCCCGGTGCCGTGGAACGGCGGCACGCTTTCAACGGCAGGCAATCTTGTCTTTGAAGGAACGGCGGACGGCCATTTTGAAGCGTACCGGGCAGATACGGGCGAAAAGGTTTGGTCGATGGAGGTTCAAAGGAGTGTAATGGCGGGTCCCGTGTCCTACGAAGTGAAAGGCGAACAATATATCGCGGTGCTTTCCGGCTGGGGTGGAGTCTTTGCGCTGGCCACCGGCGAGATCGCTTTGAAAGCTGGGAGACGGCCGAACATCGGACGCATGCTAGCTTTCAAGTTGGGTGGCAACGCGACGCTGCCGCCCGTGCAAGAAGTCGAGATGCCAGTTCTAAATCCTCCCAAATCGACGGCAAGTGCGGCAACTATCGAGAACGGCAACCGCCTGTATCAGCGATTTTGTTCCGGATGCCATGGCGACGTAGCGGTGAGCGGCGGAATCTTGCCGGACCTGCGATACTCGGCCACGCTCGCGAACGATCAATGGTTCGATGTGGTCTTGGACGGCTTGCTCCGGCCGAACGGGATGGTATCCTTCTCAAAGGATTTGTCACGCCGAGACGCCGAATCCATTCGCGCTTACGTGATTTCGCGGGCCAACGAAACGAAAGCGGAAAGTACGCACAGCGCAGCGAAATAGGCCCTCAACAATTGCTGAATTGACATTCGCACTGCACTGCGTTAATTCATTGGCGCACCCCAAGCGGAGGTCAATATGCCGAAGATCGATGCAACCAGCAGCCTTGAAGCAATTACCCTCGAATTTGCCCGCCCTGACGTGCACATTGGCGCGAGCGAAGAAGAGTCTCCTTACGTGCCGTTCATGGAGAACGTTTACATTCGGCATTTGGCGTTTGATGTACGCAACGGCGCATTTGCAAACATTCTCTGGGTAAAAAAAGGAGGGAAGCTCGGGCGCCATCGGCATCGCGGGCCTGTTTTTGCTTGCACGCTGGAAGGCAGTTGGCGCTACCTCGAATACGATTGGGTGGCGAGGCCGGGAAGCTACGTCCGCGAGAATCCCGGAGCGATTCACACGCTTGTCTCCGACGACCCGAATGGAATGAAAACTTTCTTCTACCTGAACGCTTCTCTCGAGTTCTATGACGACAACGATAATCTTCTCGATACGTTGGACGTCTTCTGGTTCATCAACCATTACGTTTCGTATTGTCGCGAACATGGCTTGAAAATAAACGAAAAGCTCTGGGTGTAAATCCACGCTGTCGCGGCCTGGACGCGTAGGTGGCGCTCCCCGGGCGTCGAAAGGCCTCACCTCTAAAGAGGTGAGCTACATGCTTGCGTGCGCAGCATGTACCTGGCGCTCGAGTTCGTGCTCGATAATTCGACGCGCGTTGACGCCGCCAGCGTCAATCTTCAAATTGAGCAGATCGCGGTCGGTGCGGCGCAGAATGTTTTCCTGCTGCGAGTTCAAAATTTCCAGATCCTCGGTGAATACTGCCGCTTGTCCGTCGCGGATGCGCATCGTAAGGCCGCGATCGTCGGTCTGAAAATCGCGAGCCATTCCCCAGTGATACCAGGTTGAAGTCTCCGTTTCCGGAGTCATCAGATTCACGACGATTCCGGTCACGCCGTGCGAGCGATCTCCCTGCGCCGCGCCGGTTCCTGTCAGCGCAACACCTACGTCGATCATCACATTCGCGGGAAGCGAAAACCGGCAAATCTGCCAGCGATCGCATTTCTCCTGCGATTTCAGATTCGCGGCCCAGAACGGCGGCGGATCGATGTTATACATCCATCGCGTGACCGTCACAGAAGTGTCGTCCGATTCCACCTTGATCGGCGCTTCCACGATCTCGTGCTGCCCGATGCTTGACGGGTGAACGTAGGTTTCGTGCGACAGATCCATTAAGTTGTCCACCAGAAGCTGGTAGTTGCATTCCACGTGATAGGTGCTTCCTTCAAAAATCCAATTGGGGTCCGAACACCAGCGCAGATCGGGAATCTTTTTTTCATCGGCCAAGGCGGGATCGCCGATCCACGCCCAGATAAAGCGATGGCGTTCGGCCACCGGATAAATCCGCATCTTCGCTTCTTTGTGAATCCCTTGCTGGCCGGGCATCCAGACGCATTGGCCGCACTCGTCGAATTCCAAACCATGATATTTGCAGACAAGATGGTCGCCTTTCAAATATCCCTTGGAGAGCGGAAGCAGGCGGTGGGGGCAGCAGTCTTCAAAAGCGGAGAGCGCTCCGTTGGTTTGGCGATACAGCACGATTGGCTCGGCGCAAACTGTGCGCCCAAACGGCGCGTGCTTGATTTCGTGATCCCAGGCGATTGCGTACCAAGCGTTTCGCAGGAACATCGCAGCCCTCCTCGCTTCACGTGACGAAGTGAAGCGCATCTTGCCACAAGTGGAAGTCCATCGACAATCCGGCAACTCTCAGCGGCGCGCCCCACGTTTTCCTCGCGTCAGCCCATTTGACACTGCGCGCTACAGCCGCTACGCTCGTCGCCTCATAAAATAGGAGGTCAAAGAATGCCCGCGGAATATCGAGCCGACCAAGTAGGAAGCTTTCTGCGGCCGCCCGAGCTTCTGGCTGCCCGGCAAAATGCTGCAGAAAATCCGCAGCACCTTCGCGAGGTGGAGGATCGCGAAATTCTTCGCGTTCTTGCCAAACAAAAAGAACTGGGCCTGGAGATTTTCACGGACGGCGAATTGCGCCGCCGAAATTTTATGAGCGATTTCACCGACGCGGTGGATGGCTTCGATATGGGCGACGCCGTAGCGCGTTCCTGGAAAGCCGGCGAAGCGAAAAGCGCTCGCGAGAGCAGCGTGACGGGAATTGTGACTTCAAAACTGCGCCAGGTGCGCCCGCTCACCGGGCACGAGCTCACATTCCTGAAGGCGAATTCTCCGGGCGCGATCAAAATGACGCTGCCCAGCGCGACGCAGTTTCCGGCAATTTCGTTCAAGCGCGGAGTCACCGACAAAGTGTATGAGAATCATTCCGCGCTCTTGTGGGACATCGTCGGCATCATGAAGACGGAGCTAGCGAGGCTCGCCGCTGAAGGCGTGAAATATATTCAGATCGATGCGCCGCGCTACAGCTATTACCTCGACCCGAAATGGCGCGAATGGATTCGCACGGAGATGAAAGTCGATCCGGAAGCGCTGCTTGATGATTCTATACGCGCGGACAATGCTTGTTTGGAAGCAGCGCGACGCCCCGGAGTCACCCTGGCGGTGCATCTTTGCCGCGGAAACAATCGCAGCCACTGGTACGCCGAGGGCGGATACGACGCGATCGCTGAAAAGCTGTTCACCACCATGACTGCGGATCGCTTTCTGCTGGAATATGACGATGAACGCTCGGGAACATTTGAACCTCTGCGTTTCATTCCCAAGAACAAGATCGTCGTGCTCGGCCTGATCAGCTCGAAACTCCCGAAACTCGAGAATAGCGACAACCTGGTCAGGAGAATCGAGGAAGCCGGACGCCATTTCCCGATCGAGAATCTCGCGCTCAGCCCGCAGTGCGGATTCGCCTCTACCATGGAAGGAAATCTGTTAACCGAAGATGAACAGTGGGCCAAGCTGCGGCTCGTGGTTGAAACGGCTAAGCGCGTTTGGAAATAAGAAGGACGGTACGCTCCGCTTTGAGCGTCAAAGTCCGCAGTCGAAAAAAACAGTTTCGCTAGAGCCCTGCAGGATGACATCCCATTTGAGCGCGCCATTCACGCCCGCGATCATTTTGGCGATTAATGTTTCTCGCCGCGACGGCTCAACTAGATTCAATACGAAATCTGCAGCGTTCGTCGGCTCATCGGGGAAATAAATCCGTGTTACCAGGCGCCGGAGCAATCCTCGGGCGAACACGGAAACGACGATGTGGGGAGCCTGTAGCTTTCCCTCCAGGTCAGGGACTTGCCCCGGCTTGATCGTCGTGAAGCGAAACTTTCCCTCGTCATCGGTCGGGATTCGCCCGTAGCCTGAAAAGCTTGCCTCCACCGGTTTGTCCTGCTGATCCGCAGGATGCGCGTACTTCCCGTACGTGTTCGCTTGCCAGATTTCAAGGATCGCGTCAGACACTGGCTTTCCGTCGCCATCGAAAACTTGGCCTGAAATGGTCACGCGTTCTCCGGATGCGCCGGCGCTCACCAGGTCGTCGCGTTTCATCCTCGTCATGCCGATGGAGAAGAACGGGCCGACGGTTTGCGATGTCGTAGCTTGCCGGCTCATTCTAAGTCTCCATGGGCGTTGCTTCGCGCCCGCTCAATACAATGTCAAACTTGAAACCCAGCGCCTGCGAGGGAATAGTGTTTTCCCAGTCAAACAGAGAGATCAGCCGATTGCGCGCGTTCTCATCCGCCGTGGAGTTGAAGACCGGATCGAAGGGCAACAGCGGGTCGCCTGGAAAATACATCTGAGTCACCAAACGCGATGCGAATGCCGCGCCGAAAAGCGAGAAGTGGATATGTGCCGGGCGCCAGGCGTTGTGATGGTTTCCCCAGGGATACGCGCCGGGACGAATAGTCACGAATCGGTAGCGTCCTTCGGCGTCTGTAAGCGTGTGTCCGCATCCTGTGAAGTTCGGATCCAGCGGAGCATTATGCTGGTCGCGCTTGTGGAGGTACCGGCCGGCAGCGTTGGCCTGCCAGACCTCAATGAGGGAGTGGCGCAGCGGCCGGCCCTCTTCGTCCATAACCCGCCCGCTGACGATGATGCGTTCGCCGAGCGGATTACCCGAATGTTGGCGCGTGAGGTCGCAGGCTTTCACATCGATTGCCGCCCCCGTGAACGAAGGTCCGGTGACTTCCGATAGTGTGTGCGGCAAATAAATCAGAGATTTTGCGGGTGCGCGCTTGATCGTGGAGACATACGCAGGATGCAGGTAAGGGGGCTGCGTGTCCGGATTTGGCCTCCGGTATGGGGCAATCTTGGCCAAGCCACTTCCTCCTTGCAACAGACGAGAGGCGGAATCCCGTCTTCCTATGATGTTACAAGAGCAGGCGGTCTCCACACAGCTTTTAGCGCACAGCCGAAAGCGCGGAACTTGAGAGGAATTTATGCAAGGGAGGAGATATTTTGTCAAGACCGATTATCGAAATCTCGTGCGCATATCGGCCGACTAGGGTATCCTTTGCGACTTCCTATCGGAGGGCCCATGTCGCCTGCCAATTCTCGCGCTGGTATCGAGAGAGGAACACGCCGTATACCGTTGACCGACAGACCAGCCAGCCAACCGTTGATGCCGTCGACGCCCTTCGATGAGTACAGTGGAGATCCGAACTTCATGACCTCATTGGCGCGCGGCTTGGCGGTGATACAGGCCTTCTCGACGCAGAAACGCCAGCTTACCATTTCGCAAGTAAGCACCAAAACAGGATTTTCGCGAGCCGCAGTGCGCAGGTGCCTTTACACGCTTATAAAACTCGGTTTTGCCGGCTCGGACGATAGCCATCACTTTTTTCTTCAGCCGCGAATCTTAGCACTCGGCCACTCCTACATTTCCTCGATGCCGCTCGCCGCATCCGCGCAGCCCGTTTTGGACCATGTCAGCCACGTGTTGCACGAATCCTGCTCTATCGCCACTTTGGAAGGCCTCGATATTATCTATGTGGCGCGCGCCAACGTAACGCGCATCATGTCCATCGACCTGGGAGTGGGCAGCCGCTTGCCGGCGTTTTGCACGTCCATGGGGCGGGTGCTGCTGGCCAATTTACCACCGGCCGAGCTTGAATCTTTTTTTGAACGCGTTCAACTCACGCGCCATACAAGCAGAACGATCGTGACTACGGAGAAATTAAGGCAGGCTCTGCGCCTCGTCGCCCGGAATGGCTACTCGCTCGTTGATCAGGAGCTGGAAATTGGTTTGCGTTCCATGGCGGTTCCCATCCAGAACCCAAACGGAAAAGTAGTTGCGGCGCTGAACGTCGGAGCTCACGCCCAACGCCTTTCCATTCAAGAGCTGCAGACTAAATTCCTTCCGCAGCTTCGCGCTACAGCACGAGAACTCTCCATGCTCTTGACCTGATTACTGCTTGAACCGATTCACGACCAGGCGATACGCAGTTACTGAGCGCCGCCGTAACGCGAGCGATGCTGGTCGCCCCACGCCGACATTGATTCCAGAATGGGGCGCAAGCTCTGGCCATGTCTGGTAAGTGAATACTCCACGCGAGGCGGAACTTGTGCATACACCTTGCGGCGAACGATTCCGCCGTTTTCCAGTTCGCGGAGCCGTTGAGTCAGAATCTTCTTCGTCACTCTTGGAATTAGCCGGTGAATCTCGCCGAACCTGCGCGTCTTGTTTTGCAGGTAAAACAAAATTAGCGGCTTCCATTTTCCGCCAATGATCTCCGCCGTGATTTCTACCGCGCAATAGGACTGATCTTGCATGGTGGACCCCCCGATACCAGGTTTCCGAAAGGTTCCTACTAGCGAAAAAGTGACTTTAGCATAATATCCCCAGTTTACGAGACCACAGGCGCCGGTGAATCTCGTTCAAACCGCTCACTCAAGGGCGTTCACCGAAGCGAGGGACACGATGGCCGATAAGAAGCCCGTAATTCTGTATGGAGCAAGCGGTTTTTCGGGCCGTCTGGTCGCGGAATACCTCCGGGAATACAACGTTCCGTTCCTGGCGGCTGGCCGCAATCGAGCCAAAATCGAACAAGTGTTGAGCCACGTGCCTGGCGTTGAGACCGCGGACTACGAGATCGCCGAAGCCGGCGATTCGCCGGGTGAACTAGAGAAGCTGTTCGCAGGGGCCAAAGTGGTGTGCAATACGGTCGGTCCATTCCTCTACAACGGGCCTCGCGTGATTGAAGCTTGCCTCAGCGCGGGATGCCACTACCTTGATATCAGCGGGGAACAGGCTTGGCTAAGAGAAGTCGAAGAGAAATGGAGCGGGAAGTTTGCACGCGCGGGGCTGCTCGCCGCCCCGGCGACGGCGTACATGTCGGCTACCAGCGATATCGCCGCCCAAATGTGTCTTGAGACCAGCGGCATCGACACACTCGAAACCTTGTCGATGTTCAAGGGCACGCCGACGTTTGGTTCCACGCAGACAATCTTTGCCGTGATTCAAACGGAGGCTTTCTACTTGGAGCAGAATCGATATAAGCCTTGGGTGCGCGCGCAAGGGCATGAGGCGATCGTGCCCAGTTCAGTTGAAACGCAACTAGCACTGGCGTGGGGAGGTTTCCCGCACCCTGTGTGGTACAAGGATCATCCGCAGGTCGCGAACGTGCGGTCGATGGGCGGGATACTCGATCGGCAGCTCATGGAAAACGTTCTTGCCACAGAGAAACATTTCGAGAAGGAGATTCGTCCCTTGCCTAAAGAGGAGCGCGAACGAAAGCTTTCCGAAATGGCGAACTCGGTGCAAGGGGGAACTCCGCCCCGGGAAAACACACGGGAGCACCGAACAATCGACGTGGTCATCGGACGCGGAACGACATCTTTCGCCAAGTGCGTCATGTTTGGAACCTGCGCTTATCGGCAAACCGGACTATTGCAAGCGTTTGCTGCGAACCATTTGATCCATGCTGCGCCGCGCAAGGTTGGTTTCGCTTCGCCCACGTCCGCATTTGGGCATCGCGACCTTCTCGGAGCACTCGAAAGTCACGGGCTTGTGAAGGCAAGACTCTATTCGTGAGGGACCGCGTTCGGCGAATCATTCTATTCGCAGAAAATTAAGCAGCAGGAGTGACGCTGTGCATGGCTGGCGCGCCGAGAGAAGACCGAACAGATGCGTGCGATAGATTATTTCGACAAAGGCGCTGACGCGAACTCTGAGCGGACTGCGATCGTCGATCGCGAGAGCCGCTACACGTATCGGGAAATGCGGGAGATCACTCACCGAATCGCGCGCGCGATGAGGTTGAACGGACTGAACGGGGAGGAACGCGCCGCGATTTATTCGCCCAATGATGCGCGTGTGCTGATTTGTATGCTCGGCATTTTACGCGCGGGCGCGGTCTGGGTGCCGATCAACTCCCGGAATGCTCCAGAGGCCAACGCTGAATACATGGTTTATGCAGAAGTTTCCTGGCTTTTCTACCACAGCAGCTACCGCGACCAGGTTGACGAACTCAAGGCGCGCGTTCCGACGTTACGGCATTTCATTTGCATCGAC
>PKWH01000155.1:0-2434 GCA_003131985.1 Acidobacteriota bacterium | reverse complement strand
ATGGTCACGGATCTGGCGTGGGGAACCATGACGGAAATGGCGGGCCAATACTGGGCAGGCGAGACAACGGACCGCGTTTGCTTGACCAGTGCGCCACTTTCGCACGCGGCCGGCGTGGTGGCGTTCGTGATGACCTCGCTCGGAGCTACCAACGTGGTTATGACTGGGTTCGATGCGCTTGAGGTCTTGCGCAATATCGAACGACACCGCGTCACGCACATGTTCCTCCCGCCGACTGCGCTATATGCGCTCCTTGCTCATCCGCAACTGAGCGATTTCGACTACTCAAGTCTACGCGTCTTCCTAATCGTTGCTTCGCCGGTTTCACCCGACAAGTTCAAGAAAGCTGTGGAAGTTTTTGGACCATGCATGTGCCAGAGTTACGGTCAGACGGAAGCGCCGATGCTGCTGACTTGGTTAGACCAGAAAACTGTTGCCGCCGCGGCAGCCGGAGATCATATCGAGCGGCTGCGAAGCTGCGGCAAGGCCACTTCTGCTGTCACGCTCGCAGTAATGGATGAAGAGGGCCGGATTCTGCCTGTTAACACTCCTGGCGAAATTGTGGCGCGGGGCTCTTTGGTGACTCGTGGCTATTACAGACTTCCGGAAGCTACCGCTGAAATTCGCACCCATGGCTGGCATCACACGGGCGACATCGGCTATCGGGATGAAGACGGCTTCTACTATATCGTGGACCGGAAGAAAGACATGATCATCACCGGAGGCTTCAACGTTTACTGCGCGGAAGTAGAAGCCGGTGTGATGGCGCTTCCACAAGTTCACGAGTGCGCCGTGATCGGCGTTCCGGACGAGAAATGGGGCGAAGCGGTGAAAGTAATCGTGGTCCTGCGTGCCGGAGAATCGCTCAGCGAGGATGCCATCATTGGACACTGTAAAGAGAAACTCGGCCGGGTGAAGGCGCCCAAGTCGGTGGCGTTTACTGACGTGATCCCGAAGACTGCGGCTGGGAAGACCGACAAAAAGGCGCTTCGCAAGCCTTATTGGACGAGCCGTGACCGAAGTGTGCATTGAAGAGACCATAAGAGAAAATCGGAAGAATATAGACGAAGAGTTACTGTTGGCCCGGATCATAAATTGGCCGGAACTAACTGTTTTATTCAACTTATCAAAACGGATTATAGGTAACACCGATAATCGCACAGGCGGACGATTAAAGTGCTTGACAAAACGTGGCACAGGCGTTAGACCTGCTGCAAATTTAACTAGGAATCCCAAGACGAGGCAGGGGTTAGCTCCCGTTAGGCGGGGCAAATGAAAAGGGGTGGTGACCGATGAAGGTACGCACTTGGTTGTTGGCTATTTTAGCGATTGCGATTCTGTTTGGTCATCCATATCCGACGTGGTCGCAAACCAGCGTAGCGTCGTTAAACGGAACCGTGCTTGATGAAAGCGGCGGTACCGTAGCCGGCGCCAGTATCAGCCTGCGCGAAATGGATCGGAATACCATGTACTCCGCTACCTCAGACCAATCCGGCTATTACGCCATACCCAATCTTCCTCCCGGACGTTACGAACTGAAGGCTGAGTTCAAGGGCTTCTCGAAGTACACCCAGACGGGAACCATACTCAACGTTGGACAGACAGCGACGGTCAATATCACGTTAAAAGTGGAGGCGCACGGCGAAGAAGTGATCGTCAACACGGAAGCGCCGACTATCGAGCCGACCAAAACAGAAATCAGCCAAGTGATCGACACGAAACAAATCGACGACCTGCCGATCAGTGGCCGGCTATTTACGGATTTCGCTCTGCTTACCGCCGGCGTCGCCACGGGCCGTACGAGCTTGCAGTCCACGATTACGGAATTCGAGTCAACTCGAGTTTCTTTTGGCGGTATGCGCGACCTCAGCAATGAAATCACCGTGGATGGTGCGGACAATGTGAACACCGTGACTGGATCCCAAAGGTCCACGCCGCCGCAGGAATCGGTACAGGAATTTCGTGTGGTGAACAATGGATTCGGCGCGGAATACGGGCGCGCGCTGGGCGGAATCGTCAACATCGTCACCAAATCGGGTGGAAATGAATTTCACGGCACGATATATGACTATTTGCAGAACAACGCCACCGATGCGCGGTCGCTTCTCCAGCCCTCGCCGGACGCTAACGTGCTGCGGCAAAATCAGTTCGGCGCGTCGCTCGGAGGCCCGATCCAAAAGGATAAATTCTTCTTCTACACGAATTACGAAGGCCAGAGGCGCGCGGAATCGCCCACCTTTCCGGCCGTGTTCTTTCAAAACCTGGATTTGATCAATGAGTCGAAAGCGGCTCTAGGCATCGCACCCGAGAACCCCAATATTTTAAAGACCAAGGATAACGACTACGGAATCATCAAGGCTGATTACCAGATCAATTCCAACAATCGGCTAAGTTTGCGTTACAACGTGGAAGATGGACGCGACTTGAACCAGTT
>PKWH01000079.1:8594-11780 GCA_003131985.1 Acidobacteriota bacterium | reverse complement strand
AAAGCGAGCGGAAGATTCGTCATAGCGGCAAAGTCTGCTCGCGGCTCCGTATACAGCGCGTGATAGATTTGCGCGCCACGGTATGCGGGTTCGCCCATCTCCTGCAAAAACGCGCGAAGCTCTTCGGGGGACTTTCCCAGCAGATTCGCAGCGTTTCTTGCTGTTTGCGGAGGCATTCTAAGCCTATGATAACACGCAGTTCGACGCCGTTTCCTGCTGCCGCACCTGGGCGGGGTTGCTATAATGTTTGTCGGATTCCGTTTTTTGCGCGTTCATTTCATCGTGCTGGGAGGCGTGCCGATGGAAAAGCTATCGATCGACGAATGGGTAAAGCAGCTCTGCGCCATCCCCGAAGCGGAGTTTTCGATTCGGCGAGTCTTCGATTTCACGGCTCGGAAATCCATTCAGCCGGAGACGCTTTCNNATCTGCTGGAACACCGGGCAGGTTAGCCGCATCCACAATCACCGCGGCCAGAATTGCTGGATGGTGACGCCCATCGGCCGTCTGCGCGTGCAGAATTTTCGAGTCGATACTCGCGACGCCTCTCATTCCACCTGCAAGCTCGTTCCTTCCGATGCTTACGATATGGATCCCGAACACCCCGCAGTGGTGCAGCCCGAGGAGCCCGTGCATCAAGTGCTGAATCTTCCGGAATTTGGACAACCCTCAACCAGCGTGCACATCTATTCCTATCCGTATTCCTCCTGCGAAGTTTATTCGATCGATAAGGGAGTTTATGCGGACGTCCCTCTGCACTATTCCAGTGAATACGGCAAGCTTTCCCCGGGCGAGAAGTTGATGTAAGAACTCTGCCGTTCATCTCTCTCAGATAGTCTAGAAACATTCGCGCTGCCCCATGACATTCTTGCCCGCGCCATGCCAGAATNNCCCAACGGCCTCGTGGTCATCACCGAGCCCATGGAACATGTTCATTCCGTTTCTGTTGGAATCTGGCTGCGCTCAGGCTCGCGCCGCGAGCCGGCTGAGCTCAACGGCATCTCCCATTTCATCGAGCACATGGTCTTCAAGGGCACCAATCGACGTTCCGCGGAGGATATCGCTCGCGAGGTTGACAGCGTGGGCGGCATGTTGGATGCCTTCACCTCCAAGGAAATGGTCTGCTTCAACACCAAAGTTCTCGACGAGCATCTTGCAAAAGTGTTCGACGTGATTGCGGACATGGTCCTTGAACCGAAATTTGCCGAGGACGAGATCGAGCGCGAAAAATCGGTAATCCTCGAAGAAATCCGCATGACCCAGGACAATCCCGAAGACCTGGTGCATGAGCTCTTCACCCAGAATTTCTGGTATCCCCACGCGCTCGGAAAGCCCATTCTTGGCACTCCTGAAACGGTGGGAGCATTTTCGCGCGCCACGCTCCGCTCTTGGTTTCAGGAACGCTATTCGCCGAACAACATGGTGATCACTGCCGCCGGGCACTTGACCCACGCGGAACTTCTCGATCTTGTCGCGGAACGCTTTGCGACCCGCCCGGCCGGAAATGCATGGACACCTGAGTCTGTCCCGGTCGCCGCTCCGCACATCACCCTGCGCACCAAGCATGAATTGGAGCAAGTTCATCTCTGCATGGGTGTTTTGTCGCTGCCGATGACGGATCGCCGTCGCTTCGGAGTCTCTGTGCTCAGCAATGCTCTAGGTGGCGGAATGTCTTCGCGTCTTTTTCAGAATATTCGCGAACGCAAGGGTCTTGCTTACTCGATTTTCAGCGAGCTGAATTCTTATCGCGATGCGGGCGTGCTGTCGGTCTATGCCGGAACGTCGCTGGAAACGCTCGGGCAGCTTGTGAGCTGCGTCCTCGATGAATTCCGGCGCATGAAAGACGAACCGCTCCCGGAAGAGGAATTGCGCCGCGTGAAAGACCATCTAAAAGGCGCCACGCTTCTAGCTCTCGAAGGGACCGGGCAGCGCATGACCAGCCTTGCTCGCTACCACATTTATTTCGACCGGCACTACACGGCGCAGGAACTGATTGACATGTTGGAAGAAGTCACCGCTGCGGATGTTCAGCGCCTGGCCCAGGAATTTTTCCAGTCCGACCGCATCGCAGCCTCCGTTGTCGGCAACCTCAACGGCTACCAACTCACCCGCGACCAGCTCACCCTTTGAATCCAAGCGCTGAGTCATCTGATTTCGGAGCCCGCGTTTACCAATTGATACTCCAAATCCTATGATTTACCATTCCGAATTGAAGGTATGGAGAGACCATGAGAATTCAGCGATGTATGGCGGCCGTATTGTTTTTCCTTTCTGCCGGAATTATGCAGGCGCAGACAGTCCAAGTTAACCTGCAGAATCGTACTATTGAAATCGCCGCTAACAGCTCGATCGAGGTCGAGTCGGACTTAGTGACAATAACTGTTGGCTACCACAATTATGGCCCGACGCATGAAGTTGCTTACGCCGAGAATGCGCGAACTGCCACCCAAATTCTCAAGGCCTGGACTGATGCCGGCTTCCCGCAGAAGAGTGTTTCAACGAATGCTTTGAACTCGCATTTGACTTCCGAGGAGGACTTGAAGGACATGTCTCCGTCCGACCGGAAGTCGAGACAATATGAAGTGAGTCAGTCGTGGAAAATAGCAGCGAAGATCGAGACAGCTCAGAAGCTCATCGACGTTGCTATCGACGCTGGAGCAAACGATGTTGGCGATCCCGAGTGGAGTCTCACGGACCCGGATGTTGCTGAGAGTCAGGCTTACACCTCGGCTCTGCAAAAAGCGCGCACCATCGCTGATCAGATGGCCAAGGCCTTCGGCGCAAAGACCGGAGCGCTTCTCTACGCAAGTAACGAATCGCGACCGTCCCAATTCTTTACAACACTGGACACTGAAAGCGCTTCTATTGTGGAGAAACGTCTTCGTACTACCAGACCGGAGACGAAGCTGCTACCTCAGAAAATCGAAAAGAGCGGGTACGTACGCGCGATCTTCGCNNNTTGTTGACGTGAGCGTCGCAGTTTGCCATCATCTTCGCGGTTCCTGCGCGCAGTTCTTCGCAGCGCGGAGCCTGACTGAGGGACCCAATCTCGTTTCGAGTATCCATTCTGGCGTCGGGAAGCACGGGCAACTGCACGTTGCTCGAGACCGGTCGTACGACTCTCCTCATTGACGCAGGCCTCGGCCGCAAGGAAATGATGCGGCGTTTCGAAGCGCTCGGCCGCCAGC
>PKWH01000079.1:0-8552 GCA_003131985.1 Acidobacteriota bacterium | reverse complement strand
CCGGTAAGAAAGATCGAGCGCATCGAATACGTTCGCCCCGGCATACGATTCGAAATCGGCGATATCGAAATCACTCCCTTCACCATTCCCCACGACGCGGCCGACCCCGTCGGTTACTGCTTCCGCTCAAACGGAATTAAGGTGGTAATCGTCACCGATCTCGGCTACATGCCCGAACTCGTGAAGCAGTATCTGCGCGAAACGGATTTTCTGATTCTCGAATCGAATCACGATCTCGATATGCTGAAGGTAGGGCCGTATCCGTGGTACATCAAGCAGCGCGTGATGAGCCGCACCGGGCATCTTTCGAATGCGGTAGTCAGCGATTTCCTCGCCGACACTGAATTATTTGATGCGCGCCCGCAACATCTTGTCCTCGCGCATCTCTCCGAGCAGAACAACTCGCCGGACATTGCGCGCATTTGCGCCGAAGAAGCGCTCGGCCGTCGCCCCGGTGAATTCGCCTTCCGCGGCACACTGCACGTCGCCTCGCAACGCGTCCCCCTCGGCCCCTTCGACCTGTAANNACATGGAATTTGTTTGGGACGAACAAAAGAGTCGCCGCAACCTCGCCAAGCATGGCGTCAGTTTCGAAACCGCGAAACTAGTGTTCGATGATCCCCGCGCGGTTAGCCAGTTGGACAGAGTGAGGGATGAAGAAGAACGATGGCAGACATTAGGTCTCGCGGGCGGTATTTTGATCCTTCTCGTTGTACATACTTATCGTGAGGAAAGTGGCGAAGAAGTGCTCCGGATCATTTCCGCTCGAAAGGCGACGCCTCGCGAAAGGACGATTTATGAACAAGGTGTCTAGAAAACAGAACAAGGAGCTGGCGAAACTTGCAGCCCTACGGGACGACAAGATCGATTTTTCTGATGCGCCCGAAGTGCGGGATTGGAGCCTGGCGGTCGTGGGCAAGTTTTACCGGCCAATCAAGAAGTCGCTTACCATCCGTCTTGACGCGGACGTGCTCGCGTGGCTGAAATCCCAGGGGCGCGGCTATCAGACGCGGCTCAACAAGCTTCTCCGTGCGGCGATGGAAGGTCAGTCACGTCGTCGCGGAGCCTGAGCCAAGTTCGTAGTTGAGGATCGACGCAAATGGGCGATCGGGAAACCGCCCGCATCGGGTATCATGATATAGGGATTTTTTCCTCCAACCGCAGAAACTCAGGGAGCTAAAATTGATTGGACGATATACGCGCGCGGAAATGGGCCGCGTTTGGGGCGAAGAAAATAAATTCCAGAAGTGGCTCGACGTCGAACTAGCCGCTACGGAAACGCTGGCGGAAGCCGGCATCGTTCCGCGCGATGCCGCCGTAAAATTGCGCGAACGTGCACGAATCGATGTGGCACGTATCAACGAGATCGAAGCGAAAGTTAAGCATGACGTGATCGCGTTCACCGTCGCAGTGCAGGAAGCGGTAGGTGATCCCGAAGCGGGGCGCTGGCTGCATTACGGTCTCACGTCGAATGATGTAGTGGACACCGCGCAAGCGCTGCTCATTCGCCAGGCCTCCCACCTGATCGAAAAAGATCTGGAGGCTTTTGGAGAAGTGCTCGAGCGCCGCGCGTGGGAGTTTAAAGACACCCCGGAAATCGGCCGCACCCATGGCATTCACGCCGAGCCCATCACGTTCGGCCTCAAAGTGGCAAATTGGTATGCCGAGAATCGCCGCGACCTTGCGCGCTTTCAAGTGGCCGCGCAGCAGTTGGCGGTGGGGAAAATTTCCGGCGCGGTAGGGACCTGTACGCATCTCGGTCCGGAAATCGAGCAGAAAATCTGCCAGCGGCTGGGCCTTGCGACCGCACCCATCACTTCCCAGGTAATCGAACGCGACCGCCACGCGCAATATCTATCCACGCTTGCGATTCTGGCTGCATCGCTCGAACGGGTCGCTCTCGAAATTCGCCACTTGCAACGCACGGAAGTCCGCGAAGTGGAAGAGCCGTTTGGCGCCGAGCAGCGCGGCAGTTCAGCCATGCCGCACAAACGCAATCCGGTTTCGAGCGAACAGATTTGCGGGCTCGCGCGCGTTGTGCGTGCAAATTCCATGGCTGCGCTGGAAAACGTCGCCCTGTGGCACGAGCGGGATATTTCGCACAGCTCAGTCGAGCGCGTAATTCTTCCCGACTCCACGATTTTGGTCGATTACATGCTTCACCGCACAACCGAAATCGTCAGCAATATGAAAGTGTTTCCGCTGCGCATGCAGCGCAATCTCGATTCCACCATGGGCCTGATCTTTTCCGGCCAGCTTTTGCAGGATTTAGTGGAACACGGCGCGCCGCGAGAAGACGCATACAAATGGGTGCAAGGCCATGCGATGTCCGCGTGGGAGTCAGAGACCAGTTTTCGCGACCGGATCGCAGCGGATGCGAACATCCGCAAATTCCTCGACGAGAAAGCTCTGGCCCACACTTTTGATTTGAAACGCCAGCTACGCGCGGTGGACGCGATTTTCCGCCGAGTCTTCGGTGCAAAATCTTCCGCCGCTAGCTAGCATTCGGCTCGTTGCGCTACCGCACACACTCTGATTATTGCTTGGGATTTTCCTCCACCGGCGTGGACACGCCCAGTTTTACTTCGGACGAGAATTTCTTGTAGTCGCTATACCGGTCGATTTCGTTCGCTTTCACTTTAAAGAAGACCACCCGCGCGGCTGCGTGAACTTCGGAATAGGATGGCAGCCAGACCTCGTCGTTGACCATCGTTTGCTCGAAGACTAGATTCGAGCCCTTAGAGAGCGAACCCAGAATCCCTCCCCCGATCTTTACATTATCGTTAAATCGCGCTTCCAGGCGTGCGACGTCTCGGGCCTGTTCGTCCACCCACAGAACTCCGCCGAGTTTCTGCACGATATTCTCAGCCAGGTTCTTCGGTTTGTAATCAGGATTTGGCCCGAAATCAAAGACGATCACTTCCTGGCCGCGGAAAAGTTCGCGTCGGGGGTTTGTGAACCGCTCGGCGCGGAGAAAATCCGAAATCTGAGCCTGTTCCGCTTGATCCTGTTTCGCTTGTTTTTTGGGATCGTTCTCGAGCTCGGCTTGCTTTTTCTTCTTCTCGTCGAAGTCCTTGCTGAAGCGGTCGTCCTCTTTTTTCTTTTCATCGCCTTCGAGCGGCTTGCCGTCCTTGGCGAGCAAATGGCGGACCTCATCCTCGCCGACGTAAAAAATGTCATATTCCTTGACCGTGCGCGAAGTCACCTGGCCATTGGAGTCCGTTTTTTCTTCTTCCTCGCTCAAATGGCAGGTGTACTTCTTGAGGATTTCATCCACGGTCTTTTGATTTTTATCGATGTCGAGTAAAAGTTTGGCGACGTCGGGAAGAGGCAGGTCTTCCGCTCGAGGAAAATCGAAAATGGAGTCCTGAACCGGCGCATTTATCTCGGTCCTGGTCACGGTAATTTGATAAACGTGTCCATCGCGGTGCAACTCGATGCGATTGGGTTCCAGGATGCCGTTTACAGGCTTGTAGTCGAAGTAGTCTATTTCTTCCGCAGAGTCCAAAGGCTGCGCTTCGCTCGGTTGTAAGTTCGGCTTGGTGCTAGCAGGCGAGGGCGTTGATACAGGTGCCGGAACAATCTCGCGAACAATGAAATGGGTTTGCGTATCGAAGAAAACCTCGCGGGTAACTCCGTGTGTGAGAGAAAACTCCAGGTGATAAGCCTGGCGGCCGCGCACGTTTTCGACGCCGCCAAATCGTGCGCCTAGCTTGTCCTTCTTTGCGCTGGTCAAATGCCCATTCAAATAACGTGCTGTGGCTTCCCATTCAGCCGCTTCCGCACCGGTAAGCGTATGCGGAGTCCCGGTGGAATCCTGGCCCCAGGCGGACATGCCGTTGTAGGCGGCGATGGTGTGCTGCGGCTCGATCACGATTTCCGAATAAACTTTATTAGGGGCTTTGGTAATCAACGAGTACGAGCCGTTCGTGTCCGTGGACTCTTCGCGCAAACTGCCCGCGATGGTTAGCGACTGCATTTTCGCCAGCGCTTTCGCGCCACCTTCCGCGTGCAAATACTCATCGATGATTTTCTGCGGAGTCTGGGCCGGACAAGTGGAGGAAACAGCAAGCAACAGGACCATGACGAAATAAAGACGCCAAATTGCCCTCGTCATTTTGTCATTTCCGCCGCGATTAAAAGGCCGCGGTTTCATCGGGAAATCCACGCACGCAGCTGAAAACACGCAAGACGCAAAAAAGTTTTGCCACGGTTTTTTGTTTCGTTCATAGCCTGTAATCAGGCTAGCACAATGTTACTGGATGCGCTGGATGTAGCGAGCTTCGGAGGTGTCCACTTTTACTTTGTCGCCGTTGCCGACGAAGGGCGGCACGTTGATGATCAGGCCAGTTTCAAGCTTGGCCGGCTTCATCACCGCGCTGGCAGTGGCTTTCTGAATCGTCTGTTCGGTATCGACCACGGTCAGGTCAACGGTGTCGGGCAGCAGGACGCCAATCGGTTTGTCGTCGTAATACTCGATCTTCACCGAAAGATTGGGGATCAGGTAGTCCTTGGTGTCGCCCACAATGTCATTCTGCAGCGCGAGCTGTTCGTAGTCCTGGGAGTTCATGAAATGATGGCCGTCGCCGTCGCTGTAGAGGTATTCGAACTCAATCTCGTCCACCGTCACTTTTTCGACGAATTCTTCGGCCCGGAAGCGATAGTCCATCATTGAGCCGGTGCGCAGGTTGCGCATTTTAGTCTGCATGGAGCCGCGTTTGTTGCCGGGAGTGCGATGGTCAACGCTGTAAACCACGTGGAGATCGCCCTCGTGCATGATGATCATACCGGGGCGCAATTGAGTCGACTTTAGCATGACTGCTCCTAGGTGCCTTTCGGGATACTTTTCCGCCGCTTTAAGACACGTTGGCATATCACAGCCGGCGGAGGGGTACTTCAATCGAGCGGCGAACGACGCGAAACCCTGCTCGACCCAAATTTTGTGCGCAGTCGAAACTCTGATTATAGCGGTCGGCGCGGCCATCGGTCAAACCGGCTGTACGGCTGGCAGAAGAGAAACGTTTTCGACCCTTGCTCCTAGTGATGGACTCAGGCGCAATGCCAAACTGCTAGCGAGGATTGACCCATCGGAGGCTTAGCTTGAGATTTGGGAACTTTTCGATGTTTTTTGGAGAAGTCCCCCACAGAGCGTGTTCCATCATTTGCGACGGCGCTGGGGGAAGCCGAGCTAACTTGCCGCAGCTGTGCACTCAAGTTGACTACCCGGGATGGCCGTAGCCGTTCATGTCGGAATCCCTGGGAGGGGGTGCTGCACACGGAAGTGCGCCTAACAAAGTCCGTCTCTTGAAGGCCAGTCTGCGGTAGTGTTATCTCCCCACCCGGCGAGGTAATAACACCCTCGTCCGAGTAGCTCTCAATACAAAACCCATTTGGAGACAAGGCCGTAACGATCGCATCCAAATGCGCATCTATATCTTGTGAACGAGGGGACAGCGCCGCGACTTTTGTCTTTCGCGAGTGTTAATTTGGAATGGATTAGTCCCAGTCCGTCCATTAAGGGTTCAATGTTCGCATTCGAGCCACAGATCGGCAGCGGTACACGTCTTAATCATTTGGCAACTAGAATAACAACAACGGAATCAAATCAACCATTTCGTCGTAATTCAAGTCAAAGGAAAGGCCAATTGGAGGCACAAATGAAGAGAATTCTGCAAGGCTTGGGGTTCGTAACCCTACTGGCCCTGGTGGTGAACGCGGGACCAGCTCATGCGCAGACCACCGCAGCTGCAAGAACTTCCACCATTCCGCTGAGATATGACGTGAGCAAGGAAGTCACGCTGAACGCCACCGTTCAGAGCCTTCCGGCGAAGTCCAGCCGTGGACTGACGCCGGTATCTGGCCCCGAATCTGAGCTGGTGCTCCAAACAACCTCAGGCATGTTGCAGGGTAGATTGACCTCGTTTGCTCTAAATGGAAAAGGAGCTCTTTCTATTACACCGGGCGAACATGTTCAGGTGACTGGTGAGATGACGACGATGAAGAATAATAAGCAAGTGTTTGTGATTCGCACTATTCAAGTGGGCGGCCACACTTATGCTATCAGGAACGAGCGTGGATTCCCTGTGGAGCATCCAGCGCTCAACACTTCTACGACAACCGAGTCGAAAGGAGGGCAGCTATGAATCGGAAATCTCTCTGGATCATTCTACTGGCACTCGGCGTGACGTATGTGGCCGGATGCGGCAGCAGCTCCAATAATAATGGCAACAACATACTGGTCAGTTTCAGCCAGGTCCCTGCTGGAATCTTGGCGCCCGCCGCAACGGCTCAGGTTACCGCAACCGTCATATCTGATCCCAAGAATGCCGGCGTCACATGGAGTTGCACGCCAGTGGGTTCCTGTGGGTCGTTTAATCCCACAACCACTCCGAGTGGTACTGCCACCACATATACGGCTCCGGGCACGGGCAGCGTGGCCATCATTGCTACGTCGGTGACGAATACCGCGCAATTCGCGAGTGTGAACGTGAACATTTCGAACTCCGCCGGTATCGCAGGCAATTACGCTTTTTACCTTAGCGGATTCGACGGCAGCAATATCTATTCTGTTGCTGGAGCCGTGGCGATCGCCGCCAATGGCAGCCTCACCGGCGAGCAGGATTACAATGACGCATCCGGATTCACGTTTACCGATGTCCCGGTTACGAGCGGAAGCTTGTTTGTCAATCCCGCCACGGGTCAAGGCTCTCTGACTCTAATCACGGGCAACGCCAATCTAGGAATCAGCGGCACGGAGACTTTGGCGCTCAATTTGGTAAACAGCAACCACGCGCTCATTATTCAGGCCGACGGAAGTGCAACTTCCAGCGGGAGCTTCGACCTGCAGACCTTGCCGAGCACACCGAACGGGGGATTTTCGTTTGTGCTCTCGGGCGCAGGAAATACTGGTAATTCCGATTTCTTCGGGGGCGTGTTTACGGTGGCCGGCAGTAATGTATCGAACGGCATGTTTGACGAGAATCAAGCAGGCAACGTATCTTTCGGTCAAACCTTTAATACGGCAACGCTGTCGTCAGCGGACGCTCTTGGTCGCGGCACCCTCACGGGGACTGGCATCGCCACCACGATTGTCTATTATATTGTCGGTCCGGAAGTGATGCGGCTCATGCAAGTGGATAGTAGCCGCACCCTCGTGGGCTCAGCGTTTGGTCAGGGCGCAAGCACGGGCAATTTCAACAATTCCTCAGTTGGAGATTCCGTTTTTAGCGTCCAAAGCAACTTTGCTGGAAATATCTATGCGGCCGTCGGTCAGATTGTTCCAGTGGGCGGTAACTTCAGCGGAGTAGCCGATGTTAACGAGGAAGAAGTAGGGTTCGCAGATGCGCAGATAATCTCCGGCACCTATTCGATTGCCAGCAACGGATACGGGAGCTTGACGATCACGTCCGGAACTCTTGGGGACGTCAGCGTTCTTGGGATCTACGCGACGGACCCAACTCTAAACCTGAATGATCCGAATAACACCGCGTCCGGTGGCGGAGGCGCTGCAGTCGTCGATCTTGACGGTAATGTTGCCGGATCGGGCGTCTTGGTCCCTCAAACGGATATTACTACCGCAAGCTTTGACGGACCCTACGCTCTCGGATTTCAGGATTTTGTAAGTAACGGCGCCACCAGCGGCCAGTTTGATTTCGTTGGTAACGCGACCGCGACAGCCAGCAGTCTTTCGGGGGTCGGCGTGGTCAGCGATCCGGGGGAGATCCTGGCGCCCCAAACTGTGGATCCTGGGACAACCTTCACAAGCACCACTACGCCGGACTCAGCAAACCCGGGGCGCTACCTGCTGGATCCGTTTACCATGATTGTGGGCGATGGAGCGGCCACTCTCAATTTTCAGGCTGTTATCTACCAGGCAAGTGGAGAGCAGTTGTTCTGGTTGGAGAACGGAGCGGACGACAATGCCAGCGTGTTTGGCGGGCAGATCCAACAGCAGACAATGCCGTTGCCGTTGGCTGTGAAGGCCGCAGCCAAGAAGACACAAAAACCCTAACCTATCCACCGACGGTTGGCTGCACAGCCGGAGTGATCCGGCTGTGCANNGGCTGGGGTTGCGCCTGCGATTGCGCGCGGCCTTCGGCCATGATTTTCTCGATTTCGTCAGGCGAGCGCGGGAGTTTTGCGGAGAGGAGCTGGTTGCCGTCCTGTGTGACTAGAACGTCGTCTTCGATGCGCACTCCGATATTTTCTTCGGGGATGTAAATGCCGGGTTCGTCGGTGATCACCATGCCCGCGGCAAGGGGGCTGCGATCGTTCACATCGTGGACGTCGAGGCCAAGATGATGTCCCACGCCGTGAAAGAAGTAGCGGCCGAGCGTGTTGCCGTGCAAGTCGTGGCCGTGCGTGTTGATGTAGTCGTAGGCGGCCTGATGAACGCTCTTGGGCCCTCCGATGAGCATGACTCCGGGCTTTATCGCTGCCAGCGCTGCATTCTGCGCGCCCAGAACAATTTCGTAGATTTCGCGCTGGCGAGCGGTGAACTTGCCGTTGGCCGGAAGCGTGCGCGTAATGTCCGCCGCGTAACCGCCGTATTC
>PKWH01000301.1:8391-11220 GCA_003131985.1 Acidobacteriota bacterium | reverse complement strand
TGATTTTTGTGCGGATGCTGAGTTCGGGAACCACGCAGCCCTTGCAAGGCACAGACGGCGCTACATACCCATTTTGGTCCGGCGATGGTAGAAACCTTGCTTTCTTCGCCGACGGAAAGCTGAAGCGCATACCAGCCGCAGGCGGAGTGGTCCAGGTTCTTTGTGATGCACCGGCGGGCCGCGGTGGCACCTGGAATCAGTCTGGCGTAATCGTATTCACGCCCGGCCTCAAAGAGCCTCTATATAAGATTCCGGATAGCGGCGGAACCCCGGCGGCGGTAACGGCGGTCAAGCAATCGGCCGCATTGCAAAGCCATCGGTGGCCTACCTTCCTTCCCGATGGAAAGCACTTTCTATTCACCACGGACGACGGTGTGGGCGTTGGATCACTGGATTCAACAGATATCCACGTATTTTTGCCGGCGAAGTCCAATGCCGTTTATTCCAGCGGATATATTCTTTATGTTGCTGACGGAAATTTGGTGGCTCAACCCTTCGATCCGGATCGTC
This sequence comes from Acidobacteriota bacterium, assembly GCA_003131985.1. GTDB lineage: Bacteria > Acidobacteriota > Terriglobia > Acidiferrales > UBA7541 > Palsa-295. The sequence continues at coordinate 10,710 of PKWH01000301.1, read as the reverse complement.
AGGTCGTCCGTGGGGTCCCGGTTCCCATGGCAGGCCAGGTGGAATTCTCGAGCGGAAAATCGTTGGGAAACTTTTCTGTTTCGCAGACTGGCGGACTCGTTTATCGGCCCGACTATTCACCGAAGTACCAGATGACTTGGCTCGACCGAAACGGCGGTGAAGCCGGCAAGCTTGGTGAAACCGACTACTATTCCGGCGCAGCCATTTCGCCGGACGGACGGCGAATTCTTGTTGCACGCGCGCAACCGGGGGTAAAAAGAGATCTCTGGCTAATTGACTCGCAGCGGGGGACTCCTTCCCGAGCGACATTTGATCCGGAAGGCGCAATTTTCGGAGTATGGTCGCCGGACGGAGCGAGTGTGACAGTCTCGCTCGCCAATGGTTTTGAGATTCGCAAGATCCTTCTGCAAGGCAATGTCACGGAACAATTAGTCGCCCCGGATCAAATCTCGAAATACCCCACCGACTGGACTGCGGATGGCCAAACACTCATCCTGACGGTCCAGAATCCGAAAACGGGCCAAGACGTGGAGACCTTGGCGGCTGCCGGAGAGCACAAGCTCGCGCCCATGATTCAAACGCCTGCCATCGAAAACGCAGGCAATCTCTCCCCCAGTGGGAAACTCCTTACGTATAGTTCGAACGAGTCTGGACGGCCGGAACTTTTCGTCACCGAATTTCCGGGGCCGGGAATGAAGTGGCAGGTCTCCGACCAGGGATTGAGCGGCGGAATACCCGTTCACTTCTCGGCCTGGAGCCATGACGGGAAAACGCTGTACTACATCGACGCAGGCGGTAGCGTAATTGCCGTACCGGTCGAGAGTCAGAGTCCATTCAAAGCGGGTGTACCCAAGAAAGTCTATTCGGCATCCACTGGCGCTGTGAGTGAAATCTCTGCGGCGCCGGACGGCAGGCTGCTGGTTCTCGTGCCTGCTGGGAACCAGACGATTACGCCCGCGGCTCTTGTGATCAACTGGCCGGCGGAGTTGAAGGGGAAGCAATGAAGCGTGCTAAATTCTCCGTGATGACGCTGGCTGCCGCTCGACTGGTGTGCTAGGATGGCGCTCTCGATTCGGAGATGCCGAGCCAATACATCCCGATTCTGATCTACGCTCTCCTCGCCGCGGCCTTTCCCGCCGTCACACTGGTTATTTTCAAATTCATCCGGCCCGAAATGCGCGCAACGGGCGCTAAGTTGGAGCCGTATGAGTGCGGCGTGCCGCCGGAAGGAAGTTCGCGAGGACGTTATTCGGTGCGATTTTATATCGTGGCAATATTGTTCGTAATCTTTGATGTGGAGACGATATTTTTATTTCCTTGGGCGATAAAGTACAGCCAGTTAGGCGCATACGGCCTCGTATCCATGCTTGTCTTCTTGGGCATTCTGCTGGTCGGCTACGTTTGGCTTTATCGCAAGGGCGCGCTGGATTGGGAGTAGTGGCTACACTCTGCATGTCCCCGCGCGTGGGCTGCTTCAACGCATTTTGATCTCAACTTGATTGACGCTGTTTTTTGGGGTGTGTTAAAAAGGCGGGCTGCTCGCGACTTTTGGACTATGGGCAGTGCGTAGAAATCGAGCCAATGGCCAACGACCCTTCAGAAAAAGATCCCGCTTCGAAACCGCCCGCATCCGGGGCGGAAGGGAAACCCGTAGCTCAGAAGCCGGCGGAGCCTCCGCACGTCCCGGCTGNNCTGAGGTTCCCGCGGCGAAACCGGCGGCACCGTCCGCGACGTCTCCGGCTATGCCCGCTGTTCCGGGTGCGCCTGTTGCGAAACCAGCCGCGCCCGCTGCTCCTGCTGCACCCAGGGCGGCCGCGCCTCCCGCGAAAGAAGCGCCACCAAAGCCCTTGCCTCTTGATAACGAACTTGTGCAGAGGTTAAAGGCGCGTTTCGGCGATGCCATTCGCGAGGCCACGCTCGACCGTAAGCAGGCCATCGTGACGATCTCGGCGGACCAACTCCGCGAAATCTCGCGCTATTGCCGGGATGACGAAAAATTCGACATGCTCGTGGATTTAACCGCGGTGGACTGGCCCAAGCGCGAGAAAAGATTCGATGTGATCTTGATCCTCTATTCATTCGCGAAGAACGAGCGTGTGCGCCTGAAAGCCCACGCCGGCGAAAACGAACCCGTGCCCAGCGTGTGCGAAATCTGGCCCGCCGCAAACTGGCTCGAGCGCGAATGCTACGACATGTTCGGAATTGTCTTCGAGGGCCATCCGAAGCTGACGCGCATCTTGATGCCGGATGAATGGCAGGGATATCCGCTGCGCAAGGATTACGACATTTTGAAGCAAGACACCGATTGGGTTCGCGAGA
>PKWH01000301.1:2364-8368 GCA_003131985.1 Acidobacteriota bacterium | reverse complement strand
CACGGAGTGCTGCGCGTGAAGCTGAAGCTCGACGGCGAGCGAGTGGTCGATTCCGAATGCATCATCGGCTACCTGCACCGCGGCGTGGAAAAAATTGCCGAGCATCGCAGCTATCAGCAGTTCGCGCCCTACGTGGACCGCATGGACTATGTCGCGGCGGTGTCGAATGGCCTGGGTTATTGCGAGGCTGTTGAAAAATTGTTGGGAACAGAAGCTCCGTTGCGCGCCCGAGTAGTTCGCACGATCTTAACCGAGCTGCAAAGAATTGCCAGCCACTTGCTCTGGCTCGGAACGCATGCTTTGGATATAGGCGCGCTTACGCCCGTCTTTTATTGCTTCCGCGAGCGCGAAGAAATTCTAAAGATCTTCGAGAAATATTGCGGCGCGCGCCTGACCACTCACGCGTTCCGCATTGGCGGACTCCAATACGAGACGTACGACGGCTTCGAGCAGGATGTGAAGCGCTTCTGCGATGATTTCACGCACAGAATTGACGAATACGAAACGCTGCTCACCGAGAACCGTATCTGGGTCGGACGGACGAAGGGCGTCGGAATTCTTTCCGCCGCGGACGCCATCGCCCTGGGCGTCACCGGCCCCGTACTTCGTGCCAGCGGCGTGAAATGGGACCTGCGCAAGGCCATGCCCTATGCCGCGTACGACTTGTACAAATTCGAAATCCCCACGCGCGAGACCGGTGACACGTACGACAGGTACGTGGTGCGCATGGAAGAAATGCGGCAATCGCGCCTCATCTGCCTGCAAGCCATCGAGAACATTCCCACAGGGCCGATCATGGCGCGCATCGGAAAAGTTCTGAAGCCGCCGCCGGGCGAAGTCTATCACTCGATCGAAGCGCCAAAGGGCGAGCTTGGTTACTACATTGTGAGCGACGGAACCACGCAGCCCTATCGCGTGCGCGTGCGGCCACCGTCATTTATNNCTCGGGGAAGTGGACCGGTAATGGGTCATCTATTTACGCCATCGATCTTGCGGCTTGTTTTGCCCGTGCTCTACGCCGTGGTCATCGTCGCGGTGTTGCCGCTAATGGCCGGGTACATCGTATTGATGGAGCGAAAAGTAATGGCGGACATGCAGGCGCGCCTGGGACCAATGCGCGTTGGTCCGCATGGATTGCTCCAGCCAATCGCCGACGCCGTGAAACTTCTTCTCAAGGAAGACATCATCCCGGAGAAAGCGGATCGGCTGCTGTTCTGGCTCGCCCCGCTCGTGAGCGTCACAATGGCGCTGCTCGCTTATGCCGCGCTGCCCATCGGCCCCGCATTTCAGATCGCAGACTTAAACATCGGCCTGCTTTTCATTTTGGCGGTCAGCTCGCTGGGGATTTACGGCATCGTTCTGGGCGGATGGGCTTCCAACAGCCATTATTCTTTGCTCGGCGCTCTGCGCAGTGCCGCGCAGCTTGTCAGTTACGAAACGGCCGCGGGACTGGGATTGATTTCCGCGCTGCTGCTGGCCGGATCGCTTTCGATGAAAGACATCGTGATGGCGCAGTACGACCAGGGCATGTGGTTCATCTTTTACGTGCCCATAGGCTTTTTTATCTACATGGTCGGCTCTATTGCGGAAACAAATCGTGCGCCCTTCGATTTGCCCGAGGCTGAATCAGAGCTGGTCGCCGGCTACATGACGGAATATAGCGGCTTTCGCTGGTCGCTTTATTTTCTCGCCGAATACGCGAACATGATTATCGTTGCAGGAATCGCTACCACCCTGTTTCTTGGCGGCTGGTTGCGGCCGTTCGCGAGTTACCACGACCATATGCCGGGGACCTCTTTCGAATTGCTGGATGCGTTCCCGGCATTGCTGGTTCTTGGCGTTGCGTTGTACTGCTTCTTCCTGGCGCCGAAACAGCCAGTGAAAATCCAGAAACTCGTGATGGGCCTGGTCGGCGGATTGTGCCTGGCTATCGCCGGAATTTTAGCTGGCTCGCTCTTTGCCTCGCCCGCCGTGCTGCAAGGTGTTCACGGCGCGTTCTGGTTCATGGCCAAAGTATTCGGATATCTTTATTGCTTTTTGTGGTTCCGGTTTACCTTCCCACGATATCGCTTCGATCAGTTGATGCGTCTTGGCTGGAGGTTTCTGATCCCTCTGGCTCTGGTGAACTTGATCACGATGGCAGTTGCGCTCCTGATGAGCCGGGAATGGGGCTGGAGCTTGCGGCTAACGTCCATTCTCGCCGTTGTTGTGACCCTGGCAGTGGCAATGTGGCTCGCCAAGAACGACGAGGTCGATAGCGTGGTCCCGGTGGCGGAAAGTGAATAAATGGTTCTGAACTCAATTTTGTTCTACTTTTTTGCCGCGCTCGCGGTGGTTTCCGCGATCCTGATGGTCACGCGGCGCAACGTCGTGCACGGCGCGGTTTATTTGATTACCACGCTGCTTGCCACAGCCGGAGTTTTTCTCCTGCTCCAGGCTGAATTTCTTTTCATCGTGCAAGTGATCCTTTATGTGGGCGGCATTATGGTTCTTTTCATTTTCGTGATCATGCTCGTAAATCTGGATGTGTCGCTCTTGCAGTACCAATTCAATCGGCAAAGATTTGTGGCGGGAGCGCTCGCGCTGGCCCTGGGAGCCCAAATATTTCTTGCCATAAAAATGGGGCAGAAATCGCTTTTTCCGCCGCTACATGTTCCGGACATTTCGCCGAAAAACACCGAAGCCGTGGCGGATGCGCTTTTCGGCCACTACATGCTGCCTTTTGAGATTGCATCAATTTTGCTGCTGGTCGCCATGATTGGCGCGGTGGTGATGGCGAAGCGGAGGGTGTAATGGTTCCCGTGGATCAATATCTTTGGCTCAGCCTGGCGCTGTTCACGATAGGTGTGATTGGGGTTCTGACTCGCCGAAACGTGATCATTATTTTAATGTCCATCGAGCTGATCCTGAACGCGGTGAACATCAACCTGGTCGCTTTTTCGCATATGTTTGGCAGTGTGGATGGACAAGTGTTCGCAATATTTGTAATCACCGACGCAGCCGCCGAAGCCGCGGTGGGCCTGGGCATTATCCTGGCGTTTTTCCGCAACCGCGAGACGCTGCTCGCCGACGAAATGGACATGTTGAAATGGTGAAGGACGCCGCATGAACGCACAGCCATTTTTTCTCGACCACATATGGCTGATCCCGATGTTCCCGCTGATCACGGCGGCGGTGATGCTTTTCTACGGACGTCGGCTGAGCAATAACATCGTGAGCTGGCTGTGTTCCGGCAGCGTCTTCGTTTCGTTCATCTTTTCCGTCGGCGCTTTTTTCCAGACCGTCGCGAAGCCTTCGGCCGAACGCGTCGCGACGAAAGTTCTATTCGAGTGGATTCCCGCCGTGCCGTACCACATGCTCGACGGCAGGATTGCGAAATTTATCGCTGACTGGGGATTCCAGATCGACCCGCTGTCTTGCGTGATGATTCTGGTGGTCACCGGCGTCGGGTTCCTGATTCACATTTACTCCACCGGCTACATGGCGCACGAAGGCGGCTACTACCGATTCTTTGGCTACTTGAACTTGTTCATGTTCTCCATGCTGATGCTGGTGCTGGCGAACAACCTGCTCCTGCTTTTCGTCGGATGGGAAGGCGTGGGCACCTGCAGCTACCTTTTGATCGGGTTCTATTTTCATAAGAAGTCGGCATCGGATGCGGGAAAGAAAGCTTTCATCGTCAATCGCGTCGGCGATGCAGGCTTCCTGCTGGGCATTTTTCTCACATCCGCGCTTCTTGGCACTATCCGATTCACCGATATCGGACCAGCGCTCGCGGCGGGCGGTTTCGCGATCGGCGATCCGCGAATCACGGCGATTGCCTTGCTGTTCTTCGTTGGTGCCACGGGAAAATCGGCGCAGATTCCTCTGTACGTCTGGCTGCCCGACGCGATGGAAGGCCCCACTCCAGTCAGCGCGCTGATTCACGCCGCGACCATGGTCACCGCGGGTGTTTACATGGTTACCCGCACCAATATGATTTATCAACTTTCGCCCAAGGCTATGGGACTGGTGGCGCTGGTGGGCGCGGTCACGGCGCTTTTTGCGGCGTCGATGGGCGTGGTGCAGAACGACATCAAAAAAGTCTTGGCTTATTCCACCATCTCGCAACTCGGCTACATGTTTTTGGCCTGCGGCGTCGGCGCGTTCACCGCAGGAATTTTCCACTTAATGACGCACGCGTTCTTCAAAGGTTTGCTCTTCCTCGCGGCCGGCAGCGTAATTCACGCAGTTTCCGGCGAGCAGGACATGCGCAAAATGGGCGCGCTTTCGAAAAAGATTCCCATCACGTATTGGACCATGCTCATCGCCGCGCTGGCCCTTGCCGGAATTTTCCCCTTCGCCGGATTCATCAGCAAAGATTTAATCCTCGGAAAAGCCTACGAGAAAGACGCCGTGCTCTGGGCCATCGGATATTTCACCGCGGGCATGACGGCGTTTTACATGTTTCGCCTGATCTTCATGACCTTTCACGGAACCTCGCGTGTCGACCATGAAGCGGAACATCACATCCACGAATCGCCGAAATCCATGCTAGTCCCGCTGGTGATTTTGGCGGCACTTTCGATAGTTGGCGGATGGATTAGCTGGCCCGAAATATTCGGCGGCAACAGCCATTTTATCAATTTCCTTTCGACGGTAGTCGCCGTGCCTCACGAAGCACGCATGGAACCGCTGAAGGGCCCGAGTTCACATGCCGGCGAGCTTTACCTGATGCTGCTGTCCGAGGGCCTGGTCATATTGGGGATTTTGTTCGCGTGGTATTTGTACGTGAAGCGCACAGACTTGCCGGAAAAAATCGCGAAAGGTTTCGGCGGCTTCTACCGCCTGGTTTACAACAAGTATTATGTGGACCAACTGTACGACGCCATGTTCGTGAATCGCGCAAAAGATTTGGGCCTGGCTTTGGGCGCATTCGACCGAAACGTGATAGACGGCGCAGGCGTAAATGGCGCAGGCCGGCTGACGCTGTTCATCTCGAAAGTTTCAATTTGGTGGGATACATGGATTGTGGACGGCTCCGTGCGGCTCGGCGCGCGCATCGTTTGGCTCTTCAGCTATCCNNTTTTTCGGGTACTACTTTTACGTCGCGCATCATGCGATACGTTAAGGCAAGAACGCGAGGGAATGGATGCTTTTCTCCGATAGCCACATTTTAACGACGATCTTATTTACGCCGCTGGTGGGCGCGATTTTGATGCTCTTCATCCCGCGCGAGCGGCCCGATCTGCATCGCTGGATGGGAAACATCTTCGGCGTTCTGGGGCTGCTGGTATCGCTGCCGCTCTTGTGGCGCTTCGATCCTCACAGCGACGCGCCTTTTCAATTTGTGACGAACCTCAGTTGGATTCCGTCACTGGGCGGCGGGCAAGGTCCCGGTGCGCAGTTCACGCTCGGGATCGACGGCCTGAGCTTCCTGATGGTAATTCTCACCACGGTCCTCGGCGCGATTGCGATTCTGTCCTCCTGGTCGGCTATCAAGAAACGCGAGAAGGAATATTACATCCTGCTTCTGTTGCTTCAGACTGGCATGCTGGGCGTTTTTATGTCGCTCGATTTCGTGCTCTTTTACGTTTTCTGGGAAGTGATGCTCGTACCGATGTATTTCCTGATCGGCGTCTGGGGCAGCGAGCGGCGGCTCTACGCGGCGATTAAGTTTTTCCTCTATACCCTGGCCGGATCGGTGCTGATGCTTCTCGCGATTTTGGCGATTTACTACTATCGCGGCACGTTTGATATCCGGGAAATCCTGCTTCATCCGTTCACAGCCCAGTACGGCTGGCTGCAGAAATGGCTGTTCTGGGGATTCTTTTTCGCTTTCGCGATCAAGGTGCCCATGTTCCCGTTTCACACCTGGTTGCCGGACGCGCACACGGAAGCTCCCACCGCAGGTTCCGTTATCCTGGCCGGCGTCCTTTTGAAAATGGGAACGTATGGATTCTTGCGATTCTCCGTGCCCATGTTTCCTGATGCGACGGTGAAATACCGCTGGATCATCATCGTG
>PKWH01000301.1:1646-2341 GCA_003131985.1 Acidobacteriota bacterium | reverse complement strand
CTTTCCGGCAGCATCATCCAGCAGGTCAATCACGGAATTTCCACCGGCGCGCTGTTCCTGATCGTCGGCGTGCTTTACGAGCGCCGGCACACGCGTTTGATTTCGGAATTTGGCGGCCTCTCGACGCCTATGCCGAATTTCGCAGCCGTTTATCTGATCGTCACGCTGAGCTCGCTGGGCATGCCTCTATTGAACGGCTTCATCGGCGAATTCACGATTCTGCGCGGCGTGTTTGAAGTGAGCTGGCAATGGGCGGCTTGGGGCGTCCTTGGCGTAATACTTGGCGCCGCGTATCTGCTCTGGCTGTACCAGCGGGTGATGTTTGGAAACGTGACGAATCCTGCAAACGAACATTTGCCCGACTTGAACGCGCGCGAATACGCCACGCTGCTTCCGCTCGTCGCGCTCGCATTCTGGATCGGAATTTACCCCAAGCCGCTCTTCGACGTTCTCGATAAGCCCGTGCATGCGCTGGTAGAGCGCGTTCACCCCGGCTACTACTCGGCGCCCGAGTTGATACAGCCTGGTATGGAAGGCGCAGCGCCGATCTCGATGGCTGTCCCCGCGAAGCTGCCTCCGGCAAAGGGACCGATCGTGCCTTCATCACCGTCTTCACAGGCTGAGGTGAGGTAGATGCTTCAAGTTCCTTGGCAAGCCGTTTTCGAGCAGTCGCGCCGGGATTCTTTTTTCATTTT
>PKWH01000301.1:579-1532 GCA_003131985.1 Acidobacteriota bacterium | reverse complement strand
ACCGCGCTCGTCATTCTGATTTCCGTGAAATACATGGAAATCGAGCACGAGCAGCACGGCGAGTATTACGCACTGATGCTTTTTGCCGCGGTGGGAATGATGTTTCTGGCCTGCGGCAACGATTTGATCGTGTTGTTCGTTGCGCTGGAAACCATGGCGCTCAGTTTTTACGTGCTTACCGGTTTTTTGCGTCGCGATCGCAAGTCCAACGAAGCCGCGATGAAGTACGTCCTGATGGGAGCTTTCAGCTCCGGCATCCTGGCCTACGGCTTCTCGATTTTGTACGGAATCTCCGGATCGACGAACCTGCAAGTGATTGCCAGCGCCGTCGCCGAACGCACTTCGCGTTACGGGCACGGCGATGTGCTCACGGTTTTAGCTCTCGGCACGGTGGCTGCCGGGGTGTTCTTCAAAATCGCCGCTGTTCCGTTTCATCAGTGGGCGCCCGACGTTTACGAAGGCGCGCCGACTCCAATCAGCGCCTACGTCAGCGTGGCTTCGAAAGCGGCAAGCTTCGCGCTTCTGTTGCGCCTGTTCCTCACCGTCTTCTGGCCCGTGAACCTGGACTGGGTTGTGGTGATGGAGGCGGTCGCCGTGCTATCGCTCACCGTGGGGACGCTCGCGGCAATCACGCAATCAAACGTAAAGCGCCTGCTGGCTTATTCTTCGATTACGCAAGTCGGTTACATTCTGCTCGGACTCGTTGCCGCGGTGAATCGGGATGGCACGCTCCACCAGCGCGGCTTGCAGGCCATGGCTTTTTATTTATTCGTCTACGCGTTTTTCAATACCGGCGCTTTTGCCATCGTGATTCTGCTGCGTCATAGGGGCGTGATCGGCGACGACATCGACGATTTGAACGGCCTCATCCAGCGCAATCCCGGCGCCGCAGTGCTGATGCTGATTTTCCTGCTTTCGCTCGCCGGAATTCCGCCCACCGCGGGTTTCTTCGC
>PKWH01000301.1:0-529 GCA_003131985.1 Acidobacteriota bacterium | reverse complement strand
GCAATGGTGATCATCACTCTGGCCGCCGGAATTTTCCCCGAGCAGTTCCTGCGATTCGCCACCTACTCCATCCTCACGCCATTCGGCTACTAGAGCGGAATCGCCGATGGCCTCTCAAGTTCCTCCGCCGCGCAAGGATCCGAGTGGCGGAGCTAACCGCCAGGTCGCCATGGCGATGGAGCTCCCGTTTCTGCTGGTTGGCGGCGCGCTCGTGGGAGGCCTGCTTGGCTATCTTCTCGATCGCTGGCTGCATACCAAGCCTTGGCTGATGCTGATTGTGGGAGCGGCCGGCTTCGCTGTAGGAGTTCGCGACATGCTCAGGAGATTGCAAAAGGATGACCCGAATGGCGGTGGAAACTCAGGACAATGACGTCTCGGACGGCGCACGCCACCGAATCGCCTGGCTCACGCTGGTCTTGGGTTTCGCTGCTGCCCTGATCTGGTTCTTCGCTAAATCCCACAAAGAGGGAGTAGGTCTCGCTATCGGAACCGCCCTGGCTTGGCTGAATTACCGCTGGCTGGACCAGGG
>PKWH01000096.1 GCA_003131985.1 Acidobacteriota bacterium | reverse complement strand
CTGCATGTCGCTTCCTCTCCGGGCCTAAATAAAGGCCCTCCCACATGTTATCATAGTAGTAAACATAAGTCAAGAGGAAAACCGTGGAAATTCAAGTGCCCTGTTCACAATGCGAGGTTGCTCGTCCCAATTTGGGAATGAGATGGAGTAAAAACACGTGACGACAGATTCAAGAGCCCAAGTCAAAACCCGGTGCCGCGCGGAAGTGTCGGCCACCCAATCGGGCGCAGCTTCAATCTTCGAAGATGGTGCCCAAACGTTTGCGCCCCGACGTCGAGGTCCAAAAGCCGTACGCGGCGATGGTGAAAACAACGAGCAGAGTGGTAACGCTCCGGGGCGCGTACCAGCGTGAGAAATCCGTGGTGAGACATCCGAAGAGAAGAGAAAAATACGTGTAGAGCGCCACGACCAACCCAAGCAGGCCGAAGCGGACGAGACAAGCCATTAGAAGCAGCGCTCCTAAAACCACCGGAGATGATTCTCCCCAAGTGCTGCCCGGATGCAAGCTCATAACGGTCCAAAGGATGCCGGCGGCAACTAATGCAGCCGCCCTGTTACGGAAGAGTTTCCATGCTAGAAAAACGCTTGCTAGCAAGATGAGCCCAATATATAGCGCCGCCGTGGTCTGAAGTGCGAACGTACCCAGATAAACGGAGGTCTCTCGCAGGATGTCCACGGAAAACAACACGCTTGGCCGCTTGATCGGAAACCAACCCGGGAGCGCGTACATTAGAAGACTCGGTATTGCTGTCATCGCTCCGAACCCGACACCCAACAATGCGTCTCGCCCCACGAGTGCATTCCGAAGCTGCCCTCCGATCAACCGGTTCCAGGAGATCAGGGTCTCGGGGTACGTGCGGCGAATGTAAGGCTCCACAGCCATATAGAAAACCCACCACTGGAGTGCCAACACTGCCGAGCGGCCAAAGACGAGCTGAATCCAGTCGAGCACCCAAAACGCATCAGAAAATCGATGAGAGGACAGCAGTAACCAAACTAGCGAAGCGAGGAATATGACAGTGGCGCCACGCAACGCCCCTGCCGAGTCACCACGCCCAGATAACATGTTTTTTCGAGCAACGAAAACGCAGATCAGGACCAAACCGCCAAGAAGCCCGTTCTGAATCCACGCGACGATTTTGCGTGACACGAAGGGGTAGTACGAAAGGTCGTCAGTAAAATCCCACGGCCCGGCCACTTCGAACAAAACCACGCGTTCTTTGTATGTCCCGCCATGAACGTGAATCGTCTTTCCGTCTTGCGCAACATCCCATGCGATCTTTTGATCCATCAACTGATTTGTATACCAGTCGCTTGGCGCTTCCTTCGACTGAGAAAAATCGAGTCCCGCTCGTTGGAAAAGATTACGCCAGTCTGAGGTTACGTCGCTTGGTTTGCTTCGATTCCGGGATGGATAAGGAATCACTCGAAACGATTGCAGACGTCCCTGCGTATCCAGGGTGATCGTCAAATCACCTACTGTGGTCGCAACGGGATTGTCCCGCTCAACAAGCCAGGGATAGGTCGTTTGGATAGGCCACGGGCTCTCGCGGTAGAAGAGGCGAACTAGCGGAAAGTATTCATCCACCACCGCACCGCGATATAACTCATAGGCCGGAGCCTGGGAGAGCGACAGATAGGACTCCGCCTGCTCGTCAAACCAATAGGCACTATCAGCGGGGCGCTTGGTGTAACCCAGGCCGTTCGCAATCTCACGCGCAGTGGCGCTAAGCACTTCCGGTGACTTCTCTCCAGGGACCAGATTGATTAGGTACGCATGCTGGCCGAGCATTGCACAGCAAACGAGTAACAAAGCAACACCGCCCAGCAGTCCCCATGCCTTCCAAGGTTGCAATATGCCTTCTTCACCAGCCTCCGCCACCATTTCAGGCGATGGCGTTTCGCCGGCAGCCAGAGCGGCTGCCAAGGGGTCCTCACCAGGGAGACTCGCGGCGACTTGAAGCGCTGAAGCGGGCCGTTTAGCGGGGTCGCGTTCGAGGCAGCTCATAATCACGCGCTCGACCTGCGGATTAATTTCTTTCAGGTACGTCGAGGGAACGGCTAGGGCATCTTTTTCGCGCAGTCGCTTCATTTCCTCGAACGTGGACGCTTCGTAGGGGTGCCTACCGGTGAAAATTTCATACATTACGAGGCCCAGAGAATACAGATCACTTTTCGAGGTAACTTCGCCGCCAAAGAATTGCTCGGGTGACATATACGCAGGCGTGCCGCCGTACGTGCCCTCACCTTGGATTTCCGCGGCTAGTCCGGCAAGGCCGAAGTCTGTTATGCGAGCATGGCCACGCCCATCCAGCATGATGTTAGCTGGTTTCAGGTCGCAATGGACAATGCCACATTCATGCGCCGCCGCGAGGCCTGCACAAATCTGGCGCGAAATCTGCAAAGCTTTGTTCGCGGGCAGATGGCCGATCCGCCGCACCAAAGAGGCAATATCTTCGCCATCAACGAATTCCATGGTGATAAATGTCTGCCCGTCGGCCTCGCCGATGTCAAAAACACGACAAACGTTGGGATGTGAGACCTGCCGTGCCACTCGTACTTCGCGCGTGAAAAGCGCCAGCGCTTCGGTATTGTGTGATAAGGATTTAGGTAAGAATTTCAGCGCGACGGTTTGCCCGACCTTCAGATCCTGGGCGCGATATACTTCGCCCATGCCACCTTTGCCGAGTGGCGAAACAATGCGGTATCGGTCGACCAATGTGGTCCCTGGAACGTAGTAACCCTCGAATCCGAAATCAGAGGATTTCGAAGGGGACCGACCCGAAACGAACCCAACAGGACCGGGGTGATCTACGCCGTTGGCCGCACGCTCCGCTGGGCCGGGTGGTGAGTCCGTCCGGGGTGAAGTAGGGGCGGAGCCGAAGTCTGCGTAGGTGCCGCAGGCGGGGCAAAACCTCGCTCCATCCTGCAACTCACGCGCGCACAAAGGACATTTCATTCGGAAATTTCGACCTGGACATCTGCCTCGCGCATCGTACGCTTGTCCTGCGCTTGGCGCAAAGAATTCACCACGACTAGATCATTGGTCGTCGATAGATCAAAATACCCGCCTGAAGGCGGCCGCTACAAAGGAGGAACGGCAAAGCAAGATGCCGCGCTGAAGACCGCGGCTCTACATTAGAACCTCCGAGAGGTCGGATATCATGGCGAAGAACGGCGGCATTATCGGGGTATCGGATCACGGCGGGTGGGCGGTGCTGGTGACGGTGGCGCGTGATGGGACGCTGCTCGACCGGCGGCGGGTGGAACTCGTGGACGAGGGCCTGCCGAAGATTCCGCACCATAGCGAAGGCCAAGGGCTACCGCTCGACGAGGCGGTTGCGTTAGTAGAGCGCGTGCGCGTGTCGGCGGAGAAGCACGCGGTGCTTGCCTTGGACGCTGTCGCGATGGCGGTGCCGCGTATTCTTGGTATCGCCCTGCGCAAGTGCCCACAGCTTCCACCCACGATTGCCGAGCGAATCAAGGATTACCGCGCGCAGAACGTTGCCGACTGGGTGATGTACCGCAAGGC
>PKWH01000259.1 GCA_003131985.1 Acidobacteriota bacterium | reverse complement strand
ATTCGCGCAACCAGGGCCAGGGGCCGCTTCCGCCGGAACATAGGTCCACGACGCGAGAAGCTTTGCAGGCTTGGAAGGCTTTGTTCAGTCTGGCGGCGATGCCGCGATAGATGCCGCCGAGGCTTAGGACGGATTGCAAGCCGTCGGTGACGTAGTCGCGGAGGTAGGCGGGGAACCAGGGTTGGTCGTGGAATTCGAAGAGGGGCATGAACGGATTAGTTTAGACCATCCTCAAGTAATTCGTCAGCACTGCGCAGAAAACAATAGATCACTCGACTTCAGTTCGTGAGTCATCGGTGCGGATTGCGAAAGCGGGAGCAAGCTCCCGCACTCCACAGAACCGCGAGACATTTGGAGTGCGGCGGCCTGGCGCAGCTTTCCGAGCGGATTCAGGCGGACGCCGGCTTCCAGAGTGCGAGGGTGGCGCCGGTGGGGTCGATGAAGATGCTCATCCAGCCGATTCCGGGGAGTTCCATGACGTCCATTACGATTTTGGCGCCGAGCGATTTGGCTTTTTGAGTTGCGGCGGTAATGTCGTTTACTTCGACGTAGGCTAGCCAGGATGACGGCGCGTCGGGGACGCGTTGTTGCATCATGCCGCCGCCGGTTCCTTTGGCGGGTTTTATCACCGTGTAGTTTCCGCCGGGCATGGGTACGTCTTCGAGCTGCCAATCGAAAACCGGGAGTAGAACTTCTTTGCCGTATCGATGTCGGTGGTATGCAGTTCAACGTGCACAAATGGGTTTGGCATTTCGATCCTCCGTGTCTAGTTCGCGAGATGTCCCGCAGATATTAGCTTAGTTGGGTTGAGGGCTGTATTTCTGCAAATAGAATCCGCCCGCCTGAAGGCGGCCGCTACAAAGGCAACAGCACGGCTGCGAACCCAGAAAAAGAAAAGCTACAAAGGCAGTGCGATGCAATGCACAGCCTAGGTAGGGAAGGCGCTACTAAGGCAGAACATCGCCGAGGATGCGGTTCGTGATAAGGTGCACGTTTCGCGATTTGTAGTTCGAGACGAGAATGGGAGATGCCTTGAGAAAACAAGCGATCCTGATTCTGGCGGTGTTCGCCGTGTTGGGCTCTTTGACGGGCTTGGACGCGGGGAACACGAAGTTCGTGTTTACTTGGATGAATCCGTACTATTCCGGCGGGCATTTCAAGACAATTCTTGTGCTGGGGATAAACGGGAAGGCGGTAAACCGCGCGGAATTTGAAGATCGACTTTCGGCGGAGATAACCAGACCTGGAATTTCAGCTATTCCGAGCTATTCGTTGCTTCCGAGGCCCAACTCGACGCCGCTCGTGATGAGCGAATTGAGGGACGTGGTGCGAGGGCAAAATATCGATGCGATTATCGCTACGCGGTTGATTAAGGTGAAGAAGAGTGTGACTGAGATTCCGGGGCAGGTTTACACGCCGTATCCGTATTACAACTCGTTTTACGGATACTACGGGACGATTTATCCGGAGGTTTATTCTCCTGACTATCTGCGAGTGGAGAGAACGGCGCAGATCGAGACGAATTTTTATTCAACGCTTAAGCCGGACGGGGAGCTTATCTGGACGGGAACGAGCGATACGGTAAATCCACAATCACCATCAAAGGCTATTGATGCTGTGGCAAAGCTGATCGTCGAAACATTGGAGAAGCAGAAAATTATTTGATTGGCGAGGTGGGGGCAATCCCGCTTACGGGTGGCGACTGGGCATGTGACAGCGGGCACAGCATGCTGTGCCCCTACGGAAATTCAACTGCGCGCGGCGTCAGCGATAGACGAGCTCCGAGTCGCGAACGAGAGAAACGAAAGCGCTACGAAAAGCAGGCGTGAGCCCGCGCGAGACGCACAGAGCGTGCTTGGCTGCGCCTGCGAAAGCGGCGGCGAGCCGCCGCACTCCATACAAATTCGAGCGAGCGCGATTCGTGATTACGCGGCGGCGGTGGTTTGGGCTTTCAGGCGGCCGGCGCGAATGGCTTTGACCAGGGCGGCGTGGTCGCGGTCGGTCTGGTCGGCGTAGGAAGCAGCAAATTCCGCGAGGGCTGCGTCGAATTTTTCGCTTTTGCCGAGATAGCCGCCGATTTGCGCTGCGTCGCCAGTGCGGGCGTGAGCGCGCGCCAGAGTCCAGCCGCAGATCTCGACGTATTCAAGCCAGTCGCCCCTGGTCATGTTCTCCAGATCGATTTTCATTTTCATGTCGCGGAGCTGGCGGAAATAATAGCTACGGCCTTCTTCGTCGCGAGTCCATCCGAGGAACACGTCGCTCGCCGATTGCAGCATGCGCTGGCCGGTGACCACTCGCTCGCCGTGATTGATGTAGCGGCTCTTGCCCGCATAGGGCTCGAGGACGGAGGGAAGCGCTTCTTTGAACTGCAGCAGCATGGGGTCGTGCTCGCCGGCCATCAACAAGGCCACGGCGCAGCGCGTTCCCACGCTGCCGACTCCGACCACTTTTCGGGCAACATCGATAATGTGATAGCGGTCGAGAATTACGCGGCGTTCCGCGGGAAGAGTCTCGCGGTAGGCGTGGAACATCTGGGTCACGTGCTTTTGCATGAGGTCGCCTTCACGCGTGTGGTACACGAGCGGGGGATGATCGACGATTCGCGTGCGGCCATTTATCACATCAGCAATTCTCGGGAAAATGTGCTCGGCAGTTTGCAGGCGCGCTTTGTCTTCTACTTGCTTCCAGCGTTTTTTCGCCGTGGCGGTCTTGGCGTCTTCGATGAACACCTCGGC
>PKWH01000266.1:2454-3434 GCA_003131985.1 Acidobacteriota bacterium | reverse complement strand
CCGCCTTCAGGGCGGTTGAAACACTCGATCTTGCCGCCATGTTCCTGGAGGATCCCGTAGCAAATGCTCAAGCCTAGTCCGGTGCCTTTGCCTACCGGCTTGGTGGTAAAAAACGGATCAAAAACCTGCTGCGGATGTTTTATGCCCGGGCCCGTGTCTGAAAACTGCACGATAATCTTCGAGCCGTTTTGCCAGGTACGAATCATCAACTTGCCGCCCCCCACCTCTTCCAGAGCGTCCACCGCATTGCTGATCAAGTTGAAGAAGACTTGCAGGATTTGATTGGCATCGCCCCGCACCACAGGCAAATCCATCGCGGGATACGACTCGACTTCGATGCGCCGCCCTCGCAAGTCCAGATTGCTCAGATGCAGAGCGGTCGCAACCACCTGGTTTATTTCCAGGAGCGCCTTCTCGCTGGGAACGCGCCGCGCAAAACTCAGCAGGCTCGTCACCAGGGTTTTGATTCTACGGGCAAGTGTGCGGATTTTTTCGGCTACGACACGCTGGCGATCACCCAGCGCAAGATCGTCCAGGAGCAAGTCGGAATACCCCAGGATCCCGGCAAGCGGATTGTTTATTTCGTGCGCGGCACCCGCTGCTAGTTGCCCCAGTGAGACAAGCTTTTCCGTCTGAATCATCTGCTCCTGAACGTGTTTTAGGTTATCGAAAGACTCGCGCGCAGCTTCCAACAATCGTGTGCGATCGTGATCCACCAGTCGCTGCCGGAAAAAAATCAGCAGCGCTACAACCAGCGCCGCTACTTGCGTGACTCCAATTCGGAAGCTTCGTACCGGGGACGCATTGGAGCTGAGCCAGAGCGACCAAAGCGCCATCAAAGGAATCGAAAATACTGCCGCCTTCGCCAATAAAGACGGCCAATGTTTGGTTTTGTCGTCTTCCGCGCGCATGGATTCCCGCTCAGGTTTCAAGCCGTACGCTATGAGGCCTGCCGTTCCGAACCAAATGAACGACGCCAC
>PKWH01000266.1:0-2441 GCA_003131985.1 Acidobacteriota bacterium | reverse complement strand
GCGAGCAGCACGTTCTCCCCGGCAGCCAGGTGGTCATACATCCATCCGTACGTCAACACGTTTGGAGTGATGTACTGCCACGGAATCACCACGAAAAGGTATAGATAAACCCACCAAACAAGCAGCAGCGAAAAATCAAGATATCCGGTGTGAACATTTAAATCGTCGCGGCGATCGTGCGGCTTCAGCGCCAGAGCTCCCATCATCGGCACGGGATGCAAGAAGAGGATCACGTCTCCCACGAACGGGTCAGGCGTGTCTTTGCGCAGGACCACTTCGAAGTAGGTCCAGAGGGACTGGCCGACCAGCCACGCGAAACACCCCAGCGCCAGCAGCAGCCAAAATAGTCTGGTTCGCTTCTCGGGCAGAGTCGCGTTCATCAACAGGCCTACACACGCGAACAGGGCAGCGGCGCATTGGAAAGTGTCGCCGAAGGCTGTCAGCCCGCGGCCGGGGGCGACTGTAAGCGAGACAAGGCAATAGCCGCCGACAATGACCACCCAGCCGATAACTAATCCCAAGAACGTCCCGGGCATGCGGGGAGCGCGGCTCAGCCAGTTAATAACCAGCGAATCTTGCTTGTTCATGCTTACCCTAGAGGGGATTTTGCTTCTACTGAGGATACGATTCTCTGGGCCAGGGGTCGAACGGGATTCCTGGGCGCGTGACTTGAGGAGCAATAGCGTCTGAGACGCGGCAGACCCCGCCGGGCCGCCACGAGAGCTAAGTCACGCTGCTATATGCGTTTGCGCGAGTTCGAGGATGCTACGGGTGACTCGATTGGCCAGCTTGGCGCTCCGCGACGATTTTTCGCGCGTTCTGATATAGCGCGCGGGCTTGCGGAATCAGGTCAACGGCTTTGTCGAGTTGAGGATCGTCCTGCAGGGCTACCTTGAAACCGTCATTCAGGCCGAAGACCGAGGTAAAAACCTCGCGCTTAATCTGCCACTTCAGCCATGTGAGGTTTTCCTGAATTTCGGGCTCGGTATAATGAATGTGCTGTTCGTCCAGATATTTTCGGAACTGATTGATGACCTCTTCGTTCGCAACGAAGTCCTTAGTGATGTCCGGTTTCGAACCGAGATAGTGTCGCGTGAAATCGCCGACACCCTGCGGAAGAGGGTAGAAAACGCCCCGGCGATACATGGTCTGCTGGAAATCGTCGGGCTTGGGTTCCGCAACGGCGTCGTCAGGAGTAATCCCGCCTTGCCCGAAAACCTGGCGGCCGCTGTCCGTTAATTTCACTTCGGGCTGCGCAGGCTTCTGGGGATTGTAGTGATAATCGTAGAGCGAAACGTTTTTGTAGTCGCGCTGAATCAGGCGTCCGCTGGGAGTGTAGTAGCGCGCGGTGGTGAGCAGCATGGCCGTGTCTTCGCTTAACGGAATCTGAGTCTGTACAAGACCCTTGCCGAAGCTGGTTTCGCCGACGATCAAGCCGCGATCGTGGTCCTGTATCGCGCCGGCGACGATTTCCGACGCTGAAGCGCTTTGCCCGTTGATCAGCACAACGATCGGGACTTCGATGCCTTGGTTTCCACGCACGGCGTAGTAGCGGTGCTCGGGGGACAAACGCCCGTGATGCGAAACTACAATCTCGTTCTTGTCGAGGAACATGTCCGAAAGGCCCACGGCTTGATTCAGGAGCCCTCCGCCATTGTTACGCAAATCGATGATGAGGCCATCCAACTTGGGGAAGTCGAGTTGCTTCAGGGCTTCGGCCACGTCGCTGTCAGTGGTCTCATTGAAAGATATGATGCGCACGTAACCGATTCCCGGCTTGACCATGGTGAAGTATTCAACGGCGGGGCGGAAAATTTCATCGCGTGTGACAGAAACTTCAATCGGCTTGTCCCAGCCTTCGCGTCCGAGTGAGATGTGGACCACGGTAGCCTTGGGGCCTTTGAGCATGTCGGCAACCTCGGTGGTGGTGAGACCATCGCAGGGTTTTCCATCTACCTTCAAAATAAGGTCGCCCGGGCGAATTCCGGCTTTATACGCGGGAGAGCCGACGAACGGAGCGAGGACCACGGTCTGGTTGTCGCGGTTCGAGACGGTCATTCCGACGCCGTAATATTTTCCCTGCTGGTCTTCCTTGAAGAGAGCGTACTGCTTGGGATCGAAAAAGTTAGAGTGGGGATCGAGGACGTGCAGCATACCGGGAATCGCGCCGTCGTAGATTACTTTATCCGTGTCTACGGGGTCGGCATAATTGCGCTCGACGACAGACAGGACGCGGGTGAAGCTCTTTACCGAGTCCTGGACGTCGTTCTCTTTGTTGCCCGCGGCGGTGGCTCGGACAGTGGGGCCGATAAGCCCTCCCAGCACGGCCGAGATTCCCAAGACGACAACCAGGACAATAATTCCGCGCTTAGATGACGGTTGAGATTCCATGCGACCTCGCTGTGCCCCAAATTACGATTGTACCACATATGTTTTGGATG
>PKWH01000001.1 GCA_003131985.1 Acidobacteriota bacterium | reverse complement strand
CGTGAGGTCTTTGAAAACATCGCAAATGGCAACGTCGAGGTGGACGAAGAGATTATGCCTTACGTCCCACGCAACTTTTTCCCGATCATGACTGTACACCAGGCCAAAGGCTTGGAATTCCCGCTCGTCATCGTGGATGTGGGAAGCGATTTTCGCACAAACAACCACGCCCAACAGAGGGTGCGGTATCCGGCGACGCCTGATACGGTACATATGGTCGAAGACCTGGTCGCGAGTTTTTGCTTAATAGGTCCGGCCCGAACGCAGCGCTCACCGTTGGATCGCGCGTGGGATGATCTGAGACGCTTGTATTTTGTAGCCTGCAGTCGTCCGGAAAACGTTCTAGTGCTGGCCGGTTTAACGACGCAGGTGGGACCAAGCCCAAGAGTTCGCTCAGTTGCGACAGGAGATCTCAGAAACGGACTCCCACGGTCCCTGAATTTTCTGCCTGCAGAGCAATGGAGTTCTAACTTGCCCCCTGAGTATGTTGCAATGATATGAGAAGTTGAGAGGTCTACAATGCCTTTGAATGTTCGCGGCCTTCCTTTTGAAGTTCCTTCATACAGTCTCACTGGAGATGTCTTATCGTTTCAGCGATGCGGCCTTGCCTATCGCTACTACAACGGCAGTTCATTGCCACCATCCCGGCCAGTTCAGATGTGGANNGACCGGCGAATTCGTGCACGGCGTTCTTGAGGAGGCGTATCGGCACTGGAATCTGAACCATACGCAATTCCCCTGGCCATACACCCCACCCCAATGGCCACCACAACTTGACGCCGCAATACCGAACACCAATAACATCGCTTCGTTCGGCCACCGGGTTGAGGTCCGCCTAGCTGCATCTGGGAAGCGTTCCCGCAGCCGAGCAGCCCGCGAGGCCGCGTACCGTAGGGTTGAGGTTGCTGTGAATCAGCTCTGCCCCTATTTATTCCCATTGATCACTGCTGCTGAAGAACGAATCTCAGGAACGCGGGCAATGCCAACACTAGCGACGGGTGAAACGGCTCGCGGCACTCGATACGAACTCACAGGAATAGTCGATGTGATTTCGAGCATTATGTTGGGAGCCTCAGACACCAACCCGCTGGTTGCGCTCATTCAGTCTCAGCTTTCCAGTGTCTCTGCAGGTGAGTATGATTTGATCGTCGATTACAAGGCAGGCCGCCGACCCGGGCTCAATTCGCAATTCAGAACGCAATTTGAATTTCAAGTTCAGACATACGCTTGGTTGAGATCGCAAATACCACAGGCACGCCCCGTTGGTGCGGGGGTCTTGATTTACATAAATGAACTGTCACCCTCGCGAGACGACATGACAGAGTTGCGACGCGAAATCGCTGAGAATACAACTGATATTGTTCCGGCCCTTGGTTCTGCAGATTACTATGCGATACAAACCTGGCAGGCAGGTCAACCTGCTCCAGCACTTTCCTTCGATTTCAGGCTTCTTCGAGCTCTCCATTNNCTCTCGTCCAGCACGCGGTCGGACAGATTGACTCGGTCATCTCCCAAATAGAATCTTCGGCATTCCGAGAGCACAACACTGGGAATATTCCGAATAACTGGCAAGCGTGCGGCGAGTCGGAAGACTGTGCGGCTTGCGACTTCGTCAATTTTTGTCCTGCTCCTGCGCAACTGAGAGCACAATTGCAGCAGCCAAGTCCACTTACCAGGACTCCGCCGCTGGCCCCCGGGTAGGGTCGGTTTAGGGACATGGAAATATTTAAGGAATTTACAATCGAGGCGGCACACAGGCTGCCGCAGGCTCCGCCCGGGCATAAATGCAGTCGGCTGCATGGCCATTCTTTTAAAATAGCTGTTCACATTCGGGGTTCCATCGACCCGAAGTACGGTTGGATAATGGATTTCGGAAATATCAAGGAAGCGTTCGCACACATTCATGATGCACTTGACCACCGGTTCCTGAACGATATCGAAGGGTTGGAAAATCCAACTAGCGAAAATATCTNNAAGTCATGAGGGGAGGGGTGCCTCTTGGAACAGCCTAAGGAACAAACAGAATTGGTCAATTCACCAAAGAAGGAAGCGCCTTCAGATGCTGCTGCACAGATCGCACTGAAACTGAAGAATTGGTCAATCCCGCCCGAGCATCTCTCGGAGATGTTTGAGGCCACGCAACGGTCGCTGGAGACAGTCACCCACCTAACTGAGTATGAAGATGATAAGGCGAACCGAATTCTCACGACGATGGCTTTCTTGAGCGCTTTTGCCGCCGTGATATTCGCANNCAATTGTCCCGTCACGCTACCCTTTGTCCTTTCCAGTTATGCTCATGCGAACGGGATTTCGAAGGGATGCGTACCTTCTCTTTGGAACATATGGTGGTTTTGTAGTTTACGCGATGACGTTGATATTGGGCGTGGTATTCATCCTCCACGGGATGCGCCCTCGCTTCAACGTCCCTAAAGGTTGGAAGCCTGATGGAAGTAAGCCTGGCTCTTATTTATTTTTCGCAAAGATCGTGGAGGTCTCTCCGACTGACTGGGCTAACTCTTTCTTGAATGCTGATAAGGATGAGCTTCTGTCGGGGTACGTGAAGAATTCGGTTCTAGAAACTTACTTGATAGCGCAGAAGATTGTTCCTAAAATAAAGTGGCTAAAGCGAGGCGTCACACTGTTCCAAGTCTCGACGATTATCCTTGCCATGCTTTTGCCGCTTGTTGTAGGCACCCTCGCGCTTGTTCCCGAACCATCAGAACAACGGCAACAAGCAGAGCAACAAGAAATGGTGCCGCCAGCCAAAAGTAGCGCTAATTCCCAAGCACAACCCAAGGGGCACGAATTGCGCCTTGGCTCTCAACCTCCTGTCACGCAGAACCAGTCTGGTAAAACCAAATGAGTTCACGACCACTACTCGTAACGGACGCAGACAATACGTTATGGCAAACCGACGAAGTCTTCGCAACGGCACAACTGGACCTCCTCCAAAATGTTGAAGAACACTATGGTCTTAGTGTCAATGCCAAAGACCGCCTCCAGTTTGTAAGGGAAATTGATCAGGCGCTTGCCTTGCGCCACCCCAAAAGGCTGATGTACCCAGCAAATCTTCTTGTGCAGACTATAGTTTCAATCATGGAGATCGGAGAAGTTGACAGCGCAATCAATCAAGTGCTGCAACGGGAACGATCTGATCCCAAGGCAGAATCGATCNNAGATTCCGCGGCTCAGAGATGGAGTCGCAACATCAGTGTTGCGGCTGGCGGAAAGCCGTATTCGGATCGTCGTCTTCACCGAAGGGAACTTATCTCGTTGCGAGCGGCTGCTCGAAGAGCACCGCCTAAGCCATTATCTATCTGAAGTGATTTCGGGAGAGAAGACGGCTGAATCTTATGCCGTTTTGCGGAGACGTTACCAAGGTCCAGACCAGCCTCTTATGGTTGGTGATCAGATTGATCGGGACATCGAGCTTTCGAAGATCGCGGGTTTCAGGACCGTGCACTTTCCGGGAGGATTTAATCCGGTTTGGACTCTTAATCGGCCATTGATTCCTGATTTTGTCATAACCAATTATGAGCAAGTTTTGACGATCATGGGTGTCGGCGTGGCCTCTGCTTCGGCGAGTTAGCGGAATTGGGGGATTGTACCCGCAAGTACGGAGACTAGATGATGTAGTTATGTTTCCCCGGTTGNNCGAACCGAGAAATATTGGGTTCCCTCCCGGACTCGCAAATCGTACCAGTCGGTGAGCCACCCTCTTTCGCGCTTGCCCTCCGGCGGTCTGCAATAATGTCCCCCTTCGCGTCCGGGCTAACCGCAGAAGAGGTCGCTTCAAAAGGGGCCGCAACTGCTGACCGAAGATTGGTAGTAGCAGCTTTCCTGGCATTTGAGCTAGGAGCATCTCCCAAACTGAGCGCATTGAAAAGTGGAAGGGACTGCCCAATAACCCTTCTTCAATTCGGCCCGTAAGTCATTGACACGGCGCAGCTCAAATTTGTCTATTTCCCTTCCCAGAAACATGTGTTTTGACTGCTTCTCGCTCACCGTTTTCTCCAGGACGATCCCTCGGACGACTTGCGACGAGCGAGAAAAATCCGACAACGCGGTCAGCTTCTTAGCATCATTGACGCCCCTTTGCCTATAGCGGAACGATCTGGCCTACACTGCCATCATTACCCTCAACACCTGTACGTCCGGCCGGGCCAGTACCCCCTCTCGGGCCCGCGTCGGTTCCTCCACAATGTGAAGTTCCGGGTGCGCCTTGACCGCCGGGTCCGCCGTCTCCGCCCGGTCCAGCCGTCCCACCCAGAGCCCCAGCACCACCACAGGTTCCATTGCATTTAATTGGCAGGTTGCTCGGGCCTGTCCGGGTATTCACGATGTCAATTCGCTGAATCGGTCCGGATGTGACGCCGCTCGTAACAGAGTAAATTACGGCGCCACCATTCCCACCGCGGCCCCCCGGACCTCCATCGCCGCCCGCGGCCCCTTGCCCACCCGGTGTTCCATTTGAGCCGCCGTGACAGCCAGTGATGTCCCAATCTCGCTGAGAACCTTGATGCCCTGGTGCGCCCGATCCTCCCTTGGCGCCGGGCGCTCCAGGCATTCCATCTTNNTGATTGATGTGCCTGTCACCTTCGTCGCCTTGATAATGATCGGACCAGCATTCCTTCCAGTTGGTTGGGCGGGCGTCCGTCCGCCCGCTCAAACGAAATTATCTGCGGGGAACCCTGAAGCGCAATCTCCGTGCCTTCTAAAGTCAATTTGTAACCATTTGTAACAATTACTGTTTTATCCGAAATCGTAATTGTCTCGGCTTTAATGTGACGTTCTGAATCCAGAACGATGCGGCCCGCGAGTACTTGATTGTCTTTAAGGACCGTCCCCGTGGTCGTGCAACTTCCCCCGTTAGTTTCCAATATGAATACGGCATCTGATTCCGATGTGGGAATGTAGCGAAATGTGGTGATTCCCTCCGTTAGCANNGTACGCCTCATAAAACTGCACTTTAGGCGCGCTATCGGCGCTCTCGCCTGTTTGTCTCACCCAATGGCTCTTGAATAGGGCAGACCCTTTTGTAGAAACGACCTCACACTTGACTCTCGATCGGTCGGCTGCGCAGGAAGTCTCGACACATTTCGACCAGTGCTCGAGGATCTCCGGTGAGGCGGTCCTTAATGCGTACGTAAACGTTGCCAC
>PKWH01000330.1:4720-5042 GCA_003131985.1 Acidobacteriota bacterium | reverse complement strand
GAAGTCCGCATCATCGACTCGAAAAATTTCAAAATATCCACCATCGCCGCCGCGATCGTCACGGTCAAGCCCGGCGGCGTCCGCGAGCTGCATTGGCATCCCAACGCTGACGAATGGCAATACTTCTTTGCCGGCAAGGGACGCATGACCGTTTTTGCCACTGGGGGCCGCGCCCGCACTATGGATTTCGAAACCGGTGACGTTGGCTACATCCAAAGAACGCTCCCTCACTACATTGAAAACACCGGATCGACCGACCTGAAGTTCCTGGAGATGTTCAAGAGCAGCTTCTATCAGGACCTCGCGCTTTCCGAATGGCTCT
>PKWH01000330.1:2786-4711 GCA_003131985.1 Acidobacteriota bacterium | reverse complement strand
GGGCTTGTCAATTCAGGTGAAGGGAAGGCTGTATTAGAGGCGAGCTGCTCACTGCACCGTAACAGTGACGGTGGCAGTCGTGCGTCCGAATTCGTTCGTCGCGTTCAGAGTATACGTCGTGGTCTGCATCGGCGTGACCACTACACTGGTACCGCGGATCGCGCCCACTTGCGGAGTCACATCGAAATACGAAGCTCCCGTCACATTCCATTGCAACGTCACTTGTGTTCCGGCGGAAACCGTCTGGGAGCTTGCCGTGAACGCGTTGATAACAGGTGTCGCGCCCGTCGGCAGGTTGGCCTGCGTGTAGATCGGATTCATCGTCACCACTTCGAAGTCAGCCGCCGTCACTTGATCCAGATTGTGCAGGTCGTCGTTATCCCAGCGATCGTCCGGCGCGCCGCTGATGAACATATTCGACCCGTTGTCCGCCATGATCATGCCGTACTGCTGCAGCGCCGTCAGAATCACCTGATTCGTCGCCGAAAATTGCGAAATATCAAAGCTCGCTTTCAGCCGCATGCGCATTCCCATCGGAGCCGCATTCGCATTCGTGAAATTCGCAGCCCAGTGCGACGCAGGCGGCACGAAAGCCGCGCGGCTGTCTTGCAGCGTGAACCGCAACGCGTGTTTTATTTCCCCGCTGGCCACTTCGTCGTAGCGCGCAAGCCCCGCAAAAATCGAAAGNNAGCTCCCGTCGCTCTGTGGAAATGAGCTGTAGAGTTCGTACAGCCAGCAATTACTGCTGTCGACCACCAGCACGTGCCGGTCGCCGTTCCCCGGATTCGGATATCCCTCGATCGGCGCTGTCGCTGGCACCGGCATCGGCCCGGGATCGCTCTCGTCTCCAAACGCTGTGAAATTGATGGCCACCGGCGCTTGGCTTGAGTCCACCACAATGTAAGGAATTCCAATGCTCGACCCGTCAAACTCGCCGGAGCCAAAATCCGGATGCACGGGATCGCTTGTTCCGATGAAACTAATAATCGCCGCCGAATTCGGATCCACCGTTGCATTCGCAATATTCAAATTCCACAAATTGTCCGCCGGGAAGGGAAGGAACCCGTTGAGGCTTCCGCCTTGTCCAAGACTGAAGCCGCTGCAAGCACTCGCCGGAGGCGGCGGTGGAGGCGGTGGAGGATTGCCGCCCGATTGCGAAGTCACAGTCACGTTGATGCTCGCAGAAGTGCTGCTCCCAGGATTCGGGTTGCTGACGCTCACGCCAAACATTCCCGCGCTGGATTCCGAGCCCGTCGCAGTGAGTTTCGTAGCTGAAACAAAAGTCGTGTTAACTGTCGCGCCCCCGAACAGCACTTGCGCGCCGCTCACAAAATTGCTCCCAGTCACCGTAAGGGTATAAGCGCCCGCAGTAAAACTCGTCGGANNGACGCGGCGCCGATCGTAATCGCATTTGAATTCGGCAGGTTCGCCGGAGCAGTGTAAACCGCGGCCCCAACACCGGAGGCGCTGATCGTCCCAGTCGTCGCGTCGCCCCCGGCAACCCCATTCACCGACCAATTCACGCTCTGATTCGTGGTACCAGTCACGCTTGCCGCAAAACTCTGTGTCGCGCCAGCTCGCACATTCGCAGCGCCAGGCGCGACGCTGACGCCCACCTGCGCAGGCGGCGGAGCAGTAGTCTTCGTCGTCCCAGCGCAACCCGCATGCACCACAACGAGCGCCAGCACGATCCACAGCGGTACGCGTCGCAAGAGTTTTCTCCAGGTGTTTCGATCCAGATGCGCCGACACAAATGCCAATGCGGGCCGAATCCTTCACCAATGATGCGCGTGCGCGCAGCCGTTGAACAACTGGACGAAAGTACAGCTTAAGAGCAGTGCTGAAGGACTTACGAAGCGGCCTGTGACGGAGATACTCCTAAAAAAACGCCTCCGGTGATACGTGAAACCGGTCGCTCAAACGCT
>PKWH01000330.1:0-2759 GCA_003131985.1 Acidobacteriota bacterium | reverse complement strand
CAGCAGTGTCAGAAGTTCGGCAAGTTCTTTTTCGGCGCGAGTCAGCTTTGCGTCGCGCTGGTCGAGTTCGTAAAGCGCCTCGGTATATTCCTCGTTCGCTTTTTCCGTGCGAATCACTTTCGGAGAAAATTTCGTCAGCAGTCGACCGTATTCCAAGTTCACCATTCGCGAGCTCATTTGTTCCAGCCTCCCTTGTCGTACTCCGCGTGAGTTAGCACATTCCGCAGGAATACCCGTCCGGTCCGGTAATTGATCTCCGTAATCAGGCGATACGCGTTGCCTTTGATGTTAAACACCGTGAATTTCCACACCGCATCAGCACTGGGACATACGCGACGCACTTCCGCCAGGTTCTTCCATTCCGCCTTCTTCGCAATCCGGTACCATGCGTCCAACGGCGCGCCCAACCCCGCGTGCGCGGTGGCCGCTTCCAATAATCGCTTGCGGCTAATGATAAGCACCCCAAGCCTCACCTCCATTAAATTCGCATTATGCGAACATGTCAACCTCAAAATGTCGCAATTTGCGAACCTAAAGAAACTGCCAGTGGAAATCCTTCCATACCGCCGCACGGAGCTGACACGGGTGTACAATGGCGTTCATTTTGAAGTAAACAACATCCGCCGGAATATCCGGCGACCCTTCCATACGGAGGACCGAACATCATGGCCACCTCTGCGAGCGCCGTATTTTTTGCAATGCCTGCGGCTGGGACTTACGAGTACGTCGTCCTGCTGCAGAATACCAGCCCCGCGCCGTATTCCATTTATGGGTTCCTGTTTGACGCCCAGTTCAATGTTCCCCTTACGCCGCCTTGGGCCTTATCTGGGATCGTGCCGGTCACCGGCCCGGCCGGCTGGACGGAATCCACCGGCTATTCCGGCAGCTTCCTCGAAGGAGGGACCAACTTTCAAGGAACTGCTGCGGCTTCCGGCTACATCCTTCCCGGCAGCGTGGGCACCTTCATGTTTCAAAGCTCTACCAACCCGCCTCCCGCAACGATTCCTTTCGGCTGCACCTTCTGGAACGGAGACAACGAGTGGGGTTTCGCCTACAACGGCCAAGCGCAGCAAGCTCTTTGTATCCCCATCGAATTTCTTCCCCCTTTCTGGAATTGGCAGCGCCTTCGCAGGTTCCCCCCCGAGGGCCTCGGCACCACGTCAGTCATTATCAAAGGACAAGGTGAGGGCCCCAGCGTCACCGTGACCTACGACAAGCTCGGCAACGTAATAAAAATGGTTCACAATCCCCCGGTGCATCGAAAGTCTTAATCGGCGTTCAACTTCCCTGATAATTTTCTCACTCGCAGCAATTGAGGTTGAAGTTCCTAGTTTCCGGTTGTTAGCTCTTCAAATCTTGGCACTTCAAATTTGGTGTGCGTCACGCCGACCTTTCCATTAGAGATATCCTTGACGGCAATCGCGAGATCGTAGGGACCGGGTTCCAAGGCGAGCATCGCCTCTTGGTTTGGACTCCCGTGATGCGATTCTTCCGGCTCAGCGAACTTGACGGTACGCTCAAACGTATAGGCGATCCGACCAGTTGGGTTGGTTACGCGTCCGTATATCGCGTAGCCAGACGTCGACTCCTGTTCCTTGTTGGGAGTGTTCAGTTGATCCCGGGGAATATTCACTGAGATGGTTGCAACTGTGGAAGCGTGCGTGGCTTGCGCGTATTCGATTCGCTGATCGAAACGGACTTGAGCTCGAATGATGTGCGCCGTGACCAATGCCTCCAAGTCCTTGTACTTAACCTTGCCGGTGGGTTGGGCACCGACATAGATCTCGATTTGCTCCTGTGCTCCGGGACCTGCCCCCGCGCTCCGGACGTCTCCAAGAAAATGAACGGGGAGAAAGAGCAACGCGACATTATCCTGCTGGACGGCGCGGAGGTGATAATTTCCCGCTCCGCCCGCGTCCACGAAATCGCAATCGACATTTTCTCCAACGAAGTCGAGATAGTTGTAATGCCATTCTTCCCACGAATATTTCGCGCCCCTAGGCTCGCCTTCGAGGGCCTGCCACGACGAATCAT
This sequence comes from Acidobacteriota bacterium, assembly GCA_003131985.1. Classification (GTDB taxonomy): domain Bacteria; phylum Acidobacteriota; class Terriglobia; order Acidiferrales; family UBA7541; genus Palsa-295. The sequence continues at coordinate 725 of PKWH01000330.1, read as the reverse complement.
TAACCGGATGAGAATCAACTTCGTCGGGAGGTCCGTACAGGATGTAAACGCGCCCTCGATCCGTCTTCCAGCCCGGAACGTCCGCGGCAAATCTTTCGTTCGCGAGTACGATGCGACGGTAGTGTTCCTGTTTGTAAGTATTTTCGATCGATTCGGGGTCTGGAGCACGACGAAGCCAAAACGACTCGATGAATTGCTCTCTCTCTGCATCGGATCCCAGGCGCAAAAACACGCAGATATCTCCTGGAGTGATGAGGTATGTGACATCCTCGGTCAGCCAGGTCCGGTAATTAGGTGCAATACTTGCAATTGCCTTGCGTCGTTGCTCCTTGGCGGCTTCACCTATTGGTCCATTGGAACATGGAGGGAGTTCGGTCGTCTTAGAAGCGATTTGCGTCGCATCCTGCGCTATGACTGGCGCCGGGTTTTTGGTGCTGGCAGAATCGCTCTCTTGTGCCGCTGCGAAAAGTGGACACACTAAACCGCAGAATAAGATAGCTCCGTAAACGCTACATACGTTGCGTTTGATCTCCACCCCAGCCTCCGCGAACGAGTTGTACCATCGACGGATTCCTCAAGTCTCAAGCAGGTTGCCCGGAAGATTTCGGGCTTCGGTCTTGAGCGATGCAGTATTAGACGTATTTTTCGTTTGCTTCTTGCCCACACACCAAACACCCTACGCAGATCTGCGGAGACTAGTACCTGCTCACACAAATTATTTTGCC
>PKWH01000322.1 GCA_003131985.1 Acidobacteriota bacterium | reverse complement strand
TTTCGCGCTGGCGGGTGTCCATTACGCGCACGTCGGCGTAGCTGGCGCCACGAAGCTTGGCGGTTTCGATGCCTAGGGCGGCCCAGTCGAGCATCATGCGCGGGGGTTCCTGGGAGTGGCGAGGCTAGCGGCGTCAGGTTGAAATGAGGCCAGAAAAGCGGTCGGGCAAAAGTGAAAATTTTGGCGATTTGAGTGGAGAGCGGTTGTTTGTTTTCTGTGAGTTACGAGGTGTTCTATTCCCTGAGTTTGGCGACTTAGTTTGTCGGAATTCGGGGAGAACGCGGAACTATCTACCAAAATGGCTGGCACCGGAACCGTGCAACAAGTACAGCCGAGCGGGGCCTCCTGCGAATCGTGCCCCATAGCTGGAGTGTCGGTTGCGCTGCACCGGGCGCAGCATGCTGCGCCCCTACGAAGAGACGCCGTGGCGAGATAAAAGGTCGTGCTGGAGTCGGACAGGGCGCTCAGTCGTTGCATTGTGCCCGTGACGAAGTTTCTGGCCTGCGGGCAGCCTAACGCTTGTATGGCCCGGAAGCTTCGGATTGAGGGCTGACAGGGAGTCTTTGGCAAGTTTTGGTGGCGGGTCAGAGGATACTCGAGTTTAGTCACAAAAACCTAGCACGTCCCTCGGCGAATTTCAAGGAGACGTGTGTGTGAGCATAACGGCATTCTGGACGTTCGCAACCTCCTCACGTTTCTGCGGACCCGTGGCCTCAGGGGTTAAAACCACTTCGGCTCCTGCCCCTTTGGCGGCACGGCTGAAGGCGTGCGCTGANNATGCCTCACCTCTAAAGAGATGAGCTACATAATACGGCGGCGCAAGATGAGGGAACTCGGGAGAGATGCCAGTGTGTTACTATTCGCCGAGCTGTTCGAAATCTCGCCGACGGTTCGATTACGAGTAGCCGCCGCCTTCGCCTTAACGTCTTCGGCAATTCCCATTTTGGAACTGATGATTCCGGTACTATACAGTTAGTTCACTAATAAGTTCATAAAAGTTCGTTTTTGCAATTGACACGGCGTTACTAGAGGGATACGCTGCCGCCAGAGTCAACCCAGTGCGGGGGTGTTCTCCGCAGAAAGATCGAAGGTCCTACGTGTTGAATTCCAAAAGCGAAAGTTAAAAAAAGGGAGGTTCCATGTTTCGGATAACGGGGCGTACGTATTTTCTATGCACAATGGTGGCACTCCTGTTCACCTTTGCGTTTACTGCGAGCGCACAAGTGGGGGCGGGGAGTCACTCGCGCAGTTTGATCACACAGGAAATCAACGAAAACAATATGGTCACGCTTCAGGGCAACACACGGCCGGAAGCGAATGCCGTGAACGATCGAGGGGCCGTCGCGGACGACCTGACGATGGACCATATGATGCTGCAATTGCAGCGTTCGCCGGAGCAAGAGGCGGCGCTGGAAAAGTTGATCGACGAAATGCAGACCAAGGGTTCGTCGAACTATCACCGGTGGATGACCGCGCCGCAATTCGCGGAGAACTTCGGCGTGGCGAAAGAAGACGTCGCGAAGATCACCAGTTGGCTTGCATCGCAGGGTTTTCACGTGAACGTGGCTTACCCGACGCTGATCGATTTTTCCGGGACGGCCGGGCAGGTTCACGGCGCATTTCGCACGTCGATTCACAACCTCGACGTGAACGGAGTGCAACACATCGCGAATATGAGCGATCCGCAGATTCCCGCGGCGCTGGCGCCGGCTGTGGTGGGAATCGTTTCGCTGAATGATTTTCGTCCGCATCCGATGCACAGGATGCACAAGGACTACACGTTTACTTCCGGCGGCGACACGTTTCAGGCCGTGGTGCCGGGAGACCTGGCAACGATTTACAACTTGAATCCGCTATTCACCGCGGGCACATCCGGACAGGGACAGACGGTGGTGGTGATCGAAGACACGAACCTGTTCAGCAACACGGATTGGACGACGTTCCGGTCGACATTCGGGCTTTCCACCTTTACGTCCGGCTCGCTGACGACGGTGCATCCGGCTCCTCCTTCGGGCTCAAACAATTGCACGAATCCCGGCACCAACGGCGACGATGGCGAAGCGATTCTGGACGCCGAGTACGCGAGCGCTGCGGCGCCGAGCGCGGCGATCGAGGTTGCGTCGTGCGAGGACACGCGGACGACGTTCGGCGGACTGATTGCGGTCCAAAACCTGATCAACGAGAGCACGACGCCGCCTGCGATCATGAGCATCAGCTACGGCGAGTGCGAGGCGGAAAACGGCGCCACGGCTAACGCGGCCTATAACTCCGCTTACCAACAGGCCGTCGCGGAAGGCGTTTCGGTTTTCGTCGCGGCTGGAGATGAAGGCGCGGCAAGCTGCGACGCAGATGAGGCCAAGGCAACGCATGGCATCGGCGTCAGCGGGTTCGCGTCAACCCAGTACAACGTGGCTGTGGGCGGCACGGACTTCGGCGACACGGATGCGGGGTCCAACAGCACGTACTGGAATACGACGAATACGTCCACGTTCGAATCGGCAAAGTCGTACATTCCGGAAATTCCNNAAGGATGACTTCCTGACGACGGGCGCAGGCAGCGGCGGTCCGAGCGGATGTGCAACGGGAGCGGCGTCAACCAGCGGCGTGGTGAGCGGAACCTGCAAGGGATACGCAAAGCCGTCGTGGCAAACGGGAGTGGTGGGCATACCGGCGGACGGCGTGCGCGACCTGCCTGACGTTTCGATGTTCGCTTCGAACGGACTGTGGGGACACTACTATGTGTTCTGCTGGTCCGACACGCGAGAAGGCGGCACGGCTTGCACTGGGGCACCGAGCGGGTGGTCGGGCGCGGGCGGGACGTCGTTTGCATCGCCGATACTGGCGGGCATTCAGGCGCTCGTAAATCAGAAACAGGGCGCGCGGCAGGGCAATCCGAATCCGGTTTACTACAAACTGGCGGCGACGGAGTACGGTGCGAGCGGCAGCACGTCGTGCAATTCGACGAACGGCAACACGGTGGGGAGCACTTGCATTTTTTACGACGTCACGAAGGGTGATATGGACGTCAACTGCACGGGCACTCACAATTGCTACTTGCCGTCGGGCACGAATGGCGTGCTGTCCACTTCGGACAGCTCTTACTTGAAGGCGTATGGCACGACTACCGGATGGGATTTCGCTACCGGGATAGGCAGTGTCAACGCTGCAAACCTGGTTAACAACTGGCCGTAGGCTGGAACTTCCGGGAAGCGGGGGGCGCGAGTGCGCTCCCTGCCTCCGGAATATTGCTGTACTGCTGGCGGTTATAGCTAGCTGAAGTTGTGCGATTGCAAGCATTGAGACGGTGGCGTAATATGCACAGCCTGTGCCGGATACCTCTTCCTATATAGGTCGCACGATTTCCCACTACGACGTCCTGGAAAAACTTGGGGGCGGAGGCATGGGCGTGGTTTACAAGGCCAAGGACTCACGCCTGGGCCGGAA
>PKWH01000194.1 GCA_003131985.1 Acidobacteriota bacterium | reverse complement strand
TCCGCGACGGCGAAGTCGAGCGCCATTTCTTCTTCGAAGCGCACTCCGGGCTCTGCCAGAACAATCGAACGCAAACTTGCACCTCGCGCTAATTCGTGCAGGCGAACTCCTTCCTGTCCCAGCCGTTCTGACAATTGCAGCAGAGGGAGCGCCGCCAGCGCTGCACAGTTGCGCACACCCCAGCGCTCCAACGTTTCAAGAATTTCTGTGGAGGGCAAAAGCGCGCGCACGGGCAGCCCGCCCAAACGCTTCGCTTCTTCTCCTGAAGCAATTAAAGTAATTCCTGTGAAACCGCGCGCGGCGTGGAGAGCAACTTCCAGATTTGAAGACACCGCAATATGAGTGATCAAGCCCAGGCCGGATGCGCGCTGCATCAACTGCGTGGCGATGTTTTCCTCGCTTCCGAATAAGGAAGAGAGACCGGCAATATCGAGAGTGATTGTGTCGGGCGCCGTGTCTTCCATGCGCGGAGAAACAGAAGCCCCGAGATCGAGCAAAGCTGCATGAGCGGATTTTTCCTGCAAGCGAGAACGCTGGCGAATTTCCACGTTGCGAAATTGCGCTGCTTGCGATTTCGCCATGCCCAATTCGATTCCTGCCTGCAACGCTGCTTCGTTGGCTGCAACAACGTTCCATATCGGAGGAGTTCCATCCACAAGTACAACCGCGCGAGCACGCAGAGTGGGTTCCGCGCGCACTACGGCTTGTACCAGGAAATTGGGGACGTGAATGGAAGCGAATGCCATAGAAATCCAATTTCGGTAGCGGCAAAACCCTCCCGGGGAGTTCTTATGTTCATTTCAGCGTTGGTTCAATTCGCGCAATACTTAAATAATCTCGCAGGGCATTTGTTTCGAAGATTTCTGAGCGGCCTGCCGAATCGAAATGCTTTTGAAAACCATTTGGAGCACTTGATTGTATGCAAGAACGAAGCAATTCAGCGCGAATGCCAAGGCCATCGAATAGCCATGAAGATGGGGATCTAAAAATTTCCGCAGTATGAGTTTCCAACGTTGTGGACCATCGCGCAGGCTCCGCTTCCATCCGCAGAACCAGGGAAGCGCACGTTTTTGCATTGGACTCCGGCTCCAGAACGACTAGAACCGTCGGCGTATCCTCCACCGCGCGCCGAAAACGAAACCAGGCATCCAGCGGAACGTGGCGCAGCACTTCCGCGCGCACATCACTTAAATCGAGCGCAATGAAACCGAAACCGCCGCCTTGCAAAAGAAGATCCGTAGCGCGCAAAGTTTGGTCGATGTTCCGGCATCGCACCCACAGCAATTGTTTCAGTTCCACGCCGGCCGCTTTTGCCGAGTGCGGATCGAAAGCGTCGCATCCGTCTATAAGCGCGCATGCTTCTGCGTGAGCAGTTCTTGCAGCTAAAGCGGAGAGCAGCAAACTTGTCCGCCCGGAACAGGCNNGTGGAAACAGTTTCAACTACATGGCGATCGCGATACGTAAATGGAGCGGCGACACGCCCAGCCAGGGCAAGTTCGACTTTGGAGCGCAAAGTAGCGAGATTTGCAGCCATAGCGGATCTGGGGGAAGAAATTGGCTCTTACTGTTTTCGCTTTTTCTTCGCCTAAGTGAAATTCTCTACGAATCTTCAATGGTTGTCAACTCTCGAGTTTCCGCGAAAGTCCACTCTATGTGCCGATCAGAATCAATTTTGCATCTAACGAACATGGTGAAACGCCTTCCAGATGACTCAATAAACTCCTGGGTTCCATTGAATGCATCGTTAGACGAACTGCAAAAAGCTTCCAAAAACTGCAAGGCCTGCGATCTGTGGAAACTCGGCACGCAAACCGTATTTGGCGAAGGTATGCCGACCGCGAAAATCATGCTCGTTGGCGAGCAGCCAGGAAATCAGGAAGATCTGGAAGGCAAACCGTTTGTGGGCCCGGCGGGGAAATTACTAGACGCAGCGCTGGTAGAAGCCGGGATCGATCGAAAAAAAGTTTACGTAACGAATGCCGTAAAACATTTTAAATGGGAACCGCGCGGAAAGCGGCGCATTCACAAAAAACCGAACGCAGCAGAAGTCGCGGCCTGCAGACCCTGGCTGGACGCTGAAATTGCGGCGCTGCATCCAAAAATAATTGTCTGCCTTGGCGCGACTGCAGCGCAGGCGCTGTTGGGCCGGGAGTTTCGAGTGACCCAACAGCGCGGCGAATTCTTGAAGTCGCCCCTTGCTCCGTACGTAATGGCCACTGTTCACCCTTCTTCGATATTGCGCGCGCCGGACGAAGCAACGCGGAAAGAAGAAATGAAAAGATTCATCGCTGATCTCAGGAAGATTTTGGAGGTTCACTAGACAAGATCCATCGATCTAAATACATATGTTTTCGCCCTGCTGTTTTTTGCATCTGAATGGAATTTGAAGCACAATATATTGGTACTCGGTTTGGCAGCTCTTCCTTTCTTGCAGGCATATCATGAGTGAAACTGCTTTCGCCGTTCCGTCTCCAACTGGCCTCGAATGGGCTCATCCCCTCGTTCAGGAGTGGTTTGTCTCCAAGTTCGGCACTCCGACTGAACCGCAGGAACAGGGTTGGCCACATATTCTCGACGATAAAACCACGCTGATTTGCGCCCCCACAGGTTCTGGAAAGACGCTGGCGGCATTTCTGGCTTGCATCGACCGCCTAGTACGCAAGGCGCTTGCGGGCGAGCTGGAAGATAAGACTGAAGTTTTGTACATCTCGCCGTTGAAAGCGCTTGGCAACGACATTCAAAAAAACCTCGACACGCCGCTTGGCGAAATTCTCCAACTGGCCCAACAGCGCGGATTTTTGATGCCGGAAATTCGCACGGCGGTGCGAACTGGCGACACTCTGATGCACGAACGCCGCGCCATGCAGAAGCGACCGCCCCACATTCTGGTGAGCACCCCGGAATCTCTTTACATTTTGCTCACCGCTGCGAAAAGCCGAGAGATTCTTCGAACCGTTAAGACTGTTGTCGTGGATGAAATCCACGCCATCGCCGACGACAAACGCGGTGCGCACCTTTCTCTATCACTAGAGCGCCTCGATGCACTCACCGGAAATCGTTCAACGCGGATCGGCCTTTCCGCCACCCAAAAGCCAATCGAACTGATCGCGAATTTTCTGGCTGGCAACGACCGGCCCAGCCCTGCAATAGTTCAGATTTCGCAGCGGCGGCATTTGGATTTGGCTGTCGAAGTCCCGGCCAGCGAACTTGGCCCGGTGGCCTCGAACGAGATGTGGGAGGAAATTTACAGGCGCATCGCCGATCTGGTGCTCGCAAATCGCTCCACGCTGATTTTTGTTAACACCCGGCGACTCGCGGAACGCGTGGGCCACCATCTCGCTGCGATTCTCGGACAAGACGCGGTGGCCTCGCATCATGGCAGCCTCTCGCGTCTCCGGCGGCTATCCGTGGAAGAAAAATTAAAATCCGGAGAAATACGCGCGCTGGTCGCCACCGCCTCGCTTGAATTAGGTATTGATATCGGAACCGTTGATCTAGTCTGCCAAATTGGCTCGCCTCGCTCGATTGCAACTGCGTTGCAGCGTATTGGACGAGCAGGCCATTGGCGCGGCGCCGTGCCGAAAGGCCGCTTGTTTGCAACGACACGCGACGAACTGATCGAATGCGCTGCGCTGGTGCGCGCGATTAATCGCCTTGAGCTCGATCGCATCCTTATTCCAGAGTGTCCGCTCGACATTCTTGCGCAGCAAATAGTGGCGGCGTGCGCTGCTGACGATTGGTTGGAAGACGATCTGTTCGCGCTTGTTCGACGCGCTTATCCCTATCGCAATCTCGCGCGAAAAGATTTCGACGAAATTATCGAAATGCTTTCGAACGGCATCGCAGCCCGCCGCGGCCGCTACGGCGCCTATCTACATCGCGACCAAGTGAACCACCGCCTGCACGGGCGTCGCGGCGCAAGGCTCGCGGCCATCACCAGCGGAGGCGCGATTCCCGATAACGCGCTTTATACCGTCATCGCGGAGCCGGAACACATTGTCGTAGGCACGGTGGATGAAGACTTCGCGGTCGAAAGCCTGCGCGGCGATATCATTCTTCTCGGAAACACTTCGTGGCGAATTCGGCGAGTGCAATCCGGCTCCGTTTCCGTGGAAGACGCTAAGGGAGCGGCTCCCAGCATTCCTTTTTGGCTTGGCGAAGCTCCTTCGCGCACGATGGAACTTTCCGAGGAGATTGGCGAAGTAAGAAAGAAAATTGACTTGCTCACCGAAGGCGTCTCTCCGGGTTACGTTCGCGGGACTCTTCCTCAGGCCGCGGCAGCCGTGGATTGGCTAAAACAGGAATGCGGACTCGACCGGTCCGGCGCCGAGCAGGCCGTTGAATATATCGTCACAGGCCGCGCGGTACTGCGCGCCGTTCCAACGCAGGACACCGTAATCGCGGAGCGCTTTTTCGACGAAAGCGGCGGCATGCAGCTTGTGATTCACGCGCCTTTCGGCGGGCGCATCAACAAGGCTTGGGGACTGGCGCTGCGAAAACGATTTTGCCGCTCGTTTAATTTTGAATTGCAGGCTGCCGCCACTGACAATGGCCTGAATATCTCTTTGAGTGACCAGCACAGCTTTCCTCTCGCCGATGTGTTTCATTTTCTGCAATCCGCTACCGTCGAACCCTTGCTCGAACAGGCGGTGTTAACGTCGCCGATTTTCACTACCCGATGGCGCTGGGTTGCGGGGCGTGCGCTTGCGCTGCTTCGTTTCATGGGCGGGAAGAAAGTTCCGCCGCAGATTCAGCGCATGCGTTCCGATGATCTCTTGGCTGCCGTGTTTCCCGAGGCGCTCGCTTGCCAGGAAAATATCGAAGGTGAAATTGTGATCCCCGATCATCCATTGGCTCGCGAGACGATGAAGGACGCTCTCACCGAAGCCATGGACATCGAAGGGCTGAAGAATGTTTTGGATCGAATAGCTTCCGGCAGCATCCGCTGCATCGCGGTGGAGACTCCTGTTCCTTCGCAGTTTTCCCATGAAATTCTAAACGCGAATCCCTATGCGTATCTGGATGACGCTCCGCTTGAAGAGCGACGAGCTCGCGCCGTGGAAATGCGCCGCATGCTTCCCGAAGCCGTGCTTTCCGAAATCGGCCGACTGGACCCAGCTGCAATCGCGCAAGTTCGTGAAGAAGCGTGGCCCGATGTGCGCGATGCCGATGAACTCCATGATGTGCTGCAAACTCTGATCGCGATTCCGCAGCCCCGGATTTCAAATTCCGATTCGTTAGAGACAAACGGCCCTGGCGGCACGTCGTCGTTACAACATCTTGCCGCCAAATCATCTGTACAGTGGATGGAATATTTCGATCAATTGCGCCAAGGCCGCCGCGCCGCTAGAGGGTTCATTGGCGATCGGGTCTATTGGGTCGCGGCAGAAAAGGCTTCCACATTTGCAGCGCTGTTTCCGGAAGCGCGTGTGGATTCTCCGCTTCCGGAAATCGAAGCTCGCGTGGTTTCGCGAGAGGATGCCCTATTCGCGTCCGTCACTGGATGGATCGCCCACGTTGGCCCAATCACAGCCACGGCTTTGAGTGATTTCCTGGGCTTCGCCATTTCCGACGTCGATAAAACTTTGCTGCGCCTGGAAGCCGCAGGGTCCATCTTGCGCGGGCGCTTCACGGACCGTTCGAGTGAGGAAACGGAGTGGTGCGATCGCCGTCTGCTCGCACGTATTCACAAAATGACGCTCGGAGCGTTGCGCAGCCAGATTCAGCCGGCGAACGCGGCCCAGTTCATGCGCTGGTTATTGCGCTGGCAGCACATAGCGCCCAGCAGTCAGCTGCTTGGCGAGCGCGGCACTCTGGAGGTTTTGCAGCAGTTGCAAGGTTACGAAGCGCCTGCCAACGCGTGGGAGCGGCAAATTCTTAGTAGACGAATCGCGGACTATGATCCGCAAGCTCTCGATCGGCTCTGCCTCACAGGAGCGGTCGGCTGGGGCCGCCTTTCTCCGCATCCTGCAACTTACGAAGATCAAAACAGCATCGGCCGTCGCGTAATTCCCACAAGCGTAGCTCCCATCGCGTTTTTTGTTCGTGAAGATTCAGACTGGATGATCCCTCAGCATCCGGATGGAGAAACGCAGGAGCCCCGCGGCCTGAGCCAGAATGCACGCGACGCGTTGAGCTATCTTCGCCAGCGAGGCGCTTCGTTTTTTGCCGATCTCGTGCGCGGCACCGGGAAGCTGAAATCGGAAATGGAAACCGCTTTGTGGGAGCTTGTCACCGCAGGAATGATCACCGCGGACGGCTTCGACAATATCCGCGCGCTGATCGACCCCAAGCGCCGTTCTGGACAAGGGCGTGGCCACAGTTCGCGCCCGCGCCACAGCGTGGGCCGTTGGTCGCTGCTGTACGCGCAGGAAATCGCCGATCGTGTTCGCATCGCCGAGGCCACTTGCTGGATGTTGCTGAAGCGATACGGCGTCGTCTTCCGCGAAGTCATCGCGCGGGAAACGATTGTCCCGCGCTGGCGGGAGTTGTTGATTGCTTTCCGCCGACTGGAAGATCGAGGCGAAGTGCGCGGTGGGCGCTTCGTCAGCGGATTCATGGGAGAGCAATTCGCGCTGCCTATGGCGGTCGATTCGCTCCGCGCTATGCGCAAGACCGAAGCCGCCGGTGAAACTGTCACGATTTCCGCAGCGGATCCTCTGAACCTGGTGGGCATTCTACTGCCGGGCGACCGCGTTTCTGCCGTCTCGGGAAAGACCGTTACATTCCGAGACGGAGTGCCGCTTGAAACAGACGACTCGGCAGCGCAATTCGCAAATTCCATCGCGGTCTAGATCCGAGATTTGCGGCGTTTAGATGTGGCTCGCAACAAATGAAAAAGAAACCGACAAAAGCTCCGACCGCAGGTAAGGTTCGCATCGGGATTTCGGGCTGGAGATACGTTCCTTGGCGCGGAGTTTTCTATCCCGAGAAACTGACCCAGAAGAAAGAGCTCGCTTACGCTTCCAGTATTTTTCGATCGATTGAAATCAATGGCACATTCTATTCCCTGCAACGACCGGAATATTTTGAGGCTTGGGCTGCTGAGACTCCGGACGATTTCGTTTTCTCCGTAAAAGGTCCGAAGTTCATCACTCACGTTCGGCGCCTCACGGATGTCGAAACGCCCGTGGCGAATTTCCTGGCTTCCGGCATGCTGCGCCTGGGCGCCAAGCTCGGGCCCATTCTGTGGCAGCTCCCGCCGAATTTTCGTTTCGAGCCGGAGAAACTCGAAACATTCCTGAAAATTCTTCCGCACGACACGGAATCAGCCGGCGAGCTGGCCCGGCATCATGACAAATTCTTGAAGGACAGGGCGGCGGTCAAAACGGATGCAAAGCGCCCGCTTCGCCATGCGATCGAGATCCGGCATTCCAGTTTTGCCGTGCCGGAATTCATCGAAATGCTGCGCTCTTACGATGTGGCGCTAGTCTGCGCCGACACAGTCGAATGGCCAAGGATGATGGACGTCACTTCGGATTTCATGTACTGCCGCCTGCACGGCTCGGAAGTTCTGTATGCCAGCGGTTACACGGACGAGGCGCTGGATCAATGGGCTGTTCGCGTGAGCGACTGGGCGCGCGGCGCGGAGCCTGCAGACGCCGAACGCGTTATCCAGAGCTGCGGTCCGAAGCTTCCTGCGCGGGATGTCTTCGTCTATTTCGACAATGACGTAAAGGTGCGTGCACCGTTCGACGCGAAGAGTTTGACCGACCGGGTTGACAAATCGCTCGCGTCCTAAACGAAGCGCAACTTACACGGTAACGAACTGAAGATGTGCTGCCCAAGAAAGGACTCGAACCTCCGGATCTACCGATCCGAGGAGGAATTGGAAGCAGCGCAAGTCCGTTTCAGTCCCTGCAGCGTGGTAGTATGACGCCTGTCCTAGGAAAGCACGTCCGAGTAGCAGGGGACTAAAATGGCGAGATTGGAATCCGTGCCGGTGCCGCTGGGAGCTTCCGTCCCAAGTTCCGCGTCGGCCATGCCAGCCATCAAGGGTACTTCGCGGCATTCTGCTCTTGTCCGCGTCACTCACTGGATCACCACGCTGTGTTTTCTTGCCCTGCTCGTCACCGGAGTTGAAATTCTGATCTCGCACCCGCGCTTTTATTGGGGCGAAACCGGCAATGATTTGACTATGCCGTTGTTCAAAATTCCGATCCCTTCGTCGAGAGATTTGGTGCCCACCGGTTACGGCTACGTGCTGCCGGATCAGAACGGATGGAGCCGGTATCTCCATTTTCAGGCTGCCTGGATTGTGGTGCTGACCGGCTTACTGTANNTAAGGGCGATCTTTCAGGGCGCGCGTTTTCGAGCGTAATCGCCAAACATTTGCGCTTCGAGCGGCCGAGTGCGGCAGAAGCATGGTCGTATAACGTGCTACAGCGGCTCAGCTACCTGTTCGTAATCTTCGTTCTGTTCCCGTTAGTAATTTGGACGGGACTGGCAATGTCCCCCGGCTTTGTATCCGCGTTTCCGGCAACGGTCACTGTGTTCGGCGGGCAGCAATCCGCGCGCACGATTCACTTCTTCGTCGCCCTGGCTCTCGTGCTCTTCCTGCTGGTGCACGTCGGGATGATTTGTGTCGCCGGATTCAGGAGCCGGATGCGAGCGATGATTACGGGCCGGGCCGACGGTACACATACGGAGCGCACATGACCGATATTTCGCGCCGCAAACTGATCATAGGCGGACTCGCGGCCACGGCAGGCATATCGGCTCTGGGCGTGGCCGCGCGCATCGCGCAAAAGTATGGACTGGTCCCGCCCGATCACGGCGGAATTTACGGCCTGGGCGAAACGCTGACCTACGCTTCGCAGCGGCTGCTGACGAGGCACTCGTTAGCCCGTGAGTTTTCTCGCAGCCAGATTTCGAACCCTCCGTTCGCGAACGAAATGGCGCCGCTGAGTGAAGGGTACAAGCGCCTTCAGGCCGGAGGATTCGCTGACTGGCGGCTCACAGTTGACGGCATGGTCGCCCGGCCCGCGTCGTTTTCGCTTCACCAGCTTAAGAGCTTCCCGTCTCGCAGCCAGATCACTCATCTGGCGTGTGAAGAAGGCTGGTCATATATAGCCGAGTGGATCGGCGTGCCTCTCTCGCACGTTCTGGATGCCGTCGGGGTCCAGCCGCAAGCAAGATACGTTGCCTACTTCTCGATCGATCCGGACTGGTGGGACAGCGTAGACATGGCCGATGCATTGCATCCGCAGACTTTTCTCGCCTATGGAATGAATGGCAATGAACTTCCCGTCGGCAACGGCGGCCCGCTTCGCATGCGGATCCCACGCCAGCTCGGCTACAAGAGCGTGAAATTCATCACCCACCTGACGGTCACCGACAGTATGAAAGGCTTCGGCAAAGGTTTGGGTTCCATGGAGCCAGAAGGCGGCTACGCCTGGTACGCCGGCATCTGACAAGCTCTTTTCTCGGTCGGAGCGTAACTTTTCTTATTGTATGGTGCCCAAGAGAGGACTCGAACCTCCACTCCCTTGCGGGAACTAGCTCCTGAAGCTAGCGCGTCTGCCAATTCCGCCACTTGGGCAATTCCTGCGGCAAAACAACGAGGCCCAACCATATTGCCGCGTGACCCAGGGTTTGTCAACGAAGCACACCCCTTAAGCGGGAATCTTGACCCCCGGCACGCACGGCATTTAAAGTGGTTGAGCTGGCTTGGGGAATTCCGTAGGGGGTACGTTATGGCAACCGCCCGCGCGATGATCGAGCGCCGCCGCGCTAGTCGCGTCTTAATTCGAATACCAGTACAGGTTTTCAGTGATGGCAGCCAAGGACAGGGCTTGGACACGCCTGCCGAAGCGATCGCCGTCAGCCGTTTTGGCGCCTTGCTTCGGGCTCCTTTCTCGCCCGCGCTTGGCTCGCGTATCGAGGTTCTGAACGGAATGTCTCAGGAAACTGAGGAATTTCGCGTGGTTCGCGTAAGAGACGCGAACGATGGGATCTACGAACTGGGTATTGAAATCCTCTACCCAGCGCGAAATTTCTGGGGCGTGCACTTCCCCGACGAGTGCTGCACGGCTTAGGCTCCTCTTTGCCGTGTGATGCTATAATCTCTCCAAGTTCACCTCAGGTACAGGCCCCCTTGGCCGGGTCATTCTCCGTGTAGTCTTCGACGCCAACGGGCTAGGAGGGAAGCATGGAACCGATTGGAACCACGCTTTTCACTTTGCTGGTCGCTTGGGCCGTAATCACCGCCGCACTCATCTGCATGCTGATCTATCGCGGCACTCTCGAATCCCACGAAGAGGATCAAATCTTCCTCGCCAAAGCTGGGGATTCCATGGCTCGAGAGCAGCGTCTCATCGTCGCTCGGATTGAGAGGCTGGGCATGCCAATCAAGCTGTTAATCACAGGGTCGGTTTTACTGCTCCTGGTGATCGCAGGTCTCTGGCTCTGGCAGGGATTTAAGAACTTCTGAGCGTTCAACCAACCGCATCAGCATCTTGTTGGCGTGGACGGCAAATTTCCACCTGCTATTAATTCTGCGGCTTTGGCGCCGGCTGGAGAGTCGGCGTCACTGGCGGTTGCGTTGAAGGCTGTTGCTGCGGCGACGCGGAGTAATCACAGAGCGGCGCTGTATGGTTGTGGACGATCAGCCAATTGTCTCCCACTTTGTTGAGTACCAGCGTAGTTTGCCCACGCAATGCGTAGGGCTTGCCGTTCAAGACGGAGCTGAATTCCCACTGGTAGGAGGCCCAGGCGACGTCTGCATGCACGAAGATGTAGGTGTTCCTGCGGATAAGCTGGATTGCCGGAAACGCCAGGCGTTGCTGCTGATACCCGGCCAGGTAATTCTGCCAGCCTATAATCGGCGGCCCAAAAGTTCCGCTTACAAATGTCACATTGTCTGAATAATATTTATGCATGGCCTCGACATCGCCCGCCTGAAAAGCGCCCAGCATCTCCCCAATGTCATGATCGATTTGATCGGAAACAGGAAGGGGTATCGTCGGCATCGGCGAAGTATTGTCAGGCTTCTTCTTGTTTTTTTGCGCCCAGGTTCCAGTGGTGGCCGCAAATATTAAGATGATTGCGGCGAGGGCACGCAATCCGCACCGTAAGTTCTCCGGGGAAATCATCCGCGTTTTCCACTTCGACATTTTAGTAGCGTCTCCCTCTTTTCTCTTTCTACCTAGCGCCTCGGAGAATATCACGAAGGGAAAACCAAGCGTGGCGAGACCTTGGAGCATGTGCTCAATAGAAAGCGCTGCTGCATTGGCAAACTTTGGGATGAATTCGAAAACTGCTGGCGCGCCGGCGAAAATCTACGGATCACTTGACGCTGTCGCAGGCGACGCGAAATCCGTAGTCAGCATACTGAAATTCAGGAGGAATGCTCGACCGCGCGGCGCAGCGCGACACTTTAGTGAAATGCCGCCACGAACCTCCTCGCGACGCACGCCGCGTCGGAACCGGATGTTTTACTTGCGCGTGTGCGACGCCCTCGGCGGGCCCTTGAGGATTCCGTTCCGGCGACACTCCATAGTAATCCGCGTCAAACCAATCCGCGCACCATTCGTGAACGTTTGCGCCAATATCGAAAAGGCCGTAGCCGTTAGACTCCGCGCGTCCTACGGGTTCTGGCCCAGTCTTCCACCGCGTAGCATAATTCGCGAGCGATTCCGGTGGCGCGTCACCCCAAGGAAATTGCTTCTGTTCAAGATCGCCGCGCGCGGCGTATTCCCACTCCGCTTCCGTAGGCAAGCGGAAACGCCGCCGCGTCATACCGCTGAGCCAGTCGCAATACGAAACGGCGTCGAACCATGAAGGAGCCACCACTGGTTGCAAGGGATCGGAGAAATTGGGATCGTTCCAATGTAGAGGTTTGCGATGCTGCGCGGCGGTAAGGAATTGTGCGTACTCGGCGTTCGTCACCTGGCACGCGCCCAGTTCGAAGGCATCTAGCCAAACACGATGCACGGGCCTTTCGTTATCCTGGCCCGCATCGCAGCCCATTAAGAACCAGCCCGCGGGAATCTGCACCATGCGCGGGCCCAAAGTTTCGGCACACGCGGCCAAGTGCGCGGGGATTGGGTCAGTCTTTTGCGGCTGCATGTTGCGTCTGGCTCAGCAGATTGACGAATAGGCGATAGGCACCCGGCACTCCCGCCGGAAGCTCGCGGAAAAATGACAAACCGGTGTAAATGTAGAGACCCTTTCCAACCCGCGCAGATACAAGCCCTCCTGTGACCTCAGCTTCGTTGAAATCCTTCAGTCCTAGGATTGGCTGATAACGCGGATCGAAAGTGCCCCAGAAATATAAACCGCGCTCCTGCTCCCATCCCTGAAAATCAGCGAGCGAGATTTTGTTCGGCGAATTCAGCAACGGGCTGTCCGGCACGAGAAATCTTACGGGAGAATTCGGATCGGTTACGCGCGCAACTTTATCTCCCATTTTCGCGGGAAACGGTGCCGGCAGCTCTTTGTCCCAGGCGAAATCGCGCTGGTATTGAACCAAAAGCGTTCCGCCTCGATCCACGTAATCCAGCAGCCGCTGATTCGCGCGCAACAGATCGGGACGTAACTCGTAAGCGCGAATACCGACGGTGATTGCGTCGTACTGGTTCAAATCGCCGAAAGCCAGCGCCACCTCGTCCAGCAAATCCACCTGAATTCCAAGCTCGCGCAAAATTTCCGGAAGGGGATCGTTCTCCGCGGCGATGTAACCCACTCGCATATTGGCGGGCACGTTCAGATCGAGCACATGCACGGTCGCGTCGGCAGGTTCACTCCAATTGCGCGTGGGAAGCGTCGGAATTGGTTCGAGCGATGTCCGAAACGTCTCATCGCCAATCTTCGCATAGGGATGCAGCGCATATGCGCCCGGCGACGTTCGAGCTGGCGGCGCCACGATTAAACGGATCAATTGGTCTCCGGTGGTTGCAAAATCCAGAGGTGCAATCGATTGCGCGTTCCATCCTTCCGGTGCATCCACTCCAACGCCAACCTTCACGGGTTTTGTTCCGTGATAGCGGACCCGCGCGAACAACTTCACCGGCTCTGACGAGCGCTGCACCGGAACCATCACCTGCTGTGGCTCGACAGTAAGCGTCACGGCCGGAACAAGATCGAGCGGGTAGGTCGCAATGCCCGTCGTTGTTGCCTGCACCGACTCCACCGGTTTTTCGATTGTAAATCGATAAGAACTCCACACCACCGTTAGCGCAACACGCACGAGTGGCGGCGGGAAAGGCAGAATCGCATCTTCGGGCGAACTCGGCGCTTTTGCATCAGCAGGAATCGTCACATTGAAGTGTTCGTTATCACTTCCCTGTTTCGTTTCTTCTTTCTTTGTAGTCCAGCCCGGCGGCACTTGCAGGCCGCCGTGTGCATCCAGCGTCCATTTCACAGGTACGATGGGTTCTCCGCCGAACGTCACATCCACGGAAAAACTTTCTCCCGCCACAAGCTCGTGGCGGTCCGCCTGCACTTCGAACGGAATCGCGACGTCTTCCGCCAGCGCGTGATCGATCTGGTCGCTTACGCGTTGCAGTGCCCACAATGCGGATGCGGTTTCCTCGTTGGCGCGGTTTGCCATTGCGTTCTTTGAGATTTCGTTTCTCAAGCTTCCAATTTCCAACCCGGCTTGCGCCAGCGAAGTAGCAGCGTCGGTCCGAGCCGTGGAACGCGCGGCCACAAGCGCAGCTTTCAAATCCGAGTCTGCGGCAGCGAGCCGCGTGGCCATGGCCGATTGAAGTGAAGGGAATCGCGTGCCGAGGGATGAAAGAGGTTCCGCTAAAAGCTTAGCGTCAAACTTTCCGTCTGTGCCTTTCTCATTTTCGGCGACGAGGTAGATCGGTCGCCGGAAAAATGCGTTGCCGAAAAACGCTGGCGTTCCCTGCGAGCGGTGTTGCGCGTGCCCTTCCATGCCCATTTCCGTATAGCTTTTTCCCCAGAGCGCAGAAACGGAATTGACAGGCAATTCGACTGCCTCGGGGGAATTGTCCCGTGCCAGCCGAACCTCCAGGCTCACCTTCCACGGAACCAGCCCTTGGGAAATTTGCTCGGGAAACATTTTTGGATCGGCGGCTGCGGCTACCGCTTGCGGCGTCAGGATTCCACTGGCTTGGTGCTGCCCGTGTCCGGAATGGACGCCGCCCCATCCGTTTATGACCACTTGCGGGCGATACGTGCGAATCACACGCACCATGTCATCCAGCGCGATGTGGTCCCAGATTTTCATGGTCTGGTCAGCGCTCTTTGAAAAACCGAAGTCCGGCGCCCGGGTGAAAAATTGATGCACGCCGTAATGCTCTCCCGCTGCGAGTAACTCCTCCGTGCGGATCACTCCTAACTCGTCGCCCTGCTCCGGGCCGATGGCATTTTGACCCCCTTGGCCGCGTGTAAGCGTCAGCAATCCAACGTCCGCGTCGAGTCCGCGCGAAAGATATGTCAACAGGCTCGACCATTCATCGTCAGGATGCGCCGTCACAAAGAGGACTCGCGTAGTCACTCGCGATTTATTGATGGCTTCGACGGTATCGGCCAACGACTGCGCGGCCGCCCGTGGAACTGTGGACATCACTGCGAGACCTGCCAGGACTATAGCCGCCCAGATTGTTTGCGACCGCTTCATCCAACACCCTCCTGAAATGGCCACTGGCGCAACAGCCGCGCTCGCCCGAGATATACAAGGATACCCGCTGTCATCGCTACAAGCGAGGCGAGCATCGGTGTTCGTCCCGTCGATATAAAAATTGCAATCCAGCCTGCAATCGCGATTATCACCGGTACGGGATAGAGCCACATCCGAAAAGGCCAACGCTCGGCCTTCCATCGCCGATGCAGCAACATCAGTCCAACAGCCTGTCCAACAAATTGGATGAGGCAGCGCATCGCCAGGATGGCGCGAATCACCGAGAAAAGGTTGAAAAACATGCAGATGACGATCGACGTTCCACCCAGCGCCAACAGTGACACATATGGGAAACGCTTCGTGGGATGCAAGCGTGCAAAAATCGAGAAGAAATTTCCGTCCAGCGCCGCTGCATACGGCACGCGCGAATATCCCAGCGTGGCTGAAAAAATCGAGCCGAACGCTAGTACCAGAATCAGAGCGGTCGCAAACGTCGCCCAGTGCATTCCAAACGTTCGCTCCACGAATAAGCTCACGACGAAAGCTGAGTTCTGCGCCTCTTGCCACGGGATAACGCTCAAAATACTCGTTTGCATCAGGAAATAAAGGATCGCGATCCCGAAAATAGAAAAGAAGATCGCGCGTGGAATATTTCTCCCAGGGTCCTTCATTTCTCCGCCCAGATTGCAGACGTTGTAATAACCCAGATAGCTGTACACAGTTTGCACCGACGCGTGGCCCAGCCCGGCGAAGAAAATCCAAGAAAAGCTCCACGCACCGGCGGGATACGTAAACACTCTGCTCGCGTTGAAATGCGTCGCGCCGCCGTAAATCAGCCACAAGATCGTCCCCAGTACGATCACCCAAAGCACGGTCGAGATCTTTCCGATCGTCGTGATCTTTCGGTAAAGCAACGCCACGGCGACAACAATTAGCAACAGCGCGACTACTCGATTGTAATTTGCGAGCGCCTCGCGGGCCTGCCCCGCGTTCGCATTCAGCCACGACGCAATAGCTGGAATCTTCGCCGTGAGATATTTCGAGTAGTCTGCGAATCCCAGCGCGCCCGACGAAATAC
>PKWH01000189.1:53514-53688 GCA_003131985.1 Acidobacteriota bacterium | reverse complement strand
AATATACTTGCTGGCCGATACCGACGAGGTTGCTCGTGAACATGTACAGATTCAGTCCGCTGGAAAGATTGAAAAAGAAAAACCCGAACATCAACGGCATCAACGCCATCATTTTCTGTTGCGCCGGATCGGTGGTCGTCTGCGGCGTCATTTTGGTCATCAAATACATCATGA
>PKWH01000189.1:9248-53402 GCA_003131985.1 Acidobacteriota bacterium | reverse complement strand
TTCTTGTAGCGATCCTGAATCTGCCGGACTTCCGGCCCTACTTTCTGCATTTTCTGCATCGAACGCCAGCTTTTCATCTTCAACGGGAACATGGCGAAGTTGATGACCAGCGTCAGCAGAATGATGCACCATCCATAATTCGGCACTTTCGTGTGAATGGTCTGCAGCACCCACAGCAGAGGCTTTGCGATCACTCCCGTCCAGCCAAAATTAATTAGTTCAGCGAGGGGCGGCTTGGTCTTTTCCAGAATCTTTAGGTCTTTCGGTCCCACGTAAACACGCACGATCAGCGGCGCCGCAATCGTAGTTCCTGCCCCCATCTCAGCGATGGGCTCGCTCGCGGGCTTGCCGTCATCCACGATTCCGTGGTCCTGTGTCCAGTGCCACAGCGAGAGTTCCGCGCCGTCGGGTAGGAATGCCGCGGTGAAAAATTGATCTTCGATGCCCAAATATTCCATCGGCCCGTTTTGCAGTGCCGGCTGGCTCTGATTGCCGGACACACCGAGCTTTTTATATTGCAGCAGATTCAGTTTGTCGTTGAGCTTGTAATAAACGGTGACGAGCGAAGCCGCCTTATACACCTCCTTGTCCCCGAATCCGCCGCGCCACGCAATCCCTGCCGGAATTGCTTTGCCGTCCAGCAAAACGGAAACTTCGGCGGACATCACATAATCCAAGTTGAAATTCAGCCTCTTGGTTACGTCCAGATGCCCGTCGCTCCAGTGAAATGTGACTTCCGTGGGCGCTGTTAAATTACTCAGCCCGGGCGTCACTTCATACAGCGCCGAATTGGCTTTCGCTTCGAGCTGCGAATCCGAGAGCACCAGAGAGAATGGCCAGCCCAATTGCTGCGCTGCGGAGTTGTTTACCAAATCCAACAAATGAGGCGGTTTTTGGTCGTCCGAATATTTCTTCAGCTTCCAGCTTCTCACCACGCCGCCGCGATTCGAAAACTCCACCACATAGAGCGGACTCTCCACCACCATCGATTTTTCGTCCGCCGCTTGAACCCTGGCAGGGCTAGCTGCGGCCGCCGCGTCGGTTTGCCGGGTCATAGTACCGACGCTGGCCGAGCTGTTGCCAGGGGGTTGAGATGCGGTGTCCTGCACCGCAGTCGGCGCCGGTTGGGGTTGTGGCGCCACGGGAGGCTTGTAGAAATGTCCCCAGGCGAAAAGAATCACCAGCGCTAGAACAACGAACACTATTGCGCGTACCTGATCCGACATCTCGTTCACAGAGCTCGCTCCTCCCGATGTCTAGGCAGAGCGTTTTCGGTGAAACGCGCATTTGATAACTCGGACGAATTTGCCGCGGTAGAGTCGCTAATGAAGGAAACCTGAATTTCAGAAGTTTTGCCTTCTTCTTTATCCGGCACAGGATCGAACCCGCCCTGCGTGAACGGACGGCAGCGTCCCAGCCTTTTCAGCGCCAGCACAACACCGCGCCGCGCTCCGTGACGCGCAATTGCTTCCTGCGCGTACTTCGAGCACGAAGGTTGGAATTTGCAAGCGCCTCCAAAAAAGTGCGAAAGAAACACTCGATAGAAGGAAACAAGCGCCAGCAAGACCCATGCGCCCGCCGATCGCCCGCTTGTTTCGATGGAATCCGACCGAATCGATTTTACGGTTTGCGCGGAATCAATTTCACCAGTTCGGCTGCCAGCGGCGAAAATTCTGCCGTTGCGGCCGTCGTGCGCGGATGAATCACAATATCCCATCCCGTGGCAATCTCCTGTCGATGCAATCTCAGTATTTCGCGTAGGCGGCGCCTGATTCGGTTGCGCCGGACCGCATTACCCAGCGCCTTTTTTATGCTCCAGCCAAACCGGCTGATTTCGAGGCCATTGGGACGTAGAAATATCGTGAACTCGCGGCTCGTCCGGCGGCGCCCTTCGCGATACACCANNCGCCCCTTCTTGCGGCGTTGCGCAAGGACTTTCCTTCCACCCTGACTCTTCATGCGCTTGCGGAAGCCGTGCTTCTTATGACGGCGGCGCACATGCGGTTGAAACGTGCGTTTCGGCAACGATCGTTCTCCTCTGCCTGAGTAATTGTTCTATTTGTGAGCCGGTTGGACGCCGCAATTTTGCCGCGGTCCCCGCTTTTCCCGCACGCACAATCCCGCGCGAGCGCAGCGCATCGGAAGCAAATCCCTCACCCTGGCGAAACAGTTAGTGTATTAGACCCGCGCCGTGCGGTCAAGAATTCGCGTGAATGGCTGGAATACGAAACTCGGAACATCCGTCCGACGGAGCCCACGACATCTGATTTTGGAGGACTATTCGTGCTGGGACTATCCTTAACTTTTCGGCCGAAATTCGACCACCACGTCTTCCTCAGCGCCAAGCGGCTCTCCATCCAAGAGCGTCACCGTGTAGCGCCACTCGCGAACAGCTCGGACGACTGCCGGAATTAGAAATGTAGGGCCGCTGATCGGCTGCACATCAACAACATCTCCGCTCTTTCCGACTGTCGCTCGCACTTTCACCGTCCCAGCCATTTCCTTTTGGTTTCCGCCTGATGGTGCTTGAGGATCGACGTGAAATATCAACACTCCCACTTGCAATCTTTCCGGGCGATGACCCGACGCGGGCCCCGGCTGCGTCGGAACCGAGATGGAACGTTGCGCACTGATCGCCAGCGTTGGTGATGCGCTCACCGCCTGTTCCGCGAGTTCCAGTCTAAATGGACCGCTCTTTTCATCTGGCGCGGTCACAAGTATTGGCGCTTGGGTCTCGCTGAACGGCTGCGGAGTCACAGCCGCTGCTGGGGAAATTTCGCCCGTGTCCGCCTGTTGCGGCTTCATTACCGGCGCGACCGGGGCTCCGAGATTCTGGTGCGTTGAACTTTCCGGCTTCGCGCGTGGCTCGTTTGCCACACCACCCGCCGGAGCATCGCTGGAAAGCGAATTACGTCGAGAATTACCGGAGGCATCATTCGAAACATTTGTATCCTTCGCTGCCAAATTCCCGCTATCTCCACTGTTCGTGTTCGCCGCTCCTGCCGGAGCAGCCTGCGCCGGCGCATTGGCCTCCGAATCGGCGGGGGAATCACTAGCCGCCCTGTCCGCCGTATTAGTCGTTGGAGCAACCGTAGAATTGCCCGACACAACCTCTGTTGGTTTCCGCGCGTTGCTTGCAACAGCACTCGCACCGGCGAAGTCGTTTTCCCCGGCAGTGGATGCGGGCAAACTAGCCGTTGGCGTCGGCGGTATCGCGCCGCCGCGTTGTTCCAACTCTTGATTGTGACCAAGCAACCTGTCGAAAAATCCGTTCCCCACGCCGACCCCAACCGCAAAGCACGCTATCCCAATCAGAAGTACCACTGCCGCGAGAGGCCATCCGCCTAGGCGTTCAACCGAATTCTCGCGAGCCTGTTGCATCAGGAGATTCGCCGCATGGTTCCTTCTGTGCAACTCAAGTTGTTGGATCAAATCCGCTTCTCGCGAAAAAACGTAAGCGGGCGGTTCCTGCTCTTTCCCGCCGGCGGCTCCCTCTTCAACCTTGGAAGACTCAGCAGTCTCAGCTGCGAGAAGCGGATTTTCCTCGAGAAAAATCGGAGGCGTGACCGATTTATTTTCGACCGAACGATCGTGCGTCAGCTCGGATACCGCGTTTTCTGCTTGCGCCAGCGCGCTATCATCCGCACGTAGCTCTTGCCCTTCGCAAAAATCATCAACGGAGGGAACTACGAGTATATTTTCTTCAGGGAAATTGGAGGGTTGAGGCGATTCTTCCTCGACTGAATGACCGTCATTCGGCAGCGCTGAAACTATCTCAGGTTGCGTCCGCCGGTCGTCGGCAGGCTTAACGGTCGACGGGGCGTCCGTTCGTTCGTCACGCTCTAGGTTTCGTCCCAAAAATCTCAGAACGTTTCGCGAACTCTGCTCCGCCACCTGCGGATCAGTGTCCAGCGTTGGCTTATCACCCTCATGCGCGTGCGTCAGAGTTTTTTCTGACGGAAACATGCCCGCAAATTTGGCTTCGTCAGCTTCGCTAAGAACTTCCAGCTTCATGGGAAGCTTGCTTGCGCTTAGAATTCCCAGAAACTCTCTGTCTCTTCCACGAAGGGTTTCGCTAGTTCCTTGTACTGGGCCGTCAGGAGAATCTTTGGTCGCGATCCAGTCGCGGATTTTCTCGCGGTCGCTATCCGCGACATCGACAAACTGGATTCCCGCGCCTTTCTTCGAATCGCTCACCCATGCTACTTGCCCGCTTGTTTCGATCCATACATCGGACTTCGGCAATTGGAACCGTATGCTCGGAAAGTAATCAGACGTCAGCAACCCGGCCGCCGCGATAGCCAGCCCGCCCTCGCTGACGTTCAAAGCGATGCCGCCGTTTCCATCGCCCAGCTCTACGTATGTCAGCAGAACAGAGTTGCTCCGACCGTAGGCTCGACGATCCGGCCTCTCCGGCAAGGCGCCAAATAGACCTTCAAAATGACTTCCAGTATTCGACATTCCAAACCCCTCTCGAGCTGAACTGGGATTCGCGCGGAACATCGTGAGAATGCTTGCGACCGCTATTCTACTCGCTTAGCAGCATCCATGGGACTGCCGCAAGCGCCTTATTTTCGCGACAAAAATACCTTAAACCCGTCAACCTCCATTGAATCAACCCTACGGCAACAGATTAGTCGCATGCCTTCGTGCACCTCTCTATGCCCCGCGAAGTCGTCGCACGGATCACACGGTACACTGATGTTTCGGTTGGCTAGGTCTTTGGCCGTGGAGCGGGTCCAAAAAGATCCCGACCCGAGGCAACTGGATCGCTCGCGCCGCCTCAACCAGTGCCGCCCAAACCGACCGCTATCGAAATTTGGCCCGCGATCACGACATCCAAGTCCTGGATTTCTTATACGGCAGTGTGCTAGTGTTTTTTGTGATTAAAATAGAGAGAATTAGGACGCGAGGCGGAGACGAAAGCGACGCGCGCGTTGCTACTTACCTCGCCCCATCTCCTGGGCACTATCCACTGGAGCCACATTCAAATTTCTCTCCCGATCTTCTGGAAGGAACTACTTCACAGTTTGCGCAAGGGAACCTCAGCTCTGGTAAACCGCTCGGCCCTTCAGGAATTCTAACCCATAGTGTTGGGGTCCATGCTCGTTCGTGCTATCCCATAATCGCGCCATTCTTGGCCAAGATTCCGTCATTTCTACCCGGTTCTGGCCGACGAATAAAAATCGTCGTAACTTACAGAAAACAAAGGGAAGCGCACTTGTCTACCCGGGGCCAGAACATACCATTAGCGGCCATCAAATCGACGCATATTCTCACCTCAAATAAACTCACAAATCGCGCCTCCTGCGAATCCTCAACGGGACAAAATCCGCCAATGGGATCACCTAAGCCGACCAGGTTAGTGCCTGAGAGCCACCATGTTTGAAACACTCACAGACAAGCTCCAGCGCGCCTTCAAGAGCCTGCGCGGCCACGGCAAACTCACCGAGGAACATCTCGATGCAGGCTTCGTGGAAATTCGCGAAGCCCTGCTCGAAGGCGACGTCAATGTAGGCGTAGCGGATGAATTCATCAAGCACGTTCGCGAAAAAGCCTTGGGCTCCGAAGTCTTGCTGCAACTCTCGCCCGATCAACAAGTAGTAAAAATTGTTCGCGACGAATTGGGCGAATTGCTCGGCCGCGAAGCAAAGCCTCAATACAGCTCGAAACCTCCTTCCGTCTGGCTGATTGTCGGCCTCCAAGGCTCCGGCAAGACCACGTCCACTGGAAAAATGGGCAAGTGGCTGGCGGAACATGGCCATCGCCCGCTGGTTGTTTCTACTGACGTATATCGTCCCGCAGCCCGCGAACAGCTCGCCCAGGTCGCCAAAGCGACCGGAACTCCGCTGTGGCCCGGCACCGGAACCGACAAACCACTGGAAATCGTTCGCGGCGCGTTACGCGAAGCCAAGCTCTCCGCCTGCGACGTGGTCTTGGTTGACACCGCCGGTCGCCTGCACATCGACGATGACTTGATGAACGAGCTTTCCGAGTTGAAGCGCGAACTAAATCCGTCCGAATTGCTCTTCGTCGCTGACGCAATGATCGGTCAGGACGCAGTACGTTCCGCAGGCGAGTTCCATAAGCGGTTGGGTATCACCGGTGTTGTGCTTACGAAAATGGACGGAGACGCACGCGGAGGCGCGGCGCTTTCCATCCGCAAAGTTACTGGCGCGCCGGTAAAGTTTGTCGGCGTCGGCGAAAAATATGATGCGCTCGAGCCCTTTCTCCCCGACCGCGTCGTGTCCCGTATTCTCGGCATGGGCGACGTTCTCGGCCTGATCGAAAAAGTTGAAAAAAATGTTGACGAGAAAAAGGCGCGCGAGCTCGAACGCAAGTTGCGCGAAGACGACTTCACGCTCGAGGATTTCCGCGACCAGTTGCGCCAGATTCGCAAAATGGGCTCTATCGAATCAATTCTGGGCATGCTCCCAAAAGTCGGCCCGTTCGCCAACCTGCCGAAGAACACCGAAATTGACGAGAAGCGCCTCGGCTCGGTTGAGGCCATCATCAATTCCATGACCGCCAAAGAGCGCGCAAATTCCAATTTGATCGACGGCAAGCGCCGCAAGCGCATCGCCCTCGGCAGCGGCACCTCCGTCCAAGAAGTAAACCAGGTGCTGAAACAATACTCCGACATGCGCAAAATGATGAAGCAGTACGGAACCTATGCAAGAACAAAAATGCGTGGCATAGGCAAATTTGCCGGCCTGAAGTAGGGAAGCACGTGCCGATAGTCATCAACAACACGCTCAACGAGATTCGGTCCCTCGCGATGACCGGCGGCGATCGTGCCTCTCAAGCAAGACGCCTTGCCGAACTCGTCCGAAAACTCGGCGACTATCGCTGGGTCGGCGTTTACGACGTGCGCCCGGAACTCGTCTCCATCATCGGCTGGAGCGGTCCCAGCGCGCCTGAATATCCCGAGTTTCCGGCGAGTAAAGGACTTACCGGCGCCGCAATTCAGCAAAAGAAAGCGGTGATCGTAGGCGACGTCCGGACCGACCCGCGATACCTCGCCGCCTTTGGTAGCACTCTTTCCGAAATCATCGTTCCGATTCTAGCTCCCGGAGGTGATCGCGTGATTGGAACGGTGGACGTTGAGAGCGGGAATGCCAACGCATTCTCGAACCGCGACCAACAAATGATTGAGCACTGCGCTCAAGCCGCCTTGCCCCTATGGCTCCTGCGATGACCGCCGCGCGCCCGAGATAGCGATTGGTGAAAGCAGCCGCCTTCGCTATAATGGTTCGGTTCGGCATAGGAGGATTTTCGCTGTGTTAATGATTCGGCTGGCTCGGATTGGCAAGAAGAAGCGCCCGTTTTATCGTGTGATCGTGACGGAAAAGACCCGCCCGCGAAATGGCCGGTTTGTCGAGATTGTGGGTACCTACGATCCGCTGAAGAAGCCTGCCGCCATCACGCTAGACCACGACCGCGTTACCTACTGGCTCAGCAAGGGCGCTCAGCCCAGCGACACGGTACGCAGTTTTCTAAGAAACCGGAAACCTGCCTAAGGCGTCTCACCCCACAGTAGATCTAGCGCTCGCACATGCTCCAGCGAATTTCTGCGCTGAGCTCACATGCTGTGGAGGTCGCGATGAAGGCTCTTGTTGAAGAGATTGCCAAAGCTCTTGTCGATCATCCGGAAAATGTCGCTGTGAACGCGGTGGAAGGTGAACAAGTCACCGTACTGGAATTGCGCGTCCATCCCGACGATCTGGGGAAGGTAATCGGTCGGCAGGGCCGCACGGCCAAATCCATCCGCACGTTGCTGGGCGCGGCGGGGATGAAATTGAAGAAGCGCTTTACGCTGGAAATCCTCGAGTAGTGACTACGCAGCAATCACCGAGGGCCGATCGCGCGACGGTAGCGCGCATTCTGCGCCCTCACGGTCGCCGCGGCGAAGTGGCCGCCGAAATTCTCACCGATTTCCCCGAGCGCCTTACCCGCTTAAAATCTGTGGAGCTGTGGAACGAGAAAACTGCGACGGCGAAACGGATAGCCATTCGCAAGTGTTGGCTTTCGCACAGTCGCGGCGGCCAAGCCATTTTCCACTTCGAAAATTCCGGCTCGATTTCCGACGCTGAAAAGCTGGTCGGTCTGGAAGTTCAAATTTCGCTGGCCGAACGCTTGCCGCTTCCAAACGCAACTTATTACGTGACGGATTTAATTGGTTGCGAAGTCTGCGAAAAAAATGGCACTGCCGTCGGACTAGTTCGCGACGTGCAATTTACGGGCGAAGGAGCCGCCAAGAATCCGATCCTCGTGGTGGATTCCGCGCGCGGCGAACTTCTGATTCCGCTGGCACAGGAAATTTGCGAGAGTGTGGACGTTAAAGCTCACCGCATCGAAGTGGTCCTGCCCGAAGGCCTCCGCGATTTGAACTAAAACCGTCGAATTGTGATCTGAACTCAACTGTAAATTATTGAGGAAAAGGACGGTCGATAAGGCGACAATCATCTTGGCAAACGCCGCAGGAGAAACATAAACGGTAATGCGTTTTGACATCATCACGATTTTCCCCGAGTTTTTCGGCGGCCCGCTCGATTACGGAATAGTGCGTCGCGCGCGCGAAGCCAAACTCATTGACGTGCACACTCACGACTTGCGTAACTTCACGCACGACCGCCATCGCACGGTAGACGATCGCCCGTTTGGCGGCGGCGAGGGTATGGTGATGAAGCCTGAGCCGCTGTTCGAAGCGGTGGAGTCGCTGCTGGGTAAAGATTGTTCTTCTGAGCCGCCTGCCGGCGCCGCGATTGTGTTGCTTTCCGCCGCGGGAAGGCTTTTCACTCAGGAAATGGCACGCCGTTTTGCGAAGCTCGAAAGAATCGTGCTGGTCTGCGGACGGTACGAAGGGGTGGACGAGCGCGTCGCACAGCATCTTGCCACCGACGAAATTTCCATCGGCGATTTCGTTCTCTCCGGCGGCGAACTGCCCGCCGCAATGGTTCTGGATGCGGTCACACGCCTAATTCCCGGCGCGCTTGGCAACGAAGATTCCACAGTCAATGAGTCTTTCAGCGCTACCGGGGACGAGTGGGAAAAGGCGTCTCATAGTGCAGCGGCCAGGCCGGCCGTCTCCAGCATCACGGATAATGAGGTGCAGAGCGCAGGTCGCGGAATCCTCGACTATCCTCATTACACACGCCCACCTTCCTTTCGCGGCTGGGATGTCCCAGAAGTGTTGTTGGGCGGAAACCACGCGGGAATTCTCCGCTGGCGCCGCGCCCGCGCCCTGGAGAAAACGCAGCGCAACCGCCCCGATTTGCTGGAGCCGTCGCCAAACGCAAAGCCCTGATGTAGGTCAGGCGAATCGCTCCGGATCTAATTTCCGTATAGGCAGGGAGCAGGGGTTTCGTTATAATAGCAAATTGTGCGTAGTGTGCTGGCCCCACCTAAGCGGGTCTGCCCGGAAAATGAGTCATGAAACCGATAATTTCTAAAGTACAGCAGTCCCAACTCCGCAAGGATCACCCCGTGTTTCGTCCGGGTGACACGGTCCGGGTGAACGTCCGCTTGAAGGAAGGCGAGGAAGCCAAGGAGCGCATCCAGCCGTTTGAAGGCGTGGTAATGAGCCGCCGCGGTGAGCTTCTGGGCGAGTCGTTTACCGTGCGCCGCGTGAGCTTCGGCATTGGCGTGGAGCGCATTTTCCCGGTGCATTCGCCGATGATTAGCTCGATTGACGTTGTGCGCCAAGGCCGAGTTCGTCGCGCCAAGCTGAATTATCTCCGTCAGCGTAAAGGCAAGGCAGCCCGCATCAAGCGCGTTGAGACATTTGAGAAAGTGGCCGCAGCCACAGCTGCAGAGTAATCACGCGAATCTAATTACGCCCGCTCTGAGAGATCAGGGCGAACTTCTTTGTTTTCGGCCCGCTCGCCAGCGCAACATTCACCGTTTGTGCAAAACTGCGGGTTCGGCATGTGCTAAAATTCGTGGCCGATGGGCAGACTCTGCTGTACGCGGTACGAGCGCGACGCGCGCCAGCACGGATGGCAGCGCATCGCCGGACTGGACGAAGCGGGACGCGGGTCGCTGTTTGGTCCCGTAATGGCTGCAGCCGTCATTTTGAATCCCCGCCGCCGCATCGTCGGCCTAGATGATTCCAAGAAGCTCACTCCTGACCGTCGCCGAGAGCTAGCGCCGCGCATTCGAGAACACGCTTTGGCTTGGGCCGTAGCGGAAATAGAAGCCAGCCGAATCGATGCATGGAATATCTACCAGGCGAGCCGCCAAGCGATGATGGCCGCGGTTTCGCAGCTCTTTCCCCTCCCGGATTACCTTTTGCTGGATGCCATCGAAATTGATTTGCCCATCGAACAGAAAGCGTTGATTCACGGCGACGCGCGCTCGGTGTCGATTGCGGCAGCTTCCATCCTGGCCAAAGTGGAGCGCGATCAACGCATGCAGGAATACGACCAGCTTTATCCCCAATATGGCCTGGCGCAGAACAAGGGCTACGGCACACCGGATCATTTAGAGGCCCTCCAGCGCCACGGGCCTTCACCACTGCATCGCTTTTCGTATTCTCCGGTACGGGAGGCGGGTTGCTGGGCCGTCGGTGCAAAACAGGACATGTTACCTCTAACACCCGCCACGGGTGCCCTGGCCAGCCATGCAGACGACACAACTCTACCGAACCGTAGAACCCCCGCAACTTCATAGCTTTTCCAGTCCCAAACCGTCACACAGCTTCCCCACTGCCACCCCACGCAAGCGAGGCGCTTAAAAGGCACTGTTATCGCCTATGGCACCAGACTTCGCCCGGTTCATTGCTCCTTGTTTTTCGCGCATGCTAACCTTCTGGCCTGAGCCACAAGTGTGGCCCAACCATGCCACCCCGCCTTAGGTGAAGGCGAGGCTGGCGAAACTACCCATGGCCTTTAACAAAAGCAAAGCGCTGGAAAATGCACTGAAGTTCCTCAACCAGGGCAAAGTTGCCCAGGCCATCGCCGAATACCAGCAAATTCTGCGTCACGACCCCAAGGACCAAGCTACCTTAATGACCGTGGGCGATTTGTATGCCCGTCAAGCCGACCTGGGTCATGCCATTGAATATTTTGAGCGGCTCGCGCAGGTTTATCTGGATGATGGCTTCAACAGCAAGGCCATCGCAATCTACAAGAAAATCGGCAAATTAGCTCCCAACGAGCTTCCCCCTCTCGAACGCCTCGCCGATCTTTACGTTCAGCAGGGCATCTTGAGTGAGGCCCGTCCGCTGTTCTTGCAAATCGCAGAAGCACACCTGAAAGCTAATCGAGCGCCGAAAGCCGTGGAAGTGCTGCATCGCTTGTTAGAGGTTGAGCCGGAAAATCTGCGCGTGCAAATGCGACTGGCTGAACTTTACAACGTCATGGGCCTGAAGAAAGAGGCGGCTCAAACTTATCTGAATTACGCGCAGAGGTTATTCGATCGGGGCGAGAACGATGAGGCCGAAAAACTTATTGAGCGCGCCGTGGAGGTCGATCCCACGAACGCCTCCGCTCTGCTTCTGAAAGCGAAGACGCTGAACGCAAATAGTAAAACTGCGCAGGCAATTCCAATCCTGGAATCCCATCCGGAAGCGAACGCGGGCGGCGATGTCACCAACATGCTCTTGGACTATGAGCTGCAGTCGGGACAAGTCCAGAAAGCCGCGGAACGTGGGCGTCAAGTGCTGGCCCGCGGACACGCGCATTTTGGACCGCTTTACAAGGTAGCCGAGACGCTTGTCGCGAGCGGACAACCGAATGCCGCGCTTCCACTATTGCGTGAGCTGCGCGGCGCCATGATCGAAGCGGGCGAGCAGGACAAGTTCGTGAAGGCACTGACGACGGCGAGCGAGCGTCTGCCGGGAGATGCCGAACCACTGGAAATGCTCGTCGATTTTTGCCGAACTACAAGCGATCCCTTCCGGTTGAATGCCGCGCTTGGCCAGCTTTCCGATGTCTATGCCGCCGCGGGAGACTTTCCGCGCGCGGAAGCGCTGTTGCAAGAACTCGTCGAGAGAAATAAGGACGACGAACGCGTGGTTGCCCGGCTGAACCAACTTCGCGAGCGCTCGGGCGGCTTGCCGGTCTCAGCGCCCGAAGGATTGCCGCCTGAAACCGAGGAGGAAAAAGCCGAGCATCGGATTCCGCAGGCTTCCGTGGCAGTGGTGGCGGTTATTGAAGAGCCGCTCGATGAAGAAACACAACGGTACATCGCGCAGGCTTTGACGGACGTTGATCTTTTTTCGAGCTACGGTCTAACCCAGAAGGCCACGCATCTCCTCGAGAACGTCTTGCAAAGAGCGCCGCGCCATACTCCGACGCTGGAGAGGCTGCTGGATCTTTATCTGGGTGCCGGCAACGAAAGGCGCACGGCTGAACTGGCCGGGCAGTTGGAGCAAATTCATCGCGAGCGCAATGACCAGGTAAATGCCGATCGTTTCGCGGAACTGCGGCAAAGATTCCAGAAGGCAGCGGGAGTATCGGCGGAAGAATTACAGGCTGCTCCGCCCATGGCTGCGCCGGTGACGCCAGAAGCCCAATCGCTAGCGACCGCGGAAGCTTCGCCCGAGATCGCCGTACCGGCAGACAAAACTGCCGAGATGAGCGCCGCCGATATCGCCGCCGAATTCGGCATACCGCTGACAGCCGCCCCGCCCGACCCTGTTGTTGAAGAATTTGCTATCGCCCCTGTGCCCATCGAGGAGCCCGCGACATCCGTTAATGTATCTCCGGCCCAACCGGTCGCAGAAACGCCCGTGACGGCTGGGGAGGAGCTGGATCTATCCGACGAATGGGAAGCCATTTCGCAAGATGTCGTGGATGGTGAGAAAACCGCGCTGGAAGAGATTCCTCCTATAGCTGAGGTGGAAAGTGAAACCGCTCCCGTTGAGGCTGAGACGGAGGTCGCCTCAGAACCTGAACCCGAATCCGAGCCGATTCTTGTCATAGAGGAATCTGAGGCCGAACCAGTCACTGAACAGGTAGCCGTCCAGCCCGGGCCCGCCGAACTCGAGGCCGAAGCCCCGATCGCGCTGGAGATTGAGCCGGAACCGGAAGCGGTGCCGACATCGACTGGCGACTTTGCCGTGCAACCGGATTCATTCGAAATTCATGAGAGCAGCGTCGAAACGGACGAGACTCCCACGATAGAAATCATTGAGGAGCCGGCAGCCGAAGCTCCCCCTGCCGAACCCGTTGCTCCAGTCAATGGCGAATTTGAATTGGAGCTGACGCCCGAACCCAGTCCGGTCGAGAGCTATGCGGGCCCGGCAACCACGGAGGATTTTCTTAACGAACTAGCCGCCGAAGTGGAAGAGCTAGAAGCGCCTGCGAGCGACCGCGCCTTTGTCCCCGCTACTGAAGATATCGACGAACCGGCCCCAATCTTCGCAGCGAGTTCGGTGCCTGCGGCTGCAATTTCAGAGAACGGAAGTTCCAAGACATCCTCCGCTCCCATGCCTGAGATAACGACCGAAAGTTTGAATGAACTGGCGGAGGTTTTTCAGGAATTCCGCAGCGAACTCGGCGAACTTGGTGAGGAAGACGAAGACTTGGAAACACACTACAACCTGGGCATTGCCTACCGCGAAATGGGTTTGCTCGACGAAGCCATTGGCGAGTTCCAGAAAGTGGCGAAAGCGGTACAGAAGGGCAAACCCTTCCGCTACACCATGAACTGCTCGACGATGCTGGGGCTTTCGTTCATGGACAAGGGCGAGCCGAATATCGCCGCGCTGTGGTACCAGCGTGCACTGGAAGTTCCGGGGCTCGAACACGAGACGATTCTTGCGCTGCGTTACGACCTTGGACTGGCTTTGGAAGCCGGCGGAGATTCGTCAGCGGCGCTCGATTGCTTCCGTCAAGTCTATGCCGCAAACATCGAATACCGCGACGTCGCCGACCGCATCTCCACGCTACAGAAACGCTAGGTCCTCCTATCTTTCAGAATAGTAGGATGATTGCTCGATTTCTTCTAAGAGTCCCTAGCGCGCGGTCAGGCTGTGTACCTCAGCAATGTAACCACCTGGGAATTGGATGATCGCCGTAGTTCGGTCGTGCGTGGAGTAAGGCGGAGATAATATCTTCACACCGGCAACTTTGGCCTTTTGCAGTGTTGCGCCGAGATCCTGCACTCGGTATCCGGTTATCTCGCGGCCGAACGGATACGGCAAATGGCCGTCAGTTACCATGACCTGCATGTCTCCAAACAGCGACTCGATGCGTATGCGGCGATAAGTCTCTCCCGCGCGCCCGATTTCGCCTGCGTCGGCGCGCTTGTCATCTGCCACCACCTTGCCGTGGCTGAAGCGTACGAAGCCGTTGACGAAATTGTCGGCTTGATCGCCAGACACGTAGACCCGATTGTCTGGAATCGTTGCAAGCGGCGCGTATTTGGGTGGAGTGAAGTGCGAATACAATTGCATCTTCACGCCTCCGGGCCACTGGATGACTGCATCGATTCCGACTGGGTCCTTGAACGGTTCCACGATGACTTCGGCACCAGTGGCTCGAGCGGCCTTGAGTGCCTGGTCCATGTCGGTCACTAGATATCCCGTCCGCTCCTCTCCAAATGGAAAGGGCAGCGGCGTCTGATAGGCGAAGATCGAAACCAATCCTACTGGAGTCGTCACGGACTGCAACTCGGTGCTGCTCGGCACGGGCAGAACATTTGTCACGGATCGCTTGGACGGCTGGCCATCGAACGTAGCGGCGAAGCTGTCGACGAACGCGTCCAAATCGCGAGGGGCAACATATACATGGGTCGAATCGTATTGCGCTCCGACCGCAACACTCTCGTCGTCAGGGACCTTGCTACCGGTCGCGGGACCCTGAAGCGAAAATAGCAAAATAGCGGCTAGACCCACCGCCCAGCCGAACGTGATGGCGTAAATTCTTTTTCGGTCACGCATCTGCTTGAACCACCTTCCCATGTTGCTTACCTCGGTCGGGGCTGTTGGCGCGAGTCGCGAGGGAATCTTGCTCACGATGGGGATTTGCCGCCAGCGGCCACCAAATGAGGTTCATCTTATTCCAACGAATTCTTCGCCAGTGACTGTGAGCACCGAACGGCCCGGCCTTCGCGCTGAATGCCAAACGCCGGGCCGTCGGAAACGTTAGGCCGACGCTGTGGTCGCTGCGCCTTTAAAAAACGTGAGCAAGTCGGCGTTGATCTGCTCAGCGTTGGTCGTAGGCATGCCATGAGGTAAGCCCTTGTAGACCTTCAACGTCGCGTTCTTCAATATCTTCGCGGACTTGGGTCCCGCAGCGGCGAACGGCACAATCTGGTCGTCTTCACTGTGCATCACTAGCACGGGGATTTCGATTTTTTTCAGGTCCTCGGTGAAGTCGGTTTCCGAGAAGGCCTTGATGCAGTCGTAGTGGGCCTTCATGCCTCCGACCATTCCCTGCAGCCACCAGTGCTCGCGGATGCCTTCCGAGATCTTGGCGCCTGGACGGTTGTAGCCGTAAAACGGCAAAGTGATGTCTTTGTAGAACTGCGGCCGGTTGGCTGCCAGTTGTGCACGGAGGTCATCGAAGACTGATTTGGGCGCCCCTTCCGGGTTCTTTTCGGTCTTCAGCATAAGTGGTGGCACTGCGCTGATGAGTGCGGCCTTCGAGACACGCTTGGAACCATGGCGGCCCAGGTAGCGCGCCACTTCACCACCGCCAGTCGAGTGCCCGACCATAATCGCGTCCTTGAGATCAAGATGTTCAAATAGGCCGGCCAAATCATCCGCGTAGGTATCCATTTCGTTGCCTTCCCACGTTTGCCCAGAGCGGCCATGGCCGCGGCGGTCGTGCGCGATCACGCGATACCCGAGTTGACCGAAGTAGAGCATTTGCCCGTCCCAGTCGTCTGCAGTCAGAGGCCAGCCGTGGCTGAAGACTATGGGCTGTCCCTTTCCCCAATCCTTGTAATAAATCTGCGTGCCATCTTTTGCCGTGATCGTCGCCATGGAGTGCTCTCCTTAGTCTCGGTTTGCTTAATGTGCCTGCGTTCTGTCCCGGAATTCCCTGCAAGCCTCGAATCGGGTCAATTGTACTCTCGTCTTGCTTGTTTGCGACATCGTGACGCTGCGATAGCGAGTGACATCGCTTGATGATGCGGAGTAGATGTTGCGACCGCCGGAATAATCTCCCATAATCCTTACCCTGATGATGAACCGGGTCCTCCGTGTTGTGCTCCTGCTGCTTTGGCTCGAATTGGGGTTGGCGCTGATTCTGGTTCCATGGTCCGAGGTATGGGATATGAATTATTTCCTTTACCAGTACCCGGCGCTGGCGCTTTTTGTCAAAAACCCCTTTCTGCGCGGAGCAATATCGGGGCTTGGTCTGATGAATGTGCTGTTTGCGCTTGAAGCGTTTCGCCGACGGACTGCCATCGTTGAAACCCGCTAATAAACCGATCGTTTGCTACGTCACCGACCGGAAGTCTTTGACTGGCGATAGGAACGAAGCCGCTCTCACATCGACAATATTGCAAAATATTCAAATAGCCCTCGCCGCCGGCGTCGATTGGATACAGGTCCGTGAGAAGGACTTGCCGGGGGGACAACTGCTCGACCTCGCGCGCCGGGTAGTCCACCTCAGTACAGTGGAGGTTGCGCAGTCTAGACGCCCCGTGCGAATAATAGTTAGCGACCGCTTGGATGTGGCGTTAGTGGCCGGTGCACATGGCGTTCATCTCGGACGCGAATCTGCCCTAGCGCGCGAAGTGGTGCGGTGGTGCCGTGCAGGAAATGCACCGGAGGGATTTGTAATTGGAGTTTCCTGCCACAGCGTGAAAGAGGCCCGCGAAGCGGAAAACGCGAAAGCTGGCTATATCTTCTTCGGCCCGGTCTTCGAAACGCCTTCGAAGCAGCCCTTTGGCGCGCCCCAAGGCATAGAAACGCTAGCCGAAGTTTGTCGCGCTGTGCCGATGCCGGTGGTGGCGATAGGGGGAGTGAACAAACAAAACGCGGCTTCCTGCATTGGTGCGGGCGCCGCCGGAATTGCGGCGATCCGGATGTTTCAGGAATCGCCCGATGCGAAAGCTGTCACGGAGTCGGTCGCGTCTATCCACGACTTGCGTAGAGACAAAGTATAATTGAAAGAACCGCCGCTGAAACTATGCGCTGAGCCAGCGGCCAACCGGTTGCCAGCTTTCTTTATGGTCGCAGATCACCTTGATAACAGCAGTGATGGGAATCGCGAGAATCAAACCCATCGCGCCCCACAAAAATCCCCAGAACAGAAGCGATACGGTCAGCGCTAGAGCATTGAGCCGCACCATGGAGCCGACGAGCGCCGGGACTAACAAATTTGCGGCAATGAGGTGCAGAAAAGTGAGCACGGCGAAAATACCGATGAAAGGCGTAACGGTGTGAAATTGTTTCAGGCCTATCAATAAAGGCGGCATCCAGGAAAGAACCACCCCCAGATATGGAATCAGATTGCACGTACCGGAGATAAGCGCGGTGAGGAATGGAAACTCAAGTCCGATCAACAAGAAAAAAAGCCAACTCAAAACGACCAGAATGACTCCCACCATCGCCGTCCCCACCACATAGCTGCGAAGAACCAGGGAGATATCTGTTAGGGTTTCTTTAACTAAGGTGCGTTCGGTGGCCGGAAATAACTGCATGGTCGCGTGCCATACCTGGCGTTTCGCCGCGAGCATAAAAAACAACAGGAATGGTATGAACGTAGCCCCGAGCACCACCTCATATAGCGAACTCAGCCGAGAAAACACAGCCGAGCGAACGGGATGCGATTCGGCGACGGCTACTATATGTTCAGCCTGCTGGCCAACCTGATCGGGAGAGCCAATCTCTGAAACGTGTTCCTCCACGGAAGCAAGCTTTTGTTCTACGGCATTGGCGACTGCGTGCAAGGGTGCGCGATACTTAGGCCAATCCCTGCCGAACTGATCCACACGTTCGACCAGCGACCATGCTACGAACAGCAAAACAGCAATTGTAAAGAGAACAATGATGAGCGATCCCAACGCGCGAGGGATATGCCAGTTCTCCATAAACGTTACGACCGGATCCAAAAAGTACGCGAGCAACACTGCCACCAGGACCGTTACGAGAACAGAAGACGCCCAGTAGCAGAAAGCGATCACAATTCCCGCCGCGATGATCTTGGCAGGCGTGGAATTGTCGTTGACGATTTCAGTGTGTTCCAGTGGCATTCCCGTACGATAACACAGGCTGCGCCGCCATATCCGCCGATGTGCTCACGCATACACCGCTCACGATCCATTCGCTGAAATCCGCGGTCGAAACCATATTCGCCGCTGGTCTGACAGGACTAAGGCCTCGCGATGATAGAATTGCCTCCCGTTTTGCGCGGGATAAGAACAGGAACAAATGGCCAAGCAACTTTTCGGGACGGATGGCATCCGCGGCATCCCGGGTGAATACCCGCTCGATGACGCAACCTTGGATCGCGTGGGCCTAGCGCTGGGGAACTATTTGCGTTCGCAAGGATTCGCACACGATAAAAGTCCCAACGTTCTGATTGGACGGGACACGCGCGAGTCCGGCCCGCATATTGCCGAGAGAATCGCCTGCGGGTTGGCTGCGGGTGGCGCGAATCCTATTTCTGCCGGCGTTCTCACCACACCCGGCGTGGCTTGGCTCGTGAACCGCGAGGGATTCGCCGCGGGCGTGGTGATTTCCGCTTCGCACAATCCGTACCACGACAACGGCGTGAAACTGATTTCGTCCACCGGAATGAAGTTCCCGGACGCGATAGAAACAGCCCTCGAACAGTTTGTCCTTTCATCTCGCGATACCGTCTCGGCTGAAAGGGCGCTGCGTCTTCACGACAACGAAAAGATTGATGATGATTACCTGGCAGGATTAGCCCAGGCAATTTTACCTGGCGCAAACCTCGCTGGAATGAAAATAGTGCTGGACTGCGCCAACGGGGCAGCCAGCAATCTGGCACCTCGGCTGTTTCGCTCCCTGGGCGCGGATGTGATCGCTATGAATCACACGCCCAACGGAAAAAACATAAATGCAAACTGCGGCTCGCTGCATCCGGAATCAATGCAAAAGCGAGTCGTGGAATGCGGTGCGGCGCTGGGTGTGGCATTTGACGGAGATGCGGACCGCGCAATTTTTTCCGGCGTGACGGGCAAACTCGTGGATGGCGACGGAGTTATGTTTGTCGTGGCGCGTTATCTGAAATCGACGGGAAGTCTTAAGGGCAACGTAGTAGTTGGCACTACCATGGCCAACCTTGGACTCGAGCGGGCTCTGGAAAATGCCGGACTGAAGCTTGCGCGCACGGCCGTGGGTGATCGCTACGTCCTGGAAGAAATGCGGCGCATCGGAGCGAACTTCGGCGGCGAACAGTCCGGACACATTTTGTTTCTCGATGACGCCACCACGGGTGACGGAATGCTTACGGCGTTGAAGCTGGCGTCGATTGTTTCTCTCGCGGGACCTCTCGATTCGCTCGTCACAGATCTAAAGATTTTCCCGCAGAAAATTGTAAACGTCCGCACACGTTCGAAACCGCCTCTTGATTCGCTGCCCGAAGTTGATCGCCTCCTCCACGAAGCGGAAAAGGCTCTTGGTAATTCCGGCCGCGTGGTCCTGCGCTATTCGGGCACGGAGCCGCTCGCCCGCGTTATGGTGGAAGCCGAACGCGACGAGGACGTCCGCCGCTGGACCGAATCTCTCGCCGGCGCCTTGCGCACCGCCATTGGCGCGTAATTCTCCGTCCGTTCTATCTGTTCCCACCTCGCCTGAAAAAAGCTGCCGCAGCGGGAACTTTTTGCCTTCTGGGGACATTACAGTTATAGAAGCATTTGAATCGGGAGGACGCGCCGCTCGGAAATGTACTGATCCGAGCTCGTGGTGAGCGATGACCAGCGATGAGCAACTGATCCTGGAACTTCAAAAAGGCTCGGACGAAGCCTTCACCGAACTCTTCTTGCGTTACCGCGAGCGGGTATACGGATTTTTCCGACGGCGTATGAACGATGCCGCGCAGGCCGAGGAATTGGCCCAGGAAACCTTTCTCGCCGTGCTGCGGGCGGTGCAAAGGTACGAGCCCCGCGCTACGTTTCGAGCCTATTTATTTGGCATCGCCTTCAACATTCTCGCGGCGCATCGGCGCAAATCTGGTCTCAACGCAACGCAGTCGGATAGCACACGGGAGGACGTTTCGGATCCGTCTGGAACGAATCCGGAAAATGTAATTTGGGTTAGGCAAGCCGTGGATCGGCTTGACGTCGCCGAACGGGAAGTTTTGTTGCTGCGCGAGTTCGAAGAATTGAGCTACGAGGAAATCGCGAAGATATTGCGTGCGCCGGTAAACACCGTCAGATCGCGATTGTTCCGGGCGCGAATGGCCTTGCGCGAAATCCTGGCAACCACGCCGGGAAATTTGGGAGGGCGGAAATGACTTCATCCACTCATCCTTTTGAACAAGAAGAGGTGATGGCTTATCTCGACGGAGAACTCTCCGCGAATCGCGCTGCGAACGTCGCTGCGCACTTGCGCGAATGCGCAGAATGCGCGGCGTTGGCGGAACAGATGCGCGACGTGTCGGTTCGGCTTTCAGATTGGAGCGTGGAACCCGCGCCTGCAAACTTGACGAAGAATCTGGAAGCCGCGAGAGCCGAACATGTGGTGGCCAAGGTGAGAAAACCCCGAGGATTCACCGGTCGGCTAGGTGGAAAGTTCCCGTTTTTAAGGAATCGTTGGGTGTGGGCGGCAGCGAGCGTCGCGGCTCTGTTGATTCTGGTACTGCGTATCGGATTACCAACGGCGCGACAAGAATCTCGACAATCCGAAGGGCTGCAACTGGCGTATACCGAACAATCGCGCTCGGCCGACACTCCGGAAAGCAAGGCTGTGGGAACCGCATCTGACAATTTTAAGGTCAGACCCGCACCACCTGCTCTTCCGGCCTCCCGAGGGAGCTCACCTAAGTTCAGTTCTAGTTCGGCGGATGGCCAGTCAAACCCCGAGCCAACCGCGCCCATGATCGCGCGAACAGCTTCGGTTTCCTTGACTGTGAAGGAATTCGCACCCTTGGAAGCGAGCGTGAAGGCGATTGCGCAACGCCACAACGGGTACATTGCCAGCCTGACTTCGAATTCCCCGCAGGATGCCGCGCGTACTTTGTCCGCCACTCTCAGAATACCGTCGGCGCAACTCGAATCAGCTATTTCTGAATTGAAGCAACTGGGGCGTGTGGAACAGGAATCGCAGACGGGCGAAGAAGTGACCAAAGAGTTTACCGATCGCGCCGCCCGGATGAAGAATGCTCGCGCGACCGAAGAAAGGCTGCTGGATGTTCTTCGCAACCATACCGGGCAAGTAAAGGACATCCTCGCCACCGAACAGGAAATCGCGCGGGTTCGTGGCGACATCGAGCAAATGGAAGCCGACCAGCGGTCGTTGCAAACGCGGGTTGATTTCGCCACCGTCGAGCTTTCAGTACAGGAAGAATATAAAGCGAGCTTGCAGGGTGCACCTACTGCGACGGCCACGCGGCTGCACAATGCAGCGGTCGAAGGGTACCGCTCAGCAATCGAGAGCCTAATAGGACTTGGCGTCTGGGCACTGCAGGCTTTGCCGACTATCCTGCTGTGGGCCATCGCTCTCTTCGCACCGGGCCGCTGGATCTGGAAACGCGTGCGGCGGACTTCGGTATCACAATCCTAGGGCGTCGGGATGTTCTGACTCATTACTCCGGTTCCACTATTTCATTGCGTGGACGTGCGTCTTCATGTATTCATTGGCCCTGATCGCGTTCCCCTAGATACCCAACCGGAGAGTGGTCATGGCTTCTTCTAGAATTGCGTTAGTTGTCGGGATTACCCTCCTAGCGGCCACTACTGTCTTCTCTCAGGACGCTCAAAAAGAACCGCCTCTTCCGCAGGGTACCGCAAGCAACATCTCTCAATCGAATTCGTCCGCGTCGACGGGGGTCCGAACCCGAGTAGGTGCCAATGTCGCAGCCGCACATCTTGTTCATCAGGTTTCTCCGGTGTACCCGCCCTTAGCCAAGACAGCGCACATTTCTGGAACCG
The DNA here is from genome assembly GCA_003131985.1 of Acidobacteriota bacterium. Classification (GTDB taxonomy): domain Bacteria; phylum Acidobacteriota; class Terriglobia; order Acidiferrales; family UBA7541; genus Palsa-295. The sequence goes on along the minus strand of PKWH01000189.1, from coordinate 31,385 downwards.
TCGTGCTCCACGTCATAATCGCGACAGACGGGACGATAAAAGACTTGCAATATGTGAGTGGTCCTCCACTTCTGATGAAATCCGCCATAGATGCAGTCCAGCAGTGGGTCTATCGGCCGACGCTGGTGAATGGCGACGCAGTTGAAGTAGACACTACCGTTAGCGTTGTTTACACATTAGGCGGAAAAGATCCGAACAGCGCCGTGGGTTCCGGCTCGCCATCCGAACTGCCAGGCTCCCCGGCGGGATTGCCGCCGTCCCAGACCATTGATTCTTCCCTGGACGCACAGAAAGAAGCGGCGACGACACAAAATCCCACCGCCGCAAATCCCGAACCGAATGCGTCCGCGCCGAAGCCGAAGCGCATCCGCGTAGGTGGGGCAGTCGCATCGGCAAACCTCATTCATCAGGTTGCTCCGGTGTACCCGAAGGATGCCAAGAAGCAGCGCATCACCGGAACTGTCTTGCTCCACGCAACTATTGGGCATGACGGCACAGTCGAGAATCTTGAGTACGTGAGCGGTCCGCCGGAGCTGACGCTTTCGGCCCTTGAAGCGGTGAAGCAATGGCGCTATAAGCCTACGCTCTTGAACGGTGATCCTGTTCAGGTAGACACAACGATCTCAGTGGTCTATACCCTTGGCAACCATTAGATCGCAGCCTTCCAAAGAACGTATAAAACACGCTGGGGCTTTTCAGAAAACGGAGATGTTCGCGCAATTGTTGAGGAGGAAACTGGAGTTTCTCAGCGTAAGTCTTGCCGCGCCAACCGGAGAAGTCACCCAGTTAAGGCCGGAGCTCCTGGCAACCCACGTGCAACCAAAGTAACCGGCTGTCTCTTATCCCGGGGTGGGCCGGTTTCGCCGCGCCGAAACCGGAACTAGGGGTAGAGCAAAGGGGACTCGACGGAGTCCCCTTTTTTATTTCGCCTGCTCTGATTTTCGCTATTTTGCCGAACTAGCTGCAGCCCGAAGTGCTGCCGCAGTTGGAGCACTTGTAACAGCTACCGTTCGGCGTCATCAGCATGCCGCACTCGGAGCATGACGGCGCGTCATCAATCGCGGCGCGCGGGCGAGCGGACGCTTCAGGTTCCGGCACTTTCATCACAGTTACAGGTGCCGGGGCCTTTGCTTCCGGTGTAACTACTGTGACGGGACCCGTTGGATCCCCCACGGTAACTTCGCCATCGAGATAGTCTGGCGAGATAAACTTGCCGCCCAACCACCGCCCGATGTAATCCACCACCGACTTTGCGTAGCGGATTCTCGGATTGCCGGTATAGCCGGACGGCTCGAAGCGCGAGTTTACGAATTTGTCGACCAGGGCGCGAAGCGGAACTCCGTACTGCAACGCAACGGAAACGGATAGCGCAAAGGCGTCCATGATGCCGGAGAGCGTGGAACCTTCCTTAGCCATCTTGATAAAGATTTCGCCCGNNGTGATGGAGCTGCGCTCGTTAGGTAGCTTGCGCCGCCTGGTTCGGTCAAAAAGTTCCTGCTGCTCGTGAGGAGGAACCTCAACCTTGGTGAGAGGCGCTTCGATGGCAGCTGATGCCGAGGCGGGTGCGGCTGCCGTCGCGGGCTTCTCTTCTTTCTTTTTGCCAGAGACAGATAACGGCTGCGAGCCTTTCGAATTGTCGCGATAGATGGCCACAGCTTTGAGTCCGAATCTCCAGGACTCACCATAAGCTTCCATGATGTCTTCCACCGTGGACTCTTCCGGCATATTAATGGTCTTGCTGATCGCACCGGAAAGAAAGGGCTGCGCGGCAGCCATCATCTGCAAGTGGCCTTTCCAGGAAATCGAGCGGCCTCCCGGAGTAGCCAGCGAGCAGTCAAATACCGGCAGGTGCTCTGGCTTCAGTCCCGGCGCGCCCTCGATTGCCCCATTCGCATCGATAAAGTCCACAATTTGTGCCACTTGTTCCGGCGGATAGCCCAGATTCATCAGCGACTGCGGAACCGTGTTGTTCACGATTTTGATTACGCCGCCGCCCACCAGCCGCTTCTGCTTCACCAGTGCGAGGTCGGGCTCGATTCCGGTAGTGTCGCAATCCATCATGAAGCCGATCGTCCCGGTTGGAGCCAAAACGGAAACTTGAGAATTCTTGTAGCCGAACTTCTCGCCCAGTTCGAGCGCATCGTCCCACGACTTCTGCGCTGCATGCAGCAAGGACGGTTGCACGTGCTCTTCCTTGATCGGCCNNGGTCCCATGCGCTCGGCAATGCGCGCTGACTGCGCGTAGGCCTCACCGGTCATCAGAGCTGTAATCGCGCCGCAGAAGTCCCGTCCCCTATCGGAATCGTAAGGCATGGCCAGCGACATCAGCAGCGCGCCGAGATTCGCATAGCCGATCCCGAGCGGGCGAAAATCGTGCGAGTTACGCGCGATTTTCTCGCTCGGATAGCTTGCATTGTCCACCAGGATTTCCTGCGCCGTGATCGTTACGTCCACTGCGTGGCTAAATCCTTCCGTATCGAACTGGCCATTCGAACCCAGGAATTTCAAGAGGTTCAGCGATGCCAGATTGCACGCTGTATCGTCCAGGAACATGTACTCGGAGCAAGGGTTAGAGGCATGAATGCGATCCGTAGCCTTGCAAGTGTGCCAGCGATTGATGGTCGTATCGTATTGCATCCCTGGATCGCCGCACTTCCAAGCAGATTTGGCCATCTCGTGGAGCAAGTCTCGAGCGCGAAATTGTTCTACTGCCTTGCCGTCATTGACGTTGCGTGTCCACCAGTCGCGGTCTTCCTCTACTGCGCGCATGAAATCGTCGGTGACGCGCACGGAGTGGTTTGCATTCTGGAAAAAGACAGAAGAATAAGCTTCGCCGTCAATTGCAGGATCGTAACCCTGCTCGATCAAAACTTGCGCCTTGCGCTCTTCCTTCATCTTGGACTCGATGAACTCCATGATGTCGGGATGATCCACATTTAGAATCACCATTTTGGCGGCGCGGCGCGTCTTGCCACCGCTCTTGATCACGCCGGCGAAGGCATCAAAACCCTTCATGAAGCTCACCGGGCCGGATGCGATCCCGCCGCCGGAAAGCGATTCGTGGCTACCGCGCAAGGACGAGAAGTTCGTTCCAGTACCAGAACCCCACTTAAACAGCATGCCTTCGGTCTTCGCCAGGTTCATGATCGAGTCCATATTGTCTTGGACCGAGTTGATAAAGCATGCCGAGCATTGCGGCTTAGCCTGAACCCCAACGTTGAACCACACCGGCGAATTGAACGCCATTTTTTGCTCGACCAACAAGTGGGCGAGTTCATCGCGGAAAATGTTCTTGGATTCCGGAGTTGCGAAATATCCGCCTTCCTCGCCCCAGCGAACGATCGTCTCNNGATTTCGGGACTTCTACGTTGTCCTGCCGGAAAATCACCTGGCCTTTATCATTGCCGATGATTGCGGGACGGCGCTCCCACTCAACTTTGTCATAGGGAGATATTTTCCCGTCGGTGAAGCGGCGCTGGAATTCCAGGCCGGAGGCACGTCGGGTAACCTGATCACTTTCGGTTTTGCCTTGCAGGGTCATTCTCATTTCCGCCATCTCTGTCTCCGCGCCGGCAGTAAAGCCGTCTTACGTTGGCTGGGCTGCGGTGCGGGGGAGGAATACATTCTACTCCCAAACAACCGAGTCCAGGGTATCGTTGTGTCTATCGAGAGATAGATGAAACATGGGGGAAATATGAGCGCACGGCTGGCGAAATAGCTTGCATCACGCCTTTCGAACCGAAAATTTAGAAAAGCCCAGCTAAGCCGCGCTAAAAAACTAGATGCGCGGTGCGAAGTAGGGTCCTGTTCTGCTCTAAATTGTCGGTGTTACCAGCCCGCTACTCTGTTGATCGATGCCAGGAAGTTCGTCGTCACCGAATCAATTTTCCCCCGGGTCTGATTCGGCAGTATCGTGGGTTGTGGAAAACTTGTCAAGAAAAAATCGACAACCAACCACAAAATATTCCGCACGAGTTGTCGAAAGTATCTACTGGTGGTGTTGTCTGTGCCGTTAGCAACCATTGTCCGTTTTAGGCTTTTCCCTAACCTTGAGATTTTTCTCCGGCTCTGAAATCATTTGATTTCCCTCATTTCCCATTCCTTCTTGAGTTTGCAGGCAAACAAAATAATCCTTAGACGTTTTTCTCTCCTCTTGATGGAACTTCGGCTACGTTGGTCAGGTTATACTTGCTTGCCGCATCGCTACGAGGAGCGCACGCCCCGCCGATGGCTGGATCGCAGGATTCAAAATTTGATGGGCGAATAGCATTCACCTATCCAGCCTTTTCCTTCTACGAGTTGGCACGATTTTTCGTGGTCGCATCGCTGGAAATGCAATCCGTCGCGGTCGGCTGGCAAATTTTTGAGCTTACACATAGCACTTTTGACCTGGGCCTCGTTGGACTTTGCCAATTCCTGCCGGGAATTCTTTTGTTCCTCGTTTCAGGCCACGTGGCGGACCGCTTTAATCGCCGCAACCTGCTTATTTTGTGTTACGCGGGTTTCGCAACATGCTCCGGGCTGCTGCTCTTTACTACCCATCGGAGCGAACCGTCGGTAAGGTCGATTTATGCGGTGCTGGTTCTGCTCGGCGTGGTCCGCTCATTTAATGGGCCGGTGAGCCGGGCATTGCTGCCGCAATTGGTTTCGGAAGAACATTTTCCGAATGCGGTGGCCTGGCATTCAACCATATTCCAGGCGGCCACGATCCTGGGACCGTCGATCGGCGGGATCGTGTATGCAGCGTCTCGCGGACCCTCAGCGGTTTACGCAACGGCCGTAGCGTCTGCTGTAATCGCGGTGATTTTCACGACACTGATTCGGCTAAACGTAAGAGCGCGAGTGCGGGAACCGATCAACATCTCCACCGTTCTTGCCGGGCTTCGTTATATCTGGCAGCGAAAAATAGTGCTGGGCTCGATCTCCCTGGATCTTTTTGCAATGTTGTTGGGAGGGGCCGTAGCGCTATTGCCGGCGTACGCGCGAGAGATTCTTCACACCGGCCCCTGGGGACTGGGATTGCTGCGAACTGCTCCGGCGGTCGGTGCCGCGGCTATGGCAGTTTTGTTGGCCTATCGTCCGCTGAAACGCCGCGTGGGTGCCACCATGCTTTGGTGTGTGAGCGGCTTCGGCGTATTTACAATTATTTTCGGAATCTCGCGGAGCCTGATTATATCGCTGCTGGCTCTGGTGCTTGTGGGGGCGACGGATATGGTCAGCGTAGTGATTCGGGCAACTTTGGTCCAACTGTTGACGCCGGACCAGATGCGCGGACGCGTGAACGCCGTCGACATGATGTTCATTGGAGCATCCAACCAATTGGGTGAATTTGAGTCAGGGCTAACGGCGAGTTGGTTTGGAACAGTCCCGGCGGTCGTCTTGGGTGGAATCGGCACTTTAGTCGTCACCGCTATTTGGGCTTGGCGTTTCCCCGAGCTCCGCAACGCGGACAAACTAACGCCTTCGGGGAACTAACTTCTTCTTTCAAGTCTTGGCAACCACTTTTCATAGGTAATGTGCCGCAGTTGCCTGTGTTCTCCGAAGCAACACCTGGGGATTGAACATGAACGGTCGAGTTCAAAAAAAATTAGAATGAGAAGGTCATGGGTACACCCGCAATCGAGATCGAAGGACTCACCAAGGACTACGCCGTTGGGTTCTGGCGCAAGCGGATGCGCCGGTCACTGGACAATCTGACTCTTCAGGTCCAGGAAGGCGAAGCCTTCGGATTTCTGGGGCCGAACGGCGCCGGTAAAACCACTACGCTGAAGCTCCTGATGAGCCTGATCTTTCCTACCGCGGGAACGGCTCGGGTTCGCGGGCGCTCGATAGACAATGTGCGGATGCATCGCGAAATCGGATACCTTCCCGAGCAGCCATATTTCTACGATTACCTCACCGCGCGAGAGTTGTTGGATTACTATGCGCGGCTTTTTGGTTACCCGGCGATTGAGCGGCGCCAACGCGTAACACGCTTCTTGGAACATGTGGGACTAGCGGATGCGGGTGACGTTCAGCTGCGAAAATTCTCGAAGGGCATGCTGCAGCGCGTGGGTATTGCGCAGGCCATCATCCACGATCCGCAAGTTGTTTTCCTGGACGAGCCGATGTCGGGCCTCGATCCGGTCGGACGTCGCGAAGTGCGCGACATTATTCTAGATCTCAAACGCCAGGGACGAACAGTTTTCTTTTCTACTCACATTCTCTCTGACGCGGAAATGTTGTGCGACAGAGTCGCTGTGCTGCTCGGCGGAAAATTGCAGGGTGTCGGCGCGCCCGGAGAAATTGTTTCGATGGAAGTATACGGAATGGAAATTTTCTTTGAAATGCGCGCCGGGTCCTCACTGCCGACTGCGCTTGCCGGGCATGCCGCAAGAATCGGGGAGCGCTATCGCGTAGAAGTCCAGGAGGAACAGCTTTACTCCGCCTTGGAACAACTGCGAAGTTGCGAGGCGCGAATTCTTTCGGTTACGCCCCGGCGGCCAACACTCGAAGACTATTTCCTGAAGCTGGTCGCCCGCGATAAGGCTGCTGCCCATCCAGCCGGGGAGAGCGCGCGATGAGCACGATACCAGGCGTCGTTGCTATCAACACCTTTCGCGAAGCTGTGCGCGATCGCGTGCTCTACAACTTGATTTTCTTCGCCCTCATGATGATCAGTGCTTCGATCCTGGTCGGTGAAATTTCGATTGGCATCTCGCGGCTCGTCATAATCAACCTGGGACTTTCAGCCATTTCGATTTTCGGATTGATCATGGCGATTTTTATCGGCGTCGGACTCGTCTCGAAGGAGATCGAGAAGCGCACCCTGTATACGTTGCTCTCAAAACCTGTGCGGCGATGGGAATTTCTGGTTGGAAAATTTGGAGGGCTGCTGCTCACCCTGACCGTGAACACCGCGTTAATGACTCTGGGGCTTGCTGCCGCTCTTTTCTACGTCAGTGGGAATTTTCTCCGCGCCGACGTATCGATCCTGGTAGCCGTTTATTTCATCCTGCTTGAACTGGCGCTGGTAACCGCGCTCGCGCTTTTCTTCTCATGTTTTTCGAGCCCAATGCTTTCCACACTGTTCACGCTAGGAATTTACGTAGCTGGTATTTTCTCTAAGGATATTCGCGATATTGGGATATTAACCCTCAATCCGGTGATGCAGGCTGCCGCTCGAGTCCTCTATTATGTGCTGCCGAACTTTCATAATTTCAATGCAATCACAGCGGCGGCTCATGGCGAATCGATTCCGGTTTCCCTGATTTGGCAAAATACGGCTTATGCGGGGTTGTATGTTGCCTTGGTGCTGATAGGGGCCTCCGCAGTCTTCTCCGGGCGTAATTTAAAATGAGCGGCCAAAGCCACACTCGCTCGCTAGGGTTTGCCCTCATCGCTATCCCCATACTGTTCCTCGCGATCGCGTGGCTGCAAACTCGTATTGACGTTGAAACGCGAACGATTGCGCAGCAAAAAGAGGAGCTCTTGTTGCGTTCCGGGCCGCTGCTGAAGAAACTGAGCCTTGGATACGATTCTTTGCTGGCGGATATTTACTGGACGCGCGCCGTCCAGTATTACGGTGGCAGGGTTGGTAATGCGGGTGAGAAGTTCGAGCTATTATGGCCGCTCCTCGATATCACCACTTCGCTTGATCCAAAACTCATAGTCGCTTACCGATTCGGCGCAATTTTCCTTTCCGAACCTGCACCCATGGGAGCCGACCGCGCCGATCTCGCCGTCGAGCTAGTGAAGCGTGGCGTCGCCGCAAATCCAGACGACTGGCGGTTGGATTCCGATCTGGGCTTTCTCTACTACTGGCACCTGAAAAATTACCCCGAAGCCTCCGCGGCATACTTGGAGGCAAGCAAGAAAAAGGACGGGCCGGTATTGATGAAGATGATGGCCGCGGAAGTCGCGGCGAAGGGCAATTCATTTTCTGCTTCGACGGCAATCTGGTCGGAAATCTACGACACGGCGCAGGATCCGGCCGTTAAGAAGAACGCCTTTCAGCACCTTCAGTCATTACAAGCGCAACAGGACCTTTTGGCACTCGACAAATACGCTGAGGATTACCGCAGACGGAACGGCCGCTACCCGACCACGACAAGAGAACTGTATGAAAGCGGAGTCCTATCCGGTGTCCCGCTCGACCCGGCTGGAATTGCTTATATTTTCGGTTCAGATGGAAAAGCTCAGCTCGACCCCAACAGCTCGGTCATTCTGGATAAACCTTCGAAGCGTTCACCGCGCTAAACCACTATTCGTAACGAAGAGCTTCAACCGGATTGAGCCGCGCCGCCTTGGTTGCTGGCCAGACTCCAAAAATCAGGCCGATACTGACAGAAACTGTAAATCCAATAATCACCGCCCACGCCGGGACAATCGCTTTCAGCGGGCTGACCATCGGAACCAACAGCACAATTCCGCTGCCGACAAGAATCCCGATCAGGCCGCCGGTGCCGGTTAACGTCATGGCCTCGAAGAGAAACTGCCAGGTGATATCTCGGCTGCGCGCTCCGATGGCCTTGCGCACTCCGATCTCGCGCGTCCGCTCGGTAACGGAAACCAGCATGATGTTCATCACACCCATACCGCCGATCAATAACCCGATAGAGCTGAGAACTATGACTGCCAGAACTACGCCGCCGATAATGTCGTTGAATTGGCGCACGACTTCTACTTGAGTTTGAATCGAGAAATTGTCGGGCGCGCTGTAGGCAACATTCCGGCGCCGGCGCAACACTTCGCGCAGCTGGTCCACGGCGGCGTCGAGCTTGCCGGGATAAGCCAGAAATCGGTACCCCAGTTCGAAGCTCGACGGATACAACTTCATAAACGTGTAGTAGGGAATCACGGTCCGGCGGTCCTCATCATTGGTGCCGAAGCCGCCCAAGGGCTTTTCAAATACACCGACAACTAGATAGGTCGAACCATCTACCAGAATTTCTTTTCCCAGCGCGTCATTGATCGTCGGGAAGAATGCTTTCGCGACATTTTCGCCGATCACCACGACATTTTCACGATGCTCGTTTTCCGCCTCCGTGAAGAACCGGCCCGCCTTCATCGTAGCGTTTGAATAAACTTCCAGGTATGCCGGAAATGTTCCGCGGAAGTCTGTCCCTTCTACCTCGTTTTTCTGGTAGCGCGCCGTATGGGTAAGTTGCCACTGGAACGCTGAAACCGCGATCTGCTTGATCGCCGGGCAGAGCTCGCGGATTGCCATGGCATCTTCCAGCGTTAGCGGCTTCCGGAGTTTCTCGTCTTTCGGCCTGTGACCGTTTTGGGGCCCCTGATCGAAGCGTGAAACAAAAGCCGTATCGATTCCCTCCGCCGTAATTTCGTCCTGAATCGTCTGGCGAAAGCCTTGCACCAGGCCTACCACAAGAATGATCAGAGAGACTCCAATCATCACACCAAGAATGGCAAGAAAACTGCGCAGCTTGTGCGTGCGCACAGTGTCAAAAGCGAGTTGAAGATTCTCTTTGAAATCCTGCTGCATGGTTAGTTCCTAATTCTCCGCACGCAAAGCTTCGATCGGATCCAACCGCGCAGCTCGCATCGCGGGATAAATTCCAAAAAACAATCCAACAGCAGTGGAGAGCACCAGCGAGATGGCGATCGCAAAAACCGGAGTCGCGATCGGAATAGGAGTCGCAGCGCGCACCAGGCCCGCAATGGCAAGCGCAAGGCCCACGCCCACAAGGCCACCCGACGCAGCAAGCAAAGATGACTCCACAAGAAATTGCAGAATAATATGGCTGCGGCGCGCACCCAGAGACTTCCTCAGGCCAATCTCGCGGGTACGCTCCGTCACGCTCGCCAGCATGATGTTCATGATAACGATGCCACCCACCACCAAAAATACGGATGTGATCCAAACTGCAATCCCGAAAGCGTTTCCGGTAATTCGATTCCAGAGCCCGGTGATTGAAGAGGGAGCTATCACCGCGAAATTGTCTTCGTCCTGATATCGCACGTGACGTCGAGCGCGCAGAATCACGCGCGCTTCATCCTCGGCTGCATCCATCCATTCCGGGCCTCGCGCCGAGACAAACATTCCCACTGAATCCTGCGGCGCCAACCATTCTTTTCGGTAGGTCCCCAGCGGTATCATCACGAAATTGTCTTCGGACTGGCCCAAGACCGTTCCCTTAGGTGTAGCTACGCCTACTACTTCGTACTGTCCCTGCCCAGCCCGGACAGATTTCCCTACTGGATCGATACCCGCGAAAAGCTTATTAGCCACGTCGGTGCCAATCACACAAACGCCGGCTCGATGATCCTCGTCCACTTGCGTAAGAAGCCGGCCGTTGGATACGTCAATATCTCGTATCGGAGCAAAATTAGGCGTAGCGCCTATGATCGTTACGTCCTGGCTCAGCACGTTCCCGTAGCGGACGTCGGCGGTGGTGTCCTGCTCGCCGGCCACCTGATCGGCTAATTTCATGTTGTCGCGCAAAGCCTCAAAGTCATCCATCTGGAGCGGTGGACGCTTTCGTGCTTTGTTCCATTCTTGAAAATTCGTAATGATACCGACACGGTCTATTACAAATGCATTCGCGCCGAGGTTGGCTACTTTGTCGGCCACATAAACGTTCAGGCCGTTGAGCACGGAGATTACGGCTACCAGTGTTGTGACGGCCAGAATTACTCCAAGCAGTGTCAAGAACGTGCGAAGCTTGTGGGCGCGCAGCGTATCCAGCGCGATCCAGAACGTTTCACGCAGCGCCACGAGCGTCCGCCCGACTTGAGCCAGCGTTGGGATGGTTTTCTTCACTTTGCCTGTATGTATATTAGACGAATAAGGAGCCGGAAAAGTTCGCGACATTGATGATTTGCCGGCAAGTTTCAGCCCGCTGATAAACCTCTTTCATTCGTAACGCAGCGCTTCGACAGGGTTTAGGCGCGCTGCTTTCGTAGCTGGCCAGACGCCAAAAACCAGCCCAATGCTAACCGAGACCCCAAATCCGACAATTACCGCCCACAGCGGGATCACCGCTTTTAGCGAACTGACGATGGGAATTAGCAGCACGACGCCGCAACCCACAATGATGCCAAGGATCCCGCCAGTTCCGGTTAACGTCATTGCCTCGAACAGGAATTGCCAGGTGATGTCCCGGCTGCGCGCGCCAATGGCCTTGCGCACGCCGATTTCGCGCGTCCGCTCGGTTACGGAGACCAGCATGATGTTCATCACGCCGATTCCACCGATCAGAAGGCCGATGGAGCTGAGCACCACTACCACCAACGCTACGCCCCCGATAATCTGGTTAAATTGCTGCACTGCTTCCGCGTTCGTCTGCATCGAAAAATCGTCCGGCTTGTCGTACGGCACATTTCTTCGCCGCCGCAGCACTTCCCGCGCTTGGTCCACGGCGGTGTCCAGGGTTCCGGGATACGACAAGATCCCCAGAAAAACTTCGAAACTCGCGGGGTAAATTTTCGTGAACGTATAGTAGGGAATCACCACACGGCGGTCCTGATCGTTCGTTCCGATGCCACCGATAGGCTTTTCAAACACACCGACAACGAGGAAGTTCGAACCGTCCACTAGAACTTCCTTCCCCAGCGCATCATCAATAGTAGGAAAAAGTGCCGTGGCTACGTCCTCGCCGATGACCACAACGTTCTCTTTGTGATTGTTTTCTGCCTCGGTGAAAAACCGCCCCGCTTTCATCGCCTCACTTGAATCCACTTCCGGGTAGGAAGCAAAAGTGCCGCGAAATTCTCCGCCTTGCACTTCGTTTTTTTGATAGCGAACGTTATGCGGTATTGTCCATTCGTAGATTGCAATGGTCGTTTGCTTCACTGCGGGACAAAGCTGTTGCACGGCTTGTCCGTCTTCCAGCGTGAGCGGTTTGCGTTCGCGCTCTTCTTTTGGACGACGGCCGACCGTGGGACCCTGGTTGAAACGCCAAGCCCAGGCTGTGTTCACACCATTGGCGGTAATTTCATCCTGCACCGTAGTGCGAAAACCTTCCACCAGCCCTACTACGAGAATGATAAGCATCACCCCAATCGTCACGCCCAATACGGCGAGAAAACTCCGGAATTTGTGTTCGCGAACGGTATCGATCGCCAAACCCAGGTTCTCGCGGAATTCTTGCCGCATTTCCATCGCCTAAGTCTCCGCCCGTAAAGCTTCAATGGGATCGAGCCTGGACGCGCGAATTGCAGGGTATATACCGAAAAAAAGCCCGACTCCAGTGGAAAGCAGGAGTGCGACAAACACGGCGAACCCGGGCGTCGAGATCGGAAGCGGCGTTGCAGCGCGGACCAGCCCTGCAATGCCCAGCGCAATGCCAACCCCCACCAAGCCACCCGCAGCGGATAGCAGCGACGATTCCACTAGAAACTGCATCACGATATCGCGCCGCCGCGCTCCCAGAGATTTTCGCAAACCAATTTCGCGCGTCCGCTCGGTCACGCTCGCCAGCATGATGTTCATGATCACAATCCCGCCGACCACCAGAAATACGGAAGTCACCCAAACGGCTACGCCGAAAATATTTGCAGTAAGAGAATCCCATATGCCCAGTAGCGAAGAAGGCTCTACGAGCCCGAAATTGTCGTCGTCCTGATACCTAACGTGGCGCCGCGATCGAAGAATCACGCGCGCTTCATCTGCCGCCGACGACATCGACTGCCGGCTGCGCGCTTCCACAAAAATTGTCACGGTATCTTGCGAAACCAGCCACTCCTTCCTATACGTCCCCAGCGGCATCATCACAAAATTATCCCGAGGCTGTCCTAACACCGTGCCCTTGGGCGCAGCCACGCCCACGATTTCGCACTGCCCTTGTCCCGCGCGAATTTCTTTTCCGATCGGATCGATTCCGTCGAAAAGTTTGGTTGCCACGTCGGCACCGATCACGCAAACGCCGGCTCGATGTTCTTCGTCGGTAGGTGTGAGCAACCGGCCATTCGCGGCGTCGATATCGCGAATTTCCGCATAGTCCGGTGTGGCTCCAATAATACTCACGTCCGCGCTCAGCGTGTTTCCGTAGCGAACGTCCGCTGTGGCTTGCTGTATCCCGGCAATGTGGTCCGCCAATTTCATGCCGTCGCGCAACGCTTGCAGGTCATCTATTGTTAGCGGCGGACGCTTTCGCGCCTTGTTCCATTGATCGAGATTGGTGGCAATGCCGATGCGGTCGATCACAAACGCATTGGAGCCCAGGTTAGCCACCTTGTCAGCCACATAAAGGTTCAGCCCGTTCAACACGGACATCACCGCGACAAGAGTCGTCACCGCAAGCATTACACCTAGAAGGGTCAGAAAAGTCCGCAGCTTGTGCGATCGCAGTGTATCGAGCGCAATCCAGAAGGTCTCCTGCAGCGCTACCAGTGTTTGCCGGATTTCAGTCAGAGATTGCAGAGGCTTGTCCTTCACTCTCTCTATAATAGACGCCTGAGGCCACTAAAAATTTCACTATTTCGTCCGAATAGGCATCTTATAGCAGGCCTGGGTGCGGATTTTGTCTCTGAGAATCCGTTACAATGGACTTGCAAGCGATTCCAGGGCCCTGGAGTACTGAAAGAGCCGAATGTCCCGTCTTTTCTCATTTTCGAACGTCGGCGCCTCGCTAGCTTTGGTAGGGATCACGATCTGGCCTGGACCATTCCAGTTTGATCGTTCCGTCGCCTTGGGTGCGGCTAGCTCAAATCCCGAGCCTGTATCCCAGAAGCTCGTGCAGGCTAGCCCTGAATTCCTCCAGCAAAATAGTTCGCAGTCTCAGCCTCCTTCCGACGCCGAAATCCGCGAGCGCGCCCAGAAATTGATTGAAAACCAGCACCGTGACGATGCTGCGATCGATGAATACGAGCGCATCGAGCATCACGTTGATCGTACCGTCGGCGCAAATCCCCGTGTACTGGAAGACAAGCTTTACCGTGTGGTTCCCACCGGCACCGGCTCTCTGAAAATCTTGCTGAAAGAGGATAACAAGCTCACCGACCCCGTGTTGTATCGCCAGCAATTGCAGACCTGGAAAGAGCTGCTCGAACTGGCTCTCAAACCGGGCGATCCAAGAGCGAAGTTGACTTACTCCAAATGGCAAAAAAAGAAAACCGACCGAGCGGACCTAGTGGACGCCACGCGCCAAGCATTCTTGACGAAATGGTTGGGCCGGGAAACGGTGAACGGCAGACCTTGCGACGTTTTCGAATTGGACCCCAATCCCAACTTCCATCCGCATTCGATATTTCAAGATGCCATGACGCACATCACCGCGAAAATCTGGGTAGATCGCGAAAAGGATCAGCTTGCGCGCGGCGAAGCTCACGTGACGCGCGACATTTCATTCGGCGGCGGCATTTTGGGAAAGTTATATCGAGGCGGGGTGTTTTCTTTCCAGCAAACGGAAATTACCCCGGATATCTGGCTGCCGGCACGTTATCAATACGATTTCATGGGCAGGAAATTTCTGTTCACCTTCGAGGAACACCAGTACATTGAAGCTAGCCAGTATCGCCACGACGGCCTTCCGAAACAAGCGCTCGCGTTGGTCGAAAGCGAGATTGCCAGCGGCAAAGTCGCTAATGGAGATCCTTAACTCTGCGCGACGCCGCGTGTCTGTCGGAGTAACGTCGGGCAGGTGAGGTAAAAATGGATCGACGGGCGCTCAACTTCTTCGCGGCGGTCACGTTCCTGATCATCACTGTGGCATTTGCTGAGACTACCACGTTCGCCCAGAACGATTCCGCAGCCCCGCCGCAAAGTCCCAACCCTTCGTCTTCGCCCGCTCCAGCACGGCCTGCGCCAGCGAAAAAAGTTTGGACAAACGATGACATCCGCTCGGCGAAGTCAACTTCTCCCGACTCAAATGCCAAGCCTGCCGGCACTGCGAACAAGCCAAAACCAAACCCCAAGGGCAAGGACGCCAGCTGGTATCGCGCCCAAATTTCGAAACTACAGTCGCAAATTCCCCCGCTCGATGAAAAGATCTCGCAATTGCAGGCTGCGTTGAATGGACAGACCGTCAATTCCGTGCGCCAATATGGCGGCACAAAGCCGGACGATTGGCGCGACGAACTCTCTCGATATCAAAAGCAGCGCGACGACATCGATACGAAGATCGCAGCCCTTGAAGACCAAGCTCGGCATGACGGCGTTCCCGAAAGCGAACTTCCTTGAAAACTGTATAATTCGCCCGATCCTGTTCGAAGCTTGCAAAGCAAGAATCCTCGGAATGCCGTTCGTATTGTCTGCGCACAAAAAAGCCCCGAAGTTTGCGCTCCGGGGCTGAATTGCAGTCAGTTTGAGAATTTGTAGCTATCGTGCTGTAGCGGCTGTTTCTTTTTCGATTGGCGCGCCGACCAGGTTACCCCATTCGGTCCACGAGCCATCGTAATTTTTCACGTCGTCGTAGCCCAGAAGATATTTCAAGACAAACCAGGTGTGCGAACTGCGCTCGCCGATTCGGCAGTACGCGATCACTTCATTCTTTCCTGTTATGCCCTTGCCTTCATACAGCGCTTTCAGCGCTTCGGGCGATTTGAACGTGCCATCTTCATTCGCTGCCTGCGCCCAAGGAATATTGGCTGCCCCGGGAATGTGGCCGCCGCGTTGCGCCGTCTCGGACATTCCGGGCGGCGCAATAATCTTCCCCGTGAACTCGTCGCCTGATCGAACGTCAACCAGATCCCCTGCCCTCTTCTTTTCGAGAACGCTGAACACATCTTCCTTGCGCGCGCGAATCGACTCGTCGGGGCGCGTAGCGGTATATTTCGTGGCCGCCACTCTCGTCGCCTCCGTGGTCAACGGCCGCTTTTCTTCCACCCATTTCTNNCGCCCGCCGTTAATCAGGCGAACGTCCTTGTGCCCGTAATATTTCAATTGCCAAAAAGCATAAGCCGCAAACCAATTGTTGTTGTCGCCATACAGCAGAATCGTTGTGTCGTTTGAAATTCCCGACTGGCCAAGCAGCGCTTCGAACGCTCCCCGGTCGATCAAATCGCGGCGAATATTATCCTGGAGCTGCGATTGCCAATTCCAACCCACCGCCCCGGGAATATGTCCCTGGTCGTNNTTTAGACTCAATCGCGCCCAAAACGACCTAAAAATAAAAAACCCACCTGCCAGCTTGTTCTGGCGGTGGGTTCGAAGTTGGAAGCTAGAATCTGATTTTTAGATAGCTAGCCGACCCCCGCCAGATGACAAGCGCATACAACAACAAATGAGCCGGTCTCCGGTGAGGTGCGACATCCGACGACACTACACCCAAACGCTATCCGCTGGCAATGAGTCTTCCCCCAGGTTCGGGTTGAACGATGTGGAAACACCACCGGCCAACGGAGGTCAAGTTGGAAACATCTCCTTTAACATTCGTCTATGGTGCGTTGGCACAAAAGGGCCGCTTATATCTTCGGACTTACCTTGCTGAGTAATCCGGTCCTCGCCTTTGCTCAAGCGACTCAAAAGCCCGGTGCTTCAGACACCACAATTCGTGTCAACACGAACCGCGTCTCTGTGGGTGTGACCGTGGAAGGCACTCACCGCCGCTTCATCAAGGATCTTCACCGCGAGGATTTTCGCATCTACGATAACGGTGTCGAGCAAGAACTAACGAACTTTCTCCCGATTGAAGAACCGGCCCAAGTTGTTCTCTTGGTGGAATCTGGCCCTGCCGCTCTCTTCCTAAGACCGAGCCTGCTGCAGGGCGCCGAAACATTCTTGAGCGGCATTTCTTCTACGGACCGGGTGGCTATCGTCTCCTATTCAAGAGACCCAATGCTGGAAATGGACTTCACCGCAGACAAAACGGAGGCTGGCCAAGCCCTCATGGGTTTGAACTTCATGATCGGCTTCGCCCAGCTGAATTTGCTGTCTAGCGTTTCAACCACGCTCGACTGGCTGGGCACGCTACCGGGAAAGAAAACGATTGTCATTCTCTCGAGCGGCGTTGACGATTCAACTTCCATTGATCCGCAACTCATCCAACAAAAATTGCATGCTTCAGACGTCCATATCTTGGCGGTCTCAACTGCGGGCGCGCTACGAAAACCCATTAAACGAAAAAAGCTGTCACCGGCTGAGCGCGCTGAGCGGAAGCACCTTAAAGAAGGGTTCGTCACGGCTGACCAATTGCTGCGCCAGATTACCGGGGCAACCGGTGGAGATGCTTACTTCCCGAAGAACGCAAAAGAATTCACCGACGCCTATGCCGAAATTGCCCAATTTGTCCGTAACGAGTATCGGCTCGAATTCGTTCCGCCCTCAGAGGATGGTCAATTGCATTCGCTCAAAGTGGAAGTCAGGCCCTCTGGCTACCACCTCAGCTATAGACAGGCCTATCTCGCTCCTGCCCCGGTATCGCCACCGCTCTCAAGATGACCGCTCAAGCGGACAGGTGGAACAACATCTTGTGATCTCACGAGACGGCACGAAGTGCGCCGTCCGCCGATTCGAATTCAATGCGCAAAAGCCAATCGAAATGAATTTTTTCAGATGCTAGCCATTGTTCAAGCTCTTCCCGGCTAAGCGCCTCGAATTCAACGAGCATCTTTCCTTCCTGCATATTCACCAGCACCCGACGCGTCTTCACAGTCTTCGCTCCCTGTAGCCGTCTTGTAAGTTCTTCCGCGCCCTGGCGTGTCAGACAAGCCAGCGTGTGTTGCGAGATGTATAAAGGCATTCAGACTCCCGTTCCCTCAGAATAGTCCACCGGTAACGCAGATAAACTCCATACATCGTCGGCGGAGAAAAATCAATGCCGCCCGAGCTGCGCAAGGCGCGCCGCCCACTGCTGGCTAGCTTAAGCCTGTCCTTCCGAACAGTTCTCTTATCAGGAACAATTGTCCTTGCACATTCGGCCATAGCCTGCGCCGCACGATAAAATCGTAATCAGATAGTCCCGAGGTGAGCAATGAAACGAACTCTTCTAATTTTCGGCATAATTACGGTGTTGGTGCTTGCCGCATCAGCAAATGCTCAATTTGCTAGGGGCCTGGGAACTCTTTCAGGGAGCGTGCTCGACGAGCGTGGAAAGCCCGTTGCGAATGCGAGTGTAACTATCCAAACATCCGACGGTCTGAGTCCGCACGCCGCTCATACCGATGTGAACGGCCATTTCGAATTCACGCGTTTCGACGCCGGACAATACGACGTGCGCGCTTATTCGCACAATCTCTTTTCCGATTGGTCCAAGCGTGTTGTCGTTCGCCCCAAGAAAACTACGGAAATTACGCTCCGTTTATCCCCCACTGCAAAGTGACGCCAACCCTCTCGATCCCGGCCGAATCTTTCTCTCGCGATACCCGATATCTCGCCGAATGCTCCGGAGGCTGAGGCAGTACTAAAACCCGCGTACCCCAATAAATAAGCCATCAGGACCATTGTTGCAACCGTCTCGCGTCTCCCAACATGGTGTTGCGGGTTGGCAGCTGCGATGCGGGGACGACGGTTCCACAAAAAAAGGAGCCGGGGCATGCTTTCCAACCCGTCCAATTCCCTCTGGTTTTTCTGACCTCACAGCGCGACGTTCGCCCCCTCGGCCCGAGAACCTCAGTTTATTCTCTTCCCCAGCATCGTTTAGCGGCCGCATTGCGTCTTAACAACTGTCAACTATGCTCGGACTAACCCATTCAGAGTTTAGACGAGTGAGCAATGCCAAGCTACGAAGGCGCAGCACGTTGTCGCTGATGGTAGGAAGGAACAGAAGTATCGCTCGCAAGACTCTCTCAATGATCCTCGCCGGGTTATTCTCGCTGTCAGTTTCGGCGAATGCCGCAGATCTAAAACCGGAAACGATTGCCGCCTATCAACGTTACCTGCAAATAACCGAGGCCAACGTTGATGCTGAACTAGCGCGCGGAGAGCCATACTTGTGGGTCGATTCCCTGCCAGCGCCCCGCCGCGCGGCCGATTACGCCGAATTGCGCAAAGGTAACCTTGTAATCGAGCGGCTCGAAACTCTGGACCATGGCAAAACAATCTCCATTCCTGGCGGATTAGTTCATCACTGGATCGGAACTGTATTTATTCCAGGCGCGACTCTGGCGCAAACACTGGATTTTATGGAAGATTACAATCACAAACAGGATTATTTTCGCCCGGACATTCAGCGCTCCAAAATTCTGCGCCGCGATGGCGACGATTTCCTGGTCAACCTGCGCTTCTACAAAAAGAAGGTGATCACCACGGTCATCGACACCGACCATCAAGTTCACTATCACCTCGTAGATTCCGCTCACGCCTGGAGCCGCTCTCACACCACTCGAATTCAAGAAGTGGAAAATTCGGGCGATCCCACCGAGCGCTTGGAACCGCAGGGACACGACCGCGGTTTTCTATGGAGCATGGATACTTACTGGCGATTCCAGGAAAAAGACGGCGGTACCTATGTCGAGTGCCAGTCGCTATCGCTCACACGCGATATTCCCACCGGCCTCGGCTGGATGGTGGGTCCTTTCGTCACCAGCGTTCCGCGTGAATCACTAACCTTCACGCTCGTTACTGTGAGGACCGCCGAGCTGCGGCAGATCGCATCGCGCCTTGCGGAGTGAAGTCTACTGTGGATGCCTCGAAAGAAGTCGAACCTAGAAAAATGTCTTCGAGCCCGTTGTTGTCCCGCGGCACCAGATTGCTGGCAAATGAAAGGAAGCTCACTGTAGTGCCATCGGGGCTGATCGACGGCACCAGGCTGTTGCCGTTGGACGCTGTCGCTGGCGTACCGGCCCCTTGAGTTACCAGAGCTGTGCTTACCGTACATTCCACCGGGGCAACCGTCGTACTCGTCACGCAGCTGTTGTTCACAAAAATGTTTTCCACACCATTCGTGGTGCTTGCGAAATTGGACGAGAACGAAGCGAACGCGATGTACTGCCCCGTGCTGCTGATGCTTGGATATTCGCTCGTGCCGTTTCCCTGAATGCCGTTGTTCGAACTGGAACTCAGCGTGGTCGAAGGCGTGCATGTCGTCGTGATGTCCAAGCATGTATCTCGCAAATAGATCTGCTGCGTCGGCCCCACGCCAGCCTCCAAATTCGTCGCTGTGGAAGCAAACGCGACGAACTGGCCCGTGCTGGAAATCGACGACTCCGAGCTGGCGCCATCGGCCGGTGTGACGCCATCTGGCGTAGAGATCAGAATTGTGTTAGCCGTGCAGGTGTTTTCGACGCACGTGCTGCGCTGGAAGATTTCCTGTGCTCCACTCGGATTTGGAGCGGTCGCTCCCAGATTTGACGCTATCGACGTAAACGAAACGAACAAACCGCTTTCTGATACCGCAGGATTTGAACTCAAGCCGTTGCCGGGAGTTATCCCGTCCGCCGTGGATACCAAAAAAGTAGTGGGCGTGCACGTTTCTGATACTACGCCGCCGCACGTTTCGCGCAAAAATACTTGCGGCGTAACGCCGTCTAACGTCACATTCGAAACAAGATTCGTCGCCAATGAAATGAAAGCGACCCACTCGCCATCGGAACTGATCGCCGGATTGTAGCTCTTGCCGTTTCCTGCAGAAAGACCGTCGGCGGAGACGGATATAATTTGCGTCACAAATGTTGTGGGAGTTACGACGCAGTTCACGGTGAGACATGTTGGCCGCCAATAGACCTGACTCACGTCGGCAGGTACGCCGACTGAGGTAACTAAATTTGTTGCCAGCGAAGTAAATACGGCATCGCTCGCTCCCGCGTTAATGGCAGGCTCTGAACTGGGACCGTTGGCCGGATTGCCATTGGGATCCGTGCTGATGGCAGCAGTTACCGGGATGCATGCCGCAACGCCTACGCAGGTATTGCGAATAAATATAATGCCGCCGTTGTTTGTTTCGTTCGTAATCAGGTTATTGGAAATTGACGCAAAAGCTACAAATTGTCCGGTGGTGCTGGTCGAAGGACCTACGGTCGTGAACGTCGGCGGTGTGCCATCGTCGCAACTCAGCATTCCCCCGCAAATTCCAGCATTTGCTTGCGAACCATTAGGCGCCAGATCCAAAAGTACGGGCAGTCCCAGCAAGTGAGTCGGAGTCACCGGAAAGGTCAGTATGTTCGACGTGCCGCCGCCCGGCGTCGAAGTCACTACCGTTATTTGGTCCATTCCCGCCACAAGAAGATCCGAACCGGTCAGAGGCGTCGTTAGCGAAGTACTGCTCACAAAAGTCGTCGGACGCAACACACCATTCACTGAGATCTGTGAAATTTGACTACCGATGAAGCCGGTGCCCGTGACCGTTAGAGTACCGGGTGTACTGCCCGCCTGTGCGCTGGTAGGGGAGACCGCAGTAATCGTAGGAAACGGATTCAGAATATTTAGCGGGAACGTATTGGAAGAACCCCCTCCCGGCGGCGGATTTACGGGGTTTACAACTGTAATCTGCAAGACCCCGGGAGTTGCGATGTCGGAGGCGGTCAGCGCTGTCTCAACCAACGTGGAGTTTACAAAAGTCGTCGAGCGCCTGCTGCCGTTCACTGCCACAGTCGATTGCGCCACAAAATTTGTGCCCATCACCTGCAACTCCACTCCCCCGCCGCCTGTCAGGACCCCCGACGGGGATAGCGAAGAGATGTTCGGCACCGGACTCACTGTCGGGCTGATAGTGAAGAGAATTCCCTGAGTCGTGCCACCGCCGGGCGGGGACGTCACCACCGTGATCGTCACTGTACCCGGAGCTTGGTAGAGAGATGGCGGAATCGTCACTTTCAACTCGCCTGTGTTCACGAATACTGGGAGCAGCTGAGTGCTGTTCCACTCAACTAGGGATTGCTGCACGAAGCCACTCCCAATCACGGTCAGGACAAACGGATTCGTCTGATTTGTCGTGATACTGGTGGGGCTCACGGCTGTAAGCGAGGGCGTTGGAAAATTTACCGTCTGGCCACACGAGGCCGAGACTAACGTTACGAACATGAGAAACCAGAAAGACGGCCGAAATTGTTCCCGCAAATTACTCACCCCTGGGTCGATAGGTTGAAACTACCGGCGTAAGCGCAATGGTAGAGACTACTAAAGATGGCCCCATCCGGCAATTGGGATGCCTAGCCCTATTCTCACTCCAGGAGTCCATCTGACGACTTGAGTCCTTTTTAATCATCATTTAATCTGGCTTTCGAATGAGAACATGATTTACTCTGCCCGGCGTGGAAATGAACTTGCACGAAGTGCCTGTTCCACCTCCTGATGCGCCGCCTTCTTGTCCAATTCGGCCG
>PKWH01000189.1:9083-9238 GCA_003131985.1 Acidobacteriota bacterium | reverse complement strand
CTCGGTTACGGCTCAAGAGAATTCCGATTCCGGAGACACTTTGACGTTATTTCCGCACTCCGATACCGCCCCGTTCTGGATTTCGGGCCAAGCCAACATTATTCTTCAGTGGCACCCCTCGTTCCCGGCGAAATACAGCGGGCCAAACAGTTTCC
>PKWH01000189.1:0-9054 GCA_003131985.1 Acidobacteriota bacterium | reverse complement strand
TATCTTGCGCGCGCGATGGTGCGCCAGATCATTCCGCTCAGCGACGACCGTGTTTCCGCCGAGCGCGGACCGTTTGGCCTGGCTACTTCGCTCCCGGCCCGCCGCCTTGAGTTTCGCATCGGCAAGTTCGGCCTCGTGGATTTCTTTGACGCAAATTCCTGGGGCACCGACAGCCATCTGCAATTCCTGAACTGGACTGTGGACAACAATGGCGCTTACGATTATGCCGCGAACACCCGCGGGTACACCGACGGCGCCATCCTCGAGTACGACGATCATTGGTTTACAGCGCGCTTCGGCGTAGCACTCATGCCCAAAGTCGCCAATGGCATCTTTCTCGATGCCGACCTCGCGCGAGCGCGTGGCGAAAACCTTGAATTTGTCGCCGCTGGAAATCGCTTTCTCCATCGTGCGGGCACCGTGCGCCTGCTGAGTTATTTGAATCAGGCCAACATGGGCAATTACGAAGAAGCCATCCGTGATTTCAAGAACGGTGACACGCCCGTGCCTGACATCATTTTTACGCGGCGGCAGGGACGCCACAAATATGGCTTCGGTCTCAATTTCGAGCAGGAACTCACTTCACAGCTGGGCCTTTTCGGCCGCCTGGGTTGGAGCGACGGCCGCAACGAGTCATTTGCTTACACGGAAGTGGACCGCACGCTCGAGATCGGCGTCTTCACCAAAGGTGAAAATTGGAAGCGGCGTAACGATCGCGCCGGTGCGGTGTTCGTGATGAACGGTATTGTGGCCGCCCATCAGGAATATCTCGCGCTCGGCGGCCGCGGATTCCTTCTCGGCGACGGCGCGCTCACTTACGGCCACGAAAAAATCTTCGAAGGATTTTACACCGCGCATCTCTGGCGCGGCTTCTTCGCCTCCTTCGACCTCCAGCACATTAACAATCCTGGTTACAATAAGGACCGCGGCCCCGTCTTCGTCCCCGCTGTCCGCTTCCACGTCGATTTCTAGCAATGCCCTTCGGCTCCGCACGCCATCTTCTTCGCCAGGTTGCGGAGAATATTGTGGAATTGTGTGGCTGCGCCGGTTTAAGCTGCGCGCCTGCGGCTTGGGGTGCCAGAGCGGTAAGTCGCCGGAGGGTTTCATGTCAGGTTCGAAGCTAGCTTCTCTTCTCCTTTTCGTACTTGGTTTTGCTGTTGCGTCCGCACCGGCACAGACTCAAGCGCAATCACAGCCGTCACAATCGCAGTCGCAAACGCCGCAGGTTTCCGCAACTCCTGCAGCTACGCCGCCGGCGAAGCCGACGGATGTCGCGTCGCCGGATGCAATTCTCGCAGCAACCTACGACGTGATTTCCGGCCCGCCGGGAACACGCGATTGGGACCGCTTTCGCACTCTGTTTGTTCCCGGCGCCCGATTGATCGCCGTTCAAAAAGGGAAAGACGGAAATCTCGGAGCGCGCGTGCTCACACCGGAGGATTACATCTCCCGTGCCGGCCCTTATTTCGAAAAGAATGGCTTCTTCGAGAGAGAAGCATCTCGGCACGCCGATCGCTACGGCAACATCATGCAAATTTTCAGCACCTACGAATCCCGTCACGACGGAAAAGATGCAGCGCCGTTCGCGCGCGGGATTAACAGCTTTCAATTGTTTTTCGACGGCACGCGATGGTGGGTGGTGACAATTTATTGGGAGGAAGAAACTCCCGACACGCCGCTGCCCAAGGAATTCTTGCCCGCGGCTCATTAGCCAAGCACTTCAGAAGAAGCGCTACTCAACGTTCTGGAGGATGACCATGTTTCAAAAAGATTTGTTCAAAGGCCGGACGATTCTGATTACGGGAGCCGGAACGGGATTGGGCCGTTCGATGGCACTGCGATTCGCGGAGCTGGGAGCGAACCTCTTTATCGTTGGTCGCCGTGAGGAACCGCTGAAACAAACCGTCGAAGACATTCGAGTCCTGGGCGCGAAAGCTGCTTACTTCTCGGCGGATGTTCGCGATTTCGACGCGGTGGAAAAAGCCATCGAAGCGGCGGAAAAAGAATTCGGACAAGTGGACACCTTGGTCAACAACGCCGCCGGCAACTTCATCGCACGCACGGAAAAACTTTCTCCGAATGCGTTCAATGCCGTGGTCGGCATCGTGCTGCAAGGCACATTCTTCTGCACCCTGGCCCTCGGTCGAAAATGGATCGCCCGGAAGCAACCGGGTCACGTGCTGAATATCGTGACCACCTACGCCGCGGTAAATTCCGGATCGGGATTCGTGGTGCCCTCCGCCTGCGCGAAAGCCGGCGTTCTGGCCCTCACGCGTTCGCTCGCAGTGGAATGGGCGCGTTATCACATCCGGCTAAACGCGATTGCTCCGGGACCGTTTCCCACCGAAGGCGCATTCTCCCGCTTGTTGCCCTCAAAGGAATTCGAAGAGCGCGCAAAAAATCATCATCCAATGAAAAGATTCGGACGCCACGAAGAGCTGGCCAATCTCGCGGTCTATCTTTTGAGCGAACAGGCCGATTACGTGAACGGCGAATGCGTGGTGATCGACGGTGCCCTGTGGCTGCGCGGGGCAGGTGAATTCAACGACTTCGTGGACCTGCCCGACGCCGCCTGGGACATGCTCGAAGGCGCGCGAAAATCCAAAACCTGATGCCTTAGGTCCACGCCCTTTCCCCGGTGGACATTTGGCGCTACACTCGTCGGCAACCCAGGCCCCAATCTCCCGCAATCGCAGGAGGCCGCCATGCACGCACGCGTCACCCAGTTTGCAGTTCAGCCCGGCAAGCTCGATGATTTCGTTAATGCCCTGGAGTCCGCGAGACCCCTCATGCACGAGCGCAGGGGATTCCAGGCGCTTCTCGTTCTGCGCGTGGAAGGATCGAATCCTCCCGACGTACGAGTGATGACGTTTTGGGACTCCCAGCAGGCGCTCCACGAGAGCGAAAGCAGCGTTCACTTCTACGCGGCGCTCGCACGAGTGATGGCGTTTTCGCAAGGGTTTCCGATAATCCGCGAAGAGGAAGTGATGATCAGCGATTTTCCGCGCGCTTCGGCTGCTAAAGCCTGAATTTGCCCGCAGCCTGAACATCTCCTGAAAAGACTGAGCGCACTCCGGTGCCTCGGCTCTCGCCTTGACCGCTCCTGCCTGCGCCAGTAAGCTAGTAGTTTCCACCGGAGAATAAACAGCAGCATGGACACCGTTCAAATCACGTTGCCGGATGGCGCCATGCGCGAAGTTCCGCGCGGCACCACTGCGGCGCAAATTGCGCACCAGATTTCGCCGCGTCTGGCGAAGGAAGCTCTGGTCGCGCGCGCTGACGGCGAGTTGGTCGATCTCTCGCGCCCGCTCGAACATGACGCAAAAATTTCTATTCTTACTGCCAAAGACCCCGACGCAGTGCAGGTCTTCCGCCACTCCGCCGCGCATCTGCTGGCCGCGGCGGTGATGGAGCTCTATCCCAACGTAAAGCTCGGCATCGGTCCGCCCATCGATAACGGTTTCTTCTACGAATTCGTGCGCGAAGAGCCTTTCACCAGCGAAGACCTGGAAAAAATCGAAGCCAAGATGCACGAGCTTGCCTCGAAAGATATTCCCAACGAGCGCAAAATGATTCCGAAGCCGGAAGCGCTCGAGCTCTATCGCAAGAGTAATCAGGAATTCAAATGCGAGCTGGTGGAAGAAAAGGCTACCGAGCCAATCGTTTCGTTTTACACCACCGGGAAATTTCTGGATTTCTGCCGCGGCCCGCACATCCCCTCCACTGGCCGCATCAAGGCATTCAAGCTGATGAACGTGGCCGGCGCGTACTGGAAGGGCCAGGAAGGCAATCCGCAGATGCAGCGGATTTACGGCGCTTGTTTCGTGGAGCAAAAAGACCTCGACGAATATCTGCACAAGCTCGAAGAAGCCAAGCGCCGCGATCACCGCAAGCTGGGCCAGGAACTCGATCTTTTCAGCATTCAGGAAGAAGCCGGCTCGGGCTTGATTTTCTGGCATCCCAAGGGCGGCATCATCCGCCGCGAAATGGAAGACTGGCTGCGCGACGAACTCACTCGCCGCGGCTACGATCTCGTTTTCACCCCACATATCATGCTGTTGGAATTGTGGAAGACCAGCGGCCACGCGAATTTTTATCGCGAAAATATGTTCGGCCCCATCGAAGTTGAAAAAGCCGATTACCAGCTCAAGCCCATGAACTGCCCGGGCCACATCCTGATTTACAAGTCGCAATTGCGCAGCTACCGGCAGCTTCCCGTCCGGCTCGCCGAGCTGGGCACCGTGTATCGCTACGAGCGCTCCGGCGTGCTGCACGGCTTGCTGCGCGTGCGCGGTTTCACCCAGGACGACGCACACATTTTTTGCATGCCGGAGCAAATCGAAAAGGAAATTCAGGATTGCGTCGAATTCGCCTGGGAAGTGCTGCGCGTTTTCGGCTTCCAGAGTTACGAAGTGGAGCTTTCCGGCGGCGACCCTTCGCGTCCGCAGGATTACGCCGGCAGCCCCGAAGACTGGCAACGCGCCGAAGCTGCGCTTACCAACACGCTGAAGCGCATGAACGTCCCCTACAAATACATCCCCGGCGAAGCCGCGTTTTACGGGCCGAAGATCGACGTGAAACTTGTGGACGCCATCGGCCGTCCCTGGCAGCTCACCACCGTGCAATTCGATTTCAATTTGCCGGGGCGCTTCAAGCTCGAATACGTAGGCGAAGACGGCTCGCGCCACCAACCGCTGATGGTGCATCGCGCGCTGTTCGGCTCGATCGAGCGGTTCTTCGGCGTGCTGATCGAGCACTACGTGGGAGCGTTTCCCGCTTGGCTCGCCCCGGTGCAAGCCACCGTACTACCCGTCAGCGGAAAATTCATCGACTACGCGCAGCAGGTTACGCAAAAACTGAAAGCTGCCGGCTTCCGCGCGCATCTGGACGACCGCAACGAAAAGCTGCAAGCCAAAATCCGCGACGCCCAACTCGAAAAAATTCCCTACATGCTGATCATCGGTGGCAAGGAAGCCGAAGCCAGCACCGTTGCCGTACGCCACCGCTCGAAAGGCGATCTGGGCCCTCGCCCGCTGGACCAATTCGTCGCCGACCTCCGCGCCGAAATCGACTCCCGCCAAATCGTCTAGCGCTGTTTTACCTTCCTGCTTTTCGTTGTCATCCCGCCTGGTTGCACTGAATGAAGCGAACGTGCCCTGCACTGATTGTATCGGTGCCCTCGTCGCAATCCCGGGCTTGTTGTGGGGAAATGTGAAGTTCCCCGCTCTGAGTTTCATTTTCCCCTGATACGAGCTTTGCGCCGCTACCTATCCCGCACCGCTACGTCGAAGCAGCGGGTCGGAGTGGTTCCCCATGCCTTTTTGAACATGGAGATGAAGGCGCTGGGCGTGCTGTAGCCGGCTTCCATTGCGGCGTGGGTGACCTTGGCTCCTTCTGCCAGAAAGCGCATCGCCTGCATCAGGCGGAGTTGCTGCCGCCATTTGCCGAAAGTCATGCCGGTTTCTTCTTGAAAACGTCTCTCGACGGTGCGCTTGCCTGCGCCAGCAACTTTGCAGATCTGCGTGAGAGTGCGTTGGTCGCCAGGGTCCGAAAGCAATACGCCCGCTACACGAAGCGCTCGGGGATCAGAAGGATTGGGGAGCTGCAAAGAAACCATCTGAATGGTTTCCAATTGATCCACGATGAGATCAATCAGGTGGCGTTGGCGCTCGTTTTTTCCGTTCAACCCTGCGAACGTGCAGGCCTGGAGAATGAGTTCCTTCAGTAACCGCGATACGTTCACCACGCAACAATTCCGCGGCAGAGATTTCGCCAAGCGCGGCCTTAAATAGAGAGTTCGCATCGATACCATCCCCGACATCGTGATGGTGTGCGGCAGCGGGGCGGGAATCCAAACTGCTCGGTCGGTGGGTACTACCCAAGCGCCATCGCCCGTTCGTACGGTCATCACTCCGCGGGAGGCGTAGACCACCTGGTCGCGATGATGAAAATGCAGCGGGACGACATGTCCTGCCTGGTAATCGCGAACGAGGGTTGTAATGTGCGCCTTGCCGGGTGCACCAGGATCAAAAATTCCTGTTTGACGCTTTTGAAACATTTATTGTCATAATATCGAAAGCACGCAAATCAATCAACAGCTAATCTCATTCCAGCTTGAGGACAGCATAGATTCGATCAGCGGTATCAAGGCATCACAAAATGAACAGAATTCACCATTGGTACTGCCGTTCATCCTCATGGAAACGGAGAGTAGACACGCAACTTATGCCCTGGGCTCTGGGTGGAGCAACCCTGGAAGGGCCGGCGCTGGAACTAGGCCCGGGGCCGGGCATCACCACGGACTACTTGCGCACAAGGGTCAGCTCGCTGACGGTCCTTGAGCAGGATCCGATTCTTGCAAACCGCTTGCTTAACCGATTTCATAACACGAATGTTCGGGTCGTCAAGGGAGACGCATCCGCAATGCCGTTTGAAAGGGTTCTTTCGGCACAGTTTTTTGTTTCACCGTGCTGCACCACGTGCCGTCCGCATCCTTGCAGGATCGCGTTATGGCGGAAGTAGTTCGGGTCCTGGCTCCCGGCGGGGTATTTGTGGGTACCGACAGCCGAATGAGTCTGCGTATGAAGTTGTTTCATTGGTTCGACACCATGGTGATTGTGGATCCCGAAACTTTTCCGGGACGGCTTCGCGAAGCGGGTTTCTCGGATACGCAAATTGAGCTTTCAGAAGGTGCGTTCCGTTTCAGCGCTTCGCGGCCGTAGAGGCCTTACAAATTTCATTTCGAATTGGGCGGCTCACGCCCGAAGGAGCTAGGTCATGATGAAAAACTTAGTTGTTCGAAATTCGAGGTGGTTCAGAAGCTGTTTTTTCTTTCTTGCGATAGCAGGATGCTTTTTCCCGGCGGCTCCCACATTCGCCGCAGCCGATGAGGGAGCGTGTTCTGCAAGCTCAGAAAGCCGGCAGTTGGATTTCTGGTTGGGCGACTGGACCGTCACATATCCCAGCATGTCGGGTGGCTCTGCAAGCAAAGTCGATTTGTCGCTCGACAAGTGTCTGGTCGTCGAGAGTTGGGACGGCGGCAGAGGGCGCAAGGGCGAGAACATGTTCGCTTACAGTGCGGATGACAAGAGTTGGCACGGAATGTTCGCGGATAACCAGGGCCGCGTGCACGTGTTTGAGGGGAAAGTTGCGCAAGGCTTCGCCGAGTTTACCGGACCGAGCCGTGGGCCGAATGGCGAAGCAGTTCTGAACAGAATCAAGATCGTGCGCATGGGCCCAGATAAGGTTGAGCAGTCGTGGGAGAAATCAACAGACAACGGTGCCTCATGGAAAACGGAGTCCCGCGGAGAATACTCGCGCAGAAATCCGTCATGAAACATCTTACAGAGCAGAGGAAGCCAGCAACCATGCGCCGGGGTTTTCACTGGGCTGCAACAAGCGTTTTCGTCTTAATACTTGCCAATGCATGCCTCGGATCGCTCCCGTCGGTCTCCTCTGGCCCGGCAGTGAGAGTGGAAGCCGGCGTTCTCGAAGGCATGCAGTTTGGCACGGCGGAAAATGAAGTGGCATTCCTCGGCGTGCCTTATGCAGCCCCGCCCGTCGGAGAGTTGCGATGGAAACCACCACAACCAGTGAGCAGGTGGAACGGAACGCGCAAGGCAACGGAGTTCGGTGCAGTTTGTCCGCAGCTTCCGGCAGGATGGCTACCGACCCTCCCATGGAATGAAGACTGCCTCTACCTCAACGTTTGGACAACGCAACTTGACGCGCTGGCGAAACGCCCCGTCATCGTTTACTTTCACGGCGGGTCGAACACCGCCGGCTATAGCCAATTGACGCCCCTGGGTCCCGCGCTTTCGCGCTTAGGCGTCGTCGTGGTGAGCGCCAATTACCGCTTGGGGCCGCTGGGATTTTTTGCGCATCCGACTCTTACGGCAGAGTCCAAGCATCACTCCTCAGGAAATTATGGCCTTCTCGACCAATTGCAAGCGCTCAAGTGGGTGCGTGAGAATATTTCACGCTTTGGAGGCGATCCCGATCGGGTTACCGTCATGGGACAGTCATCGGGCGCAGTCGATATCTGCTTGCTCATGGCCTCTCCGCTGGCGGCGGGGTTGTTTCAGCGAGCGATTATGGAAAGCGGAGATTGCCAGGGTACCTTCAATGAAGACATCCGCACTCCGGTTCGATACAACGGGATCTCGGGCACCGGCGAAGGCACCGGAGAACGACTGGCAAATGATCTGGGAGTTGCAGATGGGCCGGATGCACTGCAAAAGCTCCGCAGCATTCCTGCTGACGAAATTCTGAAGTCCTGGAGCAAAGATCGGAAGGTCCACTTTGATGCGATCGTCGATGGCTGGATAGTTCCGGAGCAGCCCGCAAGCGTTTTTGCGGAAGGCAAGCAAATGCATGTACCTGTGCTTGTCGGCAGCAATGCTGATGAGGCAACAGTTTTCGGCCACAACGACGTGAAAACCGTCGATCAATATAAGGCATATCTTCTGCGAGACACTGAGAACTACTCCGGCCAGGAATTCCGCGCGTTTCCCGCAACTTCCGACGCCGATGTGCCAGCTGCGTACTTGCGGCTTGAGAACGATTCGTTTGCCTACGGTGCCTATTCAATGGCGCAAATGATGACCCGCACCGGCCAAAAAGCATTTCTGTATTACTTCACTTACGTTGAGACAGGGAAGCGGGCTCCACTCGGCGCGTATCACGGTGAAGAACTCAACTTTCTGAGCAACGTATTCCCGGATGATTGGGAGCACAGCCAAGATGACGAAAAACTTGGAGAGATCGTGCGTACATACTGGGTGCAGTTCGCAAAAACCGGCGACCCAAATGTCGCCGGCGTTCCTCAGTGGCCGGCGTACCACGCCCGCAAGGATGAGTGCTTCGAACTAGGCCGCACGATCGGCGGGCGCCCCGTTGCGGTACAGCTTCAGGCCTTAGAACGCATCATGAAACAAATCTTCGCCGAAACGACGGAAGCCCGCTGAGGCCAAGCCCAACTGTTCACTGTGGCGTGAAGAGTTTTAGATTTTCCGCCTTCCACTGCATAGCGTCGTGGATGCGATGGCGGCCGCT
>PKWH01000219.1 GCA_003131985.1 Acidobacteriota bacterium | reverse complement strand
ATTCGTGCGCATAAAAATGCATAATCCGCCGCGCCAGGTCCACCATGCACGTTTCCTCGTTAATAATTATCGTGCCGCCCGAGCCCAGCATCGATCCGATTTTTGCAACTGAGTCATAATCCATCGCCACGTCAATTTCATCCGCCGAAAGCAGCGGACACGAGCTTCCGCCGGGTATCACCGCCTTCANNAGCGCGGCGTACCAGTCGCCGCCCTGTCGAATAATCGCGGGCGCAGTACTCAACGTCTCTACATTATTGATTACAGTCGGGCAGCCATAGAGCCCGACGGTGGCAGGGAATGGCGGCTTGATTCGCGGATAGCCGCGCTTGCCTTCGAGCGATTCCATCAACGCGGATTCTTCGCCGCATTCGTACGAACCCGCGCCCGTGTGCGCCGAAAGCTCAAAATTGAATCCGGTGCCGAGGATGTTCTTNNCCCGCGATCAGAATCCCCTCGATCAATTGGTGCGGGTCCATCTCCATCAAAGGGCGGTCCTTCGATGTGCCGGGCTCGCTCTCATCGCCGTTCGCGAGGATGTATTTCGGCTTGCTAGTGTCCTTGGGAACGAAGCTCCATTTCATTCCCGTAGGGAAGCCGGCCCCGCCGCGTCCTCGCAGATTCGATTTTTTCATTTCATCGATGTTCGTGGAGTTGGGAATTCCAAAGCGTTTGCTGATCACCACAACTTCCGCGGGATCGCGCGGGTGTAACGCGCCGGAAATCACCGAGACAGGCTTCGGTTTCTTGCCGTCTTGAAGCTGCTCGAAAATCGAATCCACTTTGTCCGGATCGAGCTCTTCGAAGAAGTCGTAATTCACCTGCATCGCCGGCGCGCCCGTGCAAGCGCCGATGCATTCCACTTCTTCCAGCGAAAACGTGCCGGAGGGCGACACTTCTTTATTCCCGATACCGAGCCGCTTCTGTACGTGCTTGTAAAGTTCATTTCCGCCGCGCAGCATGCACGAAATATTCGTGCAAACTTGAATGTTATAGCGCCCCGCAGGCTTGCGCCGCAGCATGGAGTAGTACGCTTCCGTCTCGGTCACCTGCAGCACGCTCAGGCCAAGCCGCTTGGCAATTTCTTCCAGGATTTCATCGCTGAGAAAGCCAAACTGGTCCTGCGCGTACATCATCATCGGGATCAGCGCCGACCGTTTGACCGGATAACGCCCAATCAATTGCGTGAATTTTTCTTCCAGTGCCGGAGGAAGCTGCATTAGCGGTCCACTTCTCCCAAAACAATGTCGGTAGTGCCGATGCATGCGACCACGTCGGCGATCAATCGTCCCACAGCCAGCTTCGGCAGCGATTGCAGGTTCGCAAAAGAGGGCGCGCGGACTTTCACGCGATACGGTTTTGCCGAACCATCGCTGGCCACGAAAAATCCCAGCTCCCCGCGCGGCGATTCGATCACCTGATACACTTCGCCGGGGGGCGGCGCGAATCCTTCCGTGTAAATCTTGAAGTGATAGATCAAGCCCTCGATAGATGTCTTCATTTCCTCGCGCGAAGGCGGAATAATTCCCGGCGCTTCGGTTCGGATCGGCCCGTCCATCTTCGCAACTTTCTCCATCGCTTGCCGCACGATCTTAAGGCTCTCGCGAATCTCCGCTACGCGCACTTGATAACGCGCGAAGCAATCACCGGCAGTTTGCGTTTGCACGTCAAATCGAAAGTCCTCGTAACTTGAATACGGAAAGGCTTTGCGCACATCGTAAGCCACGCCACTGCCGCGCAGCATGGGTCCGGAACAGCCCATGGCTATCGCATCATCCCCGCTGATGATTCCAACGCCCTTCGTTCGTCCCAGCCAGATAGGGTTGTTCGTCAGCAGATCTTCGTATTCATCGATGTGCCCCGGCAGCGCGTCAATCACGCGGCGCACCTTATCGAGAAAGCCCGGAGGCGGTTCGAGCGCCAGGCCGCCCACGCGAAAATAACTCGTCATCATTCGCTGGCCGGAAACGTACTCAAAAATCTTCATTATTTCTTCGCGCTCTCGGAAAGTGTAGAGGAACACCGACATCGCGCCGAGGTCAATCGCATGCGTTCCGACCCACACGAGATGCGAAGCGACGCGCGTGAGTTCGGTCAGCAGCACGCGAAAGTATTGCGCGCGCTTGGGAGCTTCCAGTCCCAGCAGTTTTTCCACCGCGAGGCAGTAGCCCAAGTTATTTGAAAGCGGCGCGAGGTAGTCGATCCTGTCGGTAAGCGTGATCACTTGCGAATACGTTTTAGCTTCGCAGGATTTCTCGATGCCCGTGTGGAGATAGCCGATTATCGGCTCTGCTTTCACCACGATTTCGCCGTTCAGCTCAAGGATCACGCGCAGCACTCCGTGCGTGGACGGGTGCTGCGGCCCCATGTTCAGGACCATCGTTTGAGCGGCGCCAGTCGGCGTTTCAACAGTCGCGGTCATGATTCTTTGTCTCTTAGCAAGCTCAACGAGGCCCCTCTACCGGGTAATCCTTCCTCAACGGATAGCCTTCCCAATCGTCCGGCATCAGAATACGGCGCAGGTCGGGATGCCCTTCAAAGCGAATTCCAAATAGATCGTAATTTTCGCGCTCGTGCCAGTTCGCCGTCGGCCATACCGAAGTGACGGATGGGAGCGTCGGATCGTTTCCCGGCAAACGCACCTTCAATCGCAAACGATCGCTGCGCGCAATAGACAGGAGATGGTAGTTCACTTCAAAGCGCGGCTCGATGGGGAAGCGGTCCACCGTCGTGATATCAGACAAGAAAGCAAAGTAAAGGAACGGNNTCGGCGTCCCACTGTCGCAGTCTTTGAACTACCGGATTCTTGTCAGCTTCCTGCGATTCCATTATGAGTTCGTTCCCGGGGGGCCGGCGCTCAACGATTCCAGTCGAGCGCGCCCTTCTTCCAGAGGAATATGTAACCGGCCAGCAAAATTATAATGTAGAGCAACATCTCTACAAAGCCGAACACTCCCAAGCCATTGCGGTAAACCAGCGCCCACGGATACAAAAAGATGGCCTCGATGTCGAATAGAATAAATAGCAGCCCCACCATATAGAATTGAACGGTAACTGGCTCGCGCGCGTCGCCCGTCGGGTGGATTCCGCATTCATACGGCTCATCCTTCTCCCGCGACCTTTTGTGGCGTCCGACCAGGTTGGAAACCACCACCAGCGCCCCAGACAAGCCCATGGCCAGGATAAACATCAGTAACAATGAGCCATACGAATCTAGGTAATTGCTGTTCATTTTCTGTGCGCTGTTATAATAACGACCCGAGTGCACCCGGTCAAATGAACTCTCCATTAATCGGATTCGCGCAACCTTCGCTGGAATGCCCCGATACGGAGCATTCCGCTCGATGAGTTCCGGTTTCAACACCGATGTGAAGGTCGGCGAGCAGGTATTTCACGTGCAGACCGAGGACCGCGGGCCGAGCCATCCCATTATCGACACTGCCGTTTACCAAAATGGACGCATCCTGCATCGCCGCGCCCTGAATTACTCCGAGTTGGCCGAGTCGGCGTCTTTCACTCCCGAGGATCTTCGCCGTCGAGTGGAGGAGCAACATCGCGCTGTGATTGATGACGTTCGCTCGGGCGCCCTGGATTCCGAAATTGCCTCGGCTTCTGCCGCGACGCAAGCGAGCCGCCCCGCCGGAATTCGATTGCAGCTTCTAAATCCCGGCTCGTGGCTGTCTGCAGGAAAAGTCTCTCTGGAAGTTGAGGTTTCGCGACGTGCCGATCGCCAGCCGCAAGTGGGAGCCAATGTGGAAGCTTTCATCGAGGGGGCATTGGACCACGCTCGCCACTCGCTGACAAGTGACGAGCAAGGCCGCGCGCGCATTCAATTTCCGCTTCCGCCCCTGGGAAAAGGTGACCTAGCGCTCGTGATTCACGCTAATACCGGTTCCTGGAAGGACGAAATCCGCTTTACGATGAGAACGCGCCAAAAAGAATCACCCGCGAGTCCCGCGCCATGATGGTCAAAATTAACGGCGATCCGCGCGAGGTCCCCGACGGCTTCACTGTGACCGCTCTGCTGGACCACCTAAAAATGCGCAGTGACCGCCTCGCGATTGAGCGCAATCTCGACATTCTCCCCCGCGCGCTCTGGAACGAAACCCAAGTCCAGCCTAACGACAGCTTCGAAATCGTCCACTTCGTCGGCGGCGGCTAACCTCATCGTTCTTCGCTCGCTGGAATTCGGGCGGGCTCTAGGAGGCCTTCTTGCGGATGAAGTGAAAAGGCTCGTTCTGTTCTTTGCCGTTCGCGTGCATCGTCCAGGTTTCGGAAAAGCGATCGCTGCGCCATGCGCCTACTTCTTCAAATATTCCGCGAGCTTGTTGAAGCAGCCTTCCCAGCCCTTCTTGTGCGAGTCTCGCGATGCTTGGTTTTGCAGCAGCTCTTGCGTCAGAACCACTTCCGTCGAACTTCCGCGCGCAAAAAATTCAACCGTGATCACCGAATCCTTGGTCTGCAAGCTTTCGTCAGGCGTGCTGGAAGACTTGGTCCAAGCCCATGTGAAAACCAGCTTCTCCGGCGCCTTCACTTCGCGATAAACCCCTTGGCCCAGATACGTCTCGCCCGCAGGATCCTTCACCTCGATGCGGTAGCGCCCGGCCGCTCGCACGTTGAGCTCGAGATACTTCACTTCGTGCGTCGGGACGTCGCGGCACATCCAGTGGTCCAGCGCATCGAGTTCCGTCCAAGCGCGAAAGACCTTTTCGCGTGGCGCCGCAAACGTCCGCCGGACTTGAAGCGTGGCAAAATCTGGCGTTTGGCTCCCCATCCCGGTCCTCCTCCTCAGAACTCCCCGAGCTATGCTTCCAATGCTTTCGCCAGCATATCGAAGGTCCCGTTCCAACCCTGGTTGTGGGCCTCTCGCGCTGCGGCGTTGCTGAATCCCTCATGCGTCAGAAACACTTCCGTAAAAGTACCGCGCGGCTGAAATTCCACCGTCACCAGCGTCTCATCCTGCTCGGCGATCTTCTGTCCCGATGCGGAAAATTTCTCCCAGGTCCATGTGAACACCAACTTTTCCGGAGGCTGAATCTCCCGGTACGTCACTCGCTGTTTGTAAGTCGTGCCGTCCTGGCTCGTGACCTCCATCGTGTTTGTCCCGCCCGGACGCGCATCAGCTCCCGTATAGCGCGTTTCGTTCCCCGGAAAGCGGCACATCCATTTCTCTAATTTTTCCCGTTGCGTCCATGCTTCGAAGACTTTCTCGCGCGGGGCCGAGAACATTCGGCGGATTTCGAGCTTGGTTTCGGGGCCGGTGATGGAGCTTGCCATTGTGAATCCTCCTCTTTCTGTGAATCTTCAAGGTACTTTGCGAGAGCGTCGAACTGCTGTTCCCAGAATCGACGGTAATACTCGATCCAAGCAGCCGCATCTTTCATCGGGTCAGCCACCAGCCGGCATCGATGCACCCGCCCATCCTTGTGCCGCTTCACCAGCCCCGCCCCTTCCAGCACGCGCAGATGTTTGGACACGGCTGGCAAAGACATTTCGTACGGCGCCGCAAGCTCGCTCACCGAAGTTTCGCCCAGCGCCAAACGCGCCAGTATCCCGCGCCGAGTGGCATCCGAAAGCGCAGCGAACGTCGAGTCGAGCACCACTCCTGAATAGTTAACCATATGGTTTAGTATTGCCCCAGCGCCCATTCCTGTCAAGAGAAATTTTAGGCTAGCTCGCAGGTACTCGGTCGGAGAAGTCGCTGCGTGAAGGGACGCCCGCGCCCATTCCGTATCTTTGCGGGTCGCCCCTTTAGGGGCGACATAACGCCGCCCAAAATAGAAGGGGCTTTAGCCCCTGAAGCTAGGCGAGCAGATGCCCGAGCTTGTCTTTCTTCGTGCGCAGGTAAAACTTGGAATGTCGGCTGGTGCGCGGCCGGCAGGGAATTCGCTCAACTACCCGTATGCCCGCGCTCTCCAATTGCTGTATCTTGTCCGGATTATTCGAAAGCAATCGCAGTTTGCGAATGCCCAGAGCCTTCAGCGCCTCGGCCGCAAATTCGTAATCGCGAGAATCCGCCGCGAAGCCAAGCTTCCGATTCGCTTGCACCGTGTCCAGCCCCGCGTCCTGCAGCTCGTACGCCTTCAGTTTATTGATCAACCCGATGCCGCGCCCTTCTTGCGGCAAATAGAGCAGCACCCCCGCAGGCTCTTTCGCAATTCGCCGCAACGAAAACTCAAGCTGCGCCCGGCAATCGCAGCGCTCCGACGTGAATACATCTCCCGTCAGGCATTGCGAATGGACCCGCACCAGCGGCGCCTTCCCGCGTCGCGAGGTACTGCGCACCGTCCCACGCTGAATCGCGACAGCCTCTTCCCCCGCATTGTGCCCGGTAATCCCGAACACAGTGAATCGCCCAAAACTCGTCGGCAGCTGTGCCCGCGCCACCACTCGCGCGCGATTAGCTCGGGCTGTCGGGGAAGCCTTTGGTCCTTTGCCAGATTGTTTTGCGCGCTTCATCAGAATTGGACATTATAGCAGCCTCCGCAAGATCGCCGGTTCCGAGCCATGCGCCAGTCCTTCCGGGGGGATTTCGTTGTAAACTACCCGACCTCGCTGGCTATCTGACCGGCACTCGCTGCAGAGTCCGCCGATGTCTAGTCTCGCGGATTTGGAGGTGTAACCATGGCTCAGCCTGCTGATCTGCGGATGACGAGAATTCCACTCAAC
>PKWH01000273.1:3168-3510 GCA_003131985.1 Acidobacteriota bacterium | reverse complement strand
CCGATTTGAATTCCTTCCACGCCCGCGATGGCGCAGATGTCTCCCGCCGCCACTTCTTCCGCTTCGTCGCGTTCGAGTCCGCGGAACGTAAACAATTTCGTAATCTTCGTCGGCTGAATCACGCCCGAAAGTTTCGCGATGCCCACTTCCGTGCCGCGCTTCAGCGTTCCTTCGAACACGCGCGCAATCGCCAGCCGACCAAGATATTCGCTGTAGTCGAGATTCGTCACCTGAATCTGCAGCACCGCCGCGGCATTCCCCGAAGGCGGAGGAGTGGAAGCCACAATCGTTTCAAACAGCGGCTGCAGGTTTGTCGACGCGTCGCCCACCGCGCGATGCGCC
>PKWH01000273.1:341-3125 GCA_003131985.1 Acidobacteriota bacterium | reverse complement strand
GGAGGCAGCTTCGCCGCCAGCGCCTTCTGCAGCACGTAACGCGTCTGCGGCAGCGGCCCTTCGCTCGCGTCCACCAGCAGCAGCACTCCGTCCACCATGCGCAGCGCGCGTTCCACTTCTCCGCCGAAATCGCTGTGCCCCGGCGTGTCCACGATATTGATTTTCGTGTCGTGATACGTCACCGCTGTGTTTTTCGCCAGAATGGTGATTCCGCGCTCGCGCTCCAGTTCATTCGAATCCATCACGCGTTCGACGTGGTGCTCGTTGGAGCGAAAAGTGCCGCTCTGTTGCAGCATGGCGTCGACCAGCGTGGTCTTCCCATGGTCGACGTGGGCGATGANNCCCCGATAGAATTGCGAGAGGTTTCAGGAGCAACGAACGCTTGGTTATTTTAGCATGGAGGAAGAGGATGCGGGCCATTTTCGCAGTTTCTAGGTCGCGCTGAAGCTTGATCTGCGCCAAACCGCCGAGATCGTGAACGCGAAGCCGAGGCTGAAATGCTGCCGAGCGCTACGTACCAAAAATACTCGCAGGTTACGCTACCGCTTTGCGCGGAAGAAGTGGTTATGTATGGATATGGAAGAGCCGTCCACGCCGGCAAACAACTCGTCAGTCTAATTTGTCGCGGTACCAGTAAGCTTGACCGACACCTTATCAACGCCCGGTCCATACGTTATATCGAGAGTAGCCTGCCGAGATCCAGCCGATCCGGTCGCGGGAGTGAAGGTGACGTCGTACGTGCAATTTGTGGCCTTGTCGAGTGTCTGACTTTGAACACATCCGTTTGTTTTCCCGGACGCTACCAAGAAACTAGCTCCATCGGTTCCGGATGGTTTTGGCATCGGAATAGTAAGTTGTGCATTGCTCTTATTGGTGATCGTGACAGTCTGTGCTGCACTAGCCTCTCCCACTTTCTGGTTCTGGAAATTCAGACTGGTCAGAGACACGGATAAAGGCGAGCTTACGGCTAAAGACGCGCCGGTCTTAACTCCTTTTTGTGACGCCGTATCTAGAGTTATTGTGTAGCTGTCGGCGGCCGGCATGTGCGCGAAATCAATCAAGAACTGAGTCTTAGTCGGATCTGAAATCGTCGGTGCCACAACCGAATAACTGAGTGTATTGCTTCCCGATCCCAACAGGTTCATCTGAGTTGCAGCATCCAAACCTGTGCCCTGCAACGTAATCGTTTCCTTGGTGTTCGCTGTGACCTGGGACAGATCAAGCGGCAAGTCCAGCGGTGAACCGGTAACTTTCGTTACGGTCATCTGCGCGATTTCTTGTACGTGAGCTCCGGAAACCTCAACGATCAGTCCTTTCTGAAAATTCATAAGGTCTTTGGTCTTAAGATCCTTGAACTTTATATCTACCTTCTGCTTGCAGCCCGATAGGTTCACATCGGCTGATTGCCCTGTTGTTCCCCCTTGTTGAGTAGTAGGCTTTGCAACCTCAAACAGGCAACCCGGCACAAACACCTTACTCGACAAAAAGGCCACCATCGGCACAGCGGCGTGCTTGGAAATGACAATTCCTCCGGTGGCGAACGACAGGTCGTTTATGCGATTAAGCTCGGCAACTGACAAATCCGGGATGGCGTGTTTCAATCCTAGCAAACCGGGCCCTGCCGTTAAGGCCGCAACACTTGTTAAAAGCGAACTCCCAACAATTCCGGCCACGCCGGTGAATGCCGTCGCAGTTGCTTCCGTCAGGCGTACAGCAATCGCCCTCGCTGTAAATTGCTCGGTATTTTCTCCAACTGCTCTGACGAGCTTCTTGTCGATACTGGCAACAACTGCGTCCGTAGTTCCCAAACGTATGTCGTGAAGGATATATTCGAAGTCGTCGCTTAAATTCCGGACTGTGACCTCCACTGCGATGTATTGATCTGCGATTCCCTTACCAAATATCCGGTAGGTCTGTTGGTAATCCAAGAGCGCCTGGGAGCAAAACAGCGCTTGGTTGCCGATGACCGGGCCGGCCTGGGTCGAGCACTCGGAATACTGCCCGTTGTTTGAATCTCTCACCGTAAACACTAACTTTGTGTCGAAGAGGATATTTTTTCCGTCGCTGAGAAAAACCTCGTAATTACCTTTCAACGCCGACGGCATGACCGATATCGTGCCGTCGATTGATGTATCCGGAAAGTTCGGGTTGGCCAGCTTTTCGTTCAATCGAATAAAAGGCACGTCGGGATTTTGGAGGTATAACCCGGGTGCTGCTGTATAACAGAAAAGTATATCGCTGAACTTACTCAGCCCTTTCCCAGTGATCGTCAGATTCACCATCGTCTGTGGCGAACCGTATGATGTCGTGCCAAGAGTGGCTTGCACGCCAGTAGGCGGCGGATCGGTCGGGTTCGTCGAACACGTCGGGGCCGAAACCGCGCCCGCGTTGTTCACAGGCTTAGACTCCTGCGCGGAAATTTTCAGGGATACAGATAAAAAGAAAAAAACGATTACAGCAGCCAAATCAAGGACTCGCCTAGCCGTCGGTCGCATAGCGGGGCATTCTCTATTTTGATACTCTGTCTGTCAAGTAAATTAAGCGATATAACCACAAGGGTAGATACATAACTTGGTATTCATATCTATTGGATTTCGCTAACTGGCAGATAATTCAGCGATTAACGACATAGACTTATCTTGATGTAAAATCCGCTCTGCTTGTTCGGTCTCGGCGGTCGGATAATGTCGTCGCAAAAGGGGGAACGATGGACGTAAGCGTGAACGAAAACATGATTACCACGGCGTTTGAGCTGCCGGGATACCGCGTGGTGCGGAACATAGG
>PKWH01000273.1:159-301 GCA_003131985.1 Acidobacteriota bacterium | reverse complement strand
TGGAATTGATGATGCAACACGCCAGCTCTCACGGCGCCAATGCCGTCATCGGCGTGCGCTACGACTCAAACGAGTTGATGCAAGGCGTCACCGAAGTCCTGGTTTACGGCACAGCAGTCCAAGTCGAGCGCGCCGCCTAGCG
>PKWH01000273.1:0-153 GCA_003131985.1 Acidobacteriota bacterium | reverse complement strand
CCGTGCCATCCGACCACCAGCCCGCGGGAACCATGAATACGTCGATTGGTTCCGGATCGCCATGGAACTGTGGATTCAGCATGACGGGAGTTCGGGGCACATCCGCACCCCAAACGGCACCGTCCATGAGCGGAGTGTAAAACATCAGGTGAG
>PKWH01000022.1 GCA_003131985.1 Acidobacteriota bacterium | reverse complement strand
TGGAAGATCACGACGACGTGCAGCACGTCTACGCGAACTTCGATATCGACGAGAAGGAAATCCAGGCTGCCGTAGCCGGGTAGTTCTCTTCGCGTCGCGCATCCCGAAAAAACACTACCTTTCATTTCCGGCCCGCACGTACACTTGTGCGGACCGGCATGCCTTCATCTCACATTGTCAGACTGAATACAAAAGCGCGTGGACTACGCGTGCTAGGCGTGGACCCGGCACTGGCCGGGGCTACCGGGTACGGCATCATCGAATTCGTCGGCACAACGCCGCGTCTGGTGCGCTTCGGCTCGTTTAAACTTCCCGCACGCGCAACACTTGCCGCGCGTTTGTACGAAATTCATTCGCTGATTTCGAAACTGGTGGCTGAATTTACGCCCGACGCCGTCGCGGTCGAGTCCGTATTTGCCGCTCTGAATGTGAAGACCGCGCTAAAACTCGCGGAAGTACGCGGGGTCGTCCTTCTGGCTGCTGCGCAAGCCTCCATCCCCGCGCATAGCTATTCGCCTCGCGAAGTAAAATCCAGTGTGGCGGGATATGGCGCCGCGTCGAAACAGCAAATGCAGCAAATGGTGAGTTCCGCGCTGGGTCTGACGGAAGTTCCGGAGCCTGCTGACGCCGCCGACGCGCTGGCCGTGGCCCTATGCCATGCACACCTTGCCCGGGCGCGCGAGCGCATGGATGTTGCTATGCCCTCGACGCGTCTAGTTATGGCTTCTCGCAGCGTGATTCGCAATTCACAAAGTCCGCGCAACCGGATCCGCGCCGCCCGCATCTTGGAATCGTGATAGCCTCATCAACGAGGATCCGATTTGTGAACCGTCACATGGCAGCGGGTTTTCGCAGAAACCTTTCAGCATTTTTCCTCGCCGCTCTCGTGTTCCTGGCTCCTTGCGTCGCCGGCGCATCTTCCGACAATCCCGCAATCACATACCGAAAAATCTTTAAGTCCAGCTATCCCGAATTCGTGGAAATTAAGCTGTACGAGAACGGCCGCGGCACTTTTGATATCCGCCAACTGGACGAAGCTGCCAATCCTCAGCCCTTCGAAATCGACGCTGCGCTCGCCGGCAAAATCTTTGCCCTGGCGGCGAAATTGCATAATTTTCAAGGTGTGGATTTGGACATTCACAGGCGCATCGCCAACCTGGGCGAAAAAACTTTCCGCTACGATAAAGGCAGCGAGACACACGAAGTCAAGTTCAACTACTCGCTCGACGATTCCGCCAGTCAATTGACCGCAATCTTCGAAGGGCTTGCCCGTCAGACAACAGATCTTTCTGACCTGGAACGCACCATGCGATACGACCGGCTTGGGGTAAATGATGTTCTGCAGCAAATCGAGCAGGATTACAACAACAAGCTGTTTCCGGAACCTGGGCGGCTGCTTCCCGCGCTCGATCAGCTTGCGGGCGACCAGAAATTTATCGATATCGCACGCCAGCGCGCCCGAGCGCTTGCCAGCCGGATACGCGCCTCGCTCTAGCTGGCCTTTCAGGATTTGCATTCGCAGGTATCGCTAACTCCTTTTTTAACTTAGGATTAGAACTCTCTCATTTTCGGCGTTATTGTGGACGAATTTAGAATTGGTCCGCTGACCAGGATGACATTTCTTGCGATTTACCGCTATACTTCATCCATCCGTATGGAGACCGTCCGCATCTGAGTTATCACGCCAATGAAACCAAAAAACCTAGTTGCAATCCAGTGCGCCGTACTTTTTACTTTACTTTCGATCCCCGCCTTCCAAGCTTCGGCGCAAAGCAGTGACGTTCAGCCGCGCATTACGCAGGCGGTGGACGAGGGCAAACTAACCCTGCTGAAGGGCAACACGTATCCGCTGGCCCGCCCTGAATTTGACCGCGGACCGGCGCCGGCCAATCTCCCGATGGAGAACATGCTGCTGGTGCTGAAACGCAGTCCGGCGCAGGAAGCCGCGCTCGATCGGTTGATGGCCGAGCAACTCGATAAATCTTCTGCCAATTTCCACAAGTGGCTCACCCCGCAGCAATTTGGCCAGCAGTTCGGCGCATCTGACCAGGACATTCAAACCATCACGTCATGGCTGGGATCGCACGGGTTCCAAATTATCCAGGTTACTAACGGCCGCACGGTGATCAACTTTTCCGGCAACGCGGGCCAAGTGCAGCAGGCTTTTCATACCGCGATTCACAGCTACGTTGTTAATGGCGAACAGCACTGGGCGAACTCCACCGATCCCCAAATCCCCACAGCTCTTACACCGGTCGTCGAGGGCGTAAACACTCTGCATAATTTCCGCTGGAAGCCTGCCAATGTACATGCCGGCGAGTTCATCAGATCGAAAGAGACTGGAAAAGTCACCGCGGTGAATTCGAATTTCACGTTCGCGGGGGGCTGCACCGTCCCTTCAAACAATTGCTTCGGAGTGGGCCCGACCGATTTCGCCACGATCTATAACGTGCTGCCACGATGGACAGCGAACAACGACGGTACGGGAGTGACCATCGCAGTGGTAGGACAGACGGACATCAATCCACAGGACAATGCTGATTTTAGGAGCATATTTGGCCTCCCAGCTTCGCATCTGACGATCACTCAAAATCCGAACGCCGG
This sequence comes from Acidobacteriota bacterium, assembly GCA_003131985.1. Taxonomy (GTDB): domain Bacteria; phylum Acidobacteriota; class Terriglobia; order Acidiferrales; family UBA7541; genus Palsa-295. The sequence continues at coordinate 9,913 of PKWH01000022.1, read as the reverse complement.
CGACCCAGGGACGATTGGCCCGGGGGGAGATGACGACGAGGCCGAAGCAGACATTGACACTCAGTGGTCGGGCGCAGTCGCCAAAGGCGCCACGATCAATTTCGTAAAGTCGGCATCCACCAATACCAGCAATGGCGTGGATCTTTCCTCTACCTACATCGTGGACCAAAATTTGGCCCCCATCCTAACCGAAAGCTACGGCGCGTGCGAATTCGATCTCGGCTCCGCAGGCAATTTGTTCTATTACCAAATGTGGCAGCAAGCAGCCGGAGAGGGTATGTCCGTATTCATCGCCTCGGGAGACCAGGGTTCTGCGGCCTGCGATACTGGCACTGCCACCGGTGCCGCCCCCAGCGCCCAGTCCGGTCTGCAGGTGAGCGGATTTGCTTCGACGCCGTTCAACGTCGCTGTCGGTGGCACCGATTTCAACGACATCAACTCTAGCGGAACCGTTCTTAGTCAATTTTGGAACACGGCGCAGACCACCAATGCGACGGGAGTCTCGGCCTTGTCTTATATCCCGGAAGTAGTTTGGAATAACTCTTGCACCAGCAACCTGTGGGCCGTCATTGGCGCTAGTACAGACCCGCTGACCAACTGCAACAATACCCAGGTCAACGGTGAAGGTGTTGTTGGCGGCGGAGGCGGAGTGAGTGCTTGCACATCCGGTAATCCTGTGGACGCAGCGGCATGCCTAGGCGGCTATCCTAAGCCATACTGGCAAGCAGGTTCCAGCGTGCCGCCCGACGGCAAGCGTGACATACCGGATATTTCTTTTTTTTCGGGCAGCGGATTTTTCAATGGGAGTTTTTACATCGTATGCCAGATGGATGCGAATTCGGAGCAGGGCGGCAGTAATTCTAGCTGTAATCTAACTGCTCCCTTCCTCGATTTCCAAGGGTTCGGCGGCACCTCCGTGGCCACCCCTGCGATGGCTGGCGTAATGGCTCTGGTCGTTCAACAAACAGGCGAAAATCAGGGAAATCCCAATCCCGTGCATTACACCCTCGCGGCGCAAGCTAACATCTTCCACACCATCACCGGAACAAACGCCATGCCTTGCACTCCGGCCAGTCCGGATTGCACCGACGCCTCCGGGAGCGATACATTCGGCGTTACGACAGTTCAGACTGGACCCTTGGCTGGCTCACTGGGATACAGCGCCTCGAGCGGCTTTAACCTTGCTACGGGCCTTGGTTCGCTAAACGTCGCCAATTTCGTCACCGGTTTTCAATCAGCTGTCCTCAGCCCGGACTTCATGATTTGCGTAGGCGCGTGCCCCCAAACTGGAACTCCCACGCCTGTGACCGTGCCTGCGGGAGGCACTTCGCCACCCACAACGATCACCATACAGGGAGTAACGGCGGCGTACACCGGAACAGTCACCTTGTCTTGCTCTGGCCTGCCGGCGGGAAACTCTTGCAGTTTTAATCCTCCGTCGGTTGGACCCGGCAGCGGTTCAACTCAACTAACGGTGACAAACACAGGCAGCGGCATGCTGGTTCCTACCGGCCATCGAGGCACGCCCGCCGCTCGGGCTGGCGCTAGCAGATTGATGCTGCTCTTTGTGTGTTTTGCCATTATGTGGCTCGGGATTCAAGCAGGCAGACGCAGACTCCGCTGGAGCGTAGTGGCGAGCCTTCTGTTAGTTGGCAGCTTGCTCGGTATTGCCGCCTGCGGAGGTGGCAGTAGCGGCGGCGGCACCACCCCTCCCATTAATCCCACTGTGACGAATCAGACCGTGGTGATCACGACAAATGGGAGTGGAAACACACATTCCACTTATTTTTTGCTCACTGTCCAATAGAGAGCACGAACGAACGCAAAGCGCAGCGAACGCGAGCATCGTCGAGTCTTATCAGCGAATGACGATGCCCGCGTAGCCGACAACTTCATCCAAGTCGCCAGTGATGTCACCCGAAGTCGCGTACCGAATTAACTCCGTATCCTTCGCGCCAAGATCGCGCATGGCAATCAGCATCGCAACCGTCGCAGCGTAGCCGCACATGGTGATTTCCTCGGATCTCACCGTATCGTAAAGACCGCGTGGGTCGAGCGCGAGAATGTGGTCAATTGCCCTGTGGTCTTTCACGCGAGTGATCGCCTCGCTTTCATAGTGATTCATATCTGTGCTCGCGATCGGCAGCACAGGTTCGGAGTGAGCCTCTATCACCTGTGCTACGGCATGGCCTAACGATTCGAGCTCTGCATAACGCTGCGTTGCAAGCACCACTGGAACGAATCGCAGATTTTCCGCGAGCTGTTGAAGAAAAGGAATCTGCACCTCGATCGAGTGCTCGCGCTCGTGCGCCACGCGGTCTTCGCGCAGCAGCGGACACGCCCGCTTAAGTTCTTCAGCCAATACCGAATCTATCTGTGCCTCGCCAAACGGAGTCCGCCAGCTTCCCTCTGAAATTATCGCCATTGCTTCTCCGCCGGGGAAATGCCGTGGGCCGAGCAAAATACACCTCGAAGGAATTTCAATCGCCGAATAAACCGCTCCCGCTACATGGCCTGAATACATATATCCGGCATGCGGCACGACGCATCCGCGGGCGAATACTTTCTTGTTCTTGTTTGTGCTCGCAGTATATTGCTCGATCTCACGAGCGAGCTTCTTTTCATCGGAGGGATAAAAGCGGCCGGAAACGGCGGGCGGGCGAATCATGAAATTAGTCGAGACTGCGGACTAGCGCGTAGGAATTCCAACTCAGAAGCAGGTTTGTAAGAACGATCAAATTGCCTTCGAAGGTTTGCCTTTGATGTCGAGCGCTTCCGAGCCTCCGGCCATCCACAGAACTTTGATTCGATCGCCGCTTTGATAGCCGCCCGCATCCAGAACCTTGCCGATTTTTTTCTGCGCTTTGTCCGCATACGTGAACGTATGCACGTTCAGCGAATTCGCTTCTTCGCGAACCATCAGCGTGTGACTGTCCGCATGGATCACTTCCGCTTTCAGCCATACAGGTTTTTTCGCCTTTTTCTTCACTACGATCGGAGCGCTGGTGTTCACTTGCGCGCGAGCGGCGGGGACATTGGCAAGCGAAAGTCCAGCAGCCAGGATCAGCGCGGCGAAAATCCTAGAGTTCGTCATCGAATGAGATCTTCAGAGACTTCAAGAATTTAATGTCTTGCGCGGTGATTTCCACCAGAGGCGCCGCCACGTTTTCTTCTTCCAAGGTTTCGTCGTCCACGCGAATATGCAGCGATTCCAGGAAGCGGCGATCGAGCGGAGTCATCTTGGCATCCTGCTCGGAGCGTCGTGCCAGCCCGATAGTAGCGTCGAGCTTCAGCACAATATCGAAGCCCGCGGAACGCACGCTGGAAATAGCTTCCGCAATGCGATCGGAATCCGATACGCTATCGTTGATAGCGTGCCCCAGGTCTCGCAGCAACTGCTTCATACGGTCGTCGAGTTGCAAGCGCGCCTCCTGTATAGAACGTCAACTAGCCCAATTCTAGGGCCGTCGCAATCCGGAAACAAGGCCCAGGTGTGAACTTGCAGTCGCGAATGTTACCTGTACGCTAGCTCAGGTTGTGGAGCCAGAAAGCGCTCGCACTCGTACTCTGTGGCCAAAATAGCAGCCCGGCCACAGCGCGCCGCCGCAATCTATACTAGAATTGTGCCATGGCAACCGGCTTCATTCCGGCGCTATGGAACTCCTCAAAAGTAACCGCGCGCATCCTGTGGCGCGCCGCGCGGCAATTCTTCCACGAAGCCATGGGAGCCCTGTTCGCCACCTTTGCTTTGTACGGAGCGGTGGCCGCCTGGCGCCAGTGGCATAGCAAAGTGGCAGCTTGGCTTCTCGGTTTTGCGCTTGCTTATGCAGTCATGATGGCGTACTTCGCTTTCGCGTCGTTCCGCCGAGCGCGGCGAGTTCGCTGACTTCCCAATGCCCGAAGACACCAAGAAGCGCCCGGCCTTTTCGGAACGGAGACTTGCTTCACCTTCCGGCCTCCCAATGGAAGCTGTTGTAACGCAAGACAGCCTGCAGGGTTGGGACTCTGAACGCGATCTGGGCTACCCCGGCGAATTTCCATTCACGCGCGGCGTTTACCCCACCATGTACCGTGGACGGTTGTGGACCACTCGGCAATATGCCGGCTTTGGCAGCGCGGTCGAATCGAACCACCGCTATCGCTATCTTCTTTCGCAAGGGCAGAAGGGATTGTCCGTCGCGTTCGATTTGCCCACGCAGATCGGAATGGATTCCGACCATTCGCTCGCGCTGGGAGAAGTGGGCAAGGTCGGCGTAGCGATCGACTCGCTCGAGGACATGCAAACGCTCTTCGACGCTATTCCGCTCGAGCGCGTCTCCACTTCGATGACGATTAATTCCACCGCCGCGATTCTGCTTGCTCTTTACGTAGCGGTGGCCAAGCAGCAAGGCGCGAACTTGAAGCGCCTCGCCGGCACGGTGCAAAACGATATTTTGAAGGAATACATCGCGCGTGGGACCTACATTTATCCGTTGCGGCCGGCCATGCGTATCGTCACCGACATTTTCGCCTGGTGTCGACAGGAAATACCCAATTGGAATGCTATTTCGATTTCCGGTTATCACATTCGCGAAGCGGGATCCACCGACGTGCAGGAAGTCGCATTCACACTTGCGAATGGAATCGCGTACGTGGATGCCGCCGTCGACGCTGGTCTCGCCGTGGACGACTTCGCTCCGCAGCTTTCTTTCTTCTTCAACTCACACAACGAATTGCTGATGCAGATCGCGAAATTCCGCGCAGCGCGTCGCTTGTGGGCGCGCACGATGCGCCAGCGTTTTGGCGCACGCGATCCGCGCTCGATGATGCTTCGCTTTCACGCACAAACCGCCGGCTCGTCGCTCACAGCGCAGCAGCCGGAAAATAATATCGTGCGCGTCGCGCTGCAGTGTCTCGCAGCGGTTTTGGGAGGCTGCCAGTCGCTCCATGCCAACGCTCTGGACGAAGCGCTCGCCCTTCCCACCGAGCAAGCGGCGCTTCTCGCGCTTCGCACGCAGCAGATCATCGCCCACGAAACCGGCGTCGTGAACACTATCGACCCGGTGGCTGGCTCGTTCGCGATTGAGAAATTGACCAACGAAATCGAAGCCGGAGCGCAAGACTACATTTCGAAAATTGATGCGATGGGCGGAATGCTGCGCGCCATTGAAACCGGCTACGTTCAGCAGGAAATCCAGAAAGCCGCTTATGAATACCAGCGAGCGGTGGACACCGGCGAGCAGGTGGTAGTCGGCGTGAATCGCTTTCAGGCCGAGGAAGGCCGCCCCATACCTACGATGCAAATCGATCCGGAAATTGAGCGCACGCAGGTGGCTCGTCTCAACGCCTTGCGCGCGCGCCGCGATACATCCAAAGCGAAGGCTGCGCTTGCCGAAGTGGAACGCCGCGCCCGCAGCACTGAAAATCTGATGCCGGCCATTCTCTCAGCTGTGGAAGCGTATGCAACTGTCGGCGAAATCTCAGACGCTCTGCGCCGCGCCTTCGGTGAATACCACGAATCCGTAGTAATTTGACGATGCGACAAGCATCGTCATCCTGAGGAACGAAGTGACGAAGGATCCCTTCCCAGCGCTCCCGGTTTTTCTCGGCGCACTCGCGGAGGCGTCCATGTCCTACGAAAGCAAGGAGCGCCGTTGAAACTGATTCTTGCATCGGCTTCGCCTCGCCGCGCGGAAATCCTGCGTAACGCCGGAATTCAATTCGAGACACGCGCCACCGATGTGGATGAATCAGTCCTTGCTCACGAGGCTCCCGGCGATTACGTCAGGAGGCTAGCTCTAGCGAAGGCGCTGTCGGCCGCCGCTAAATATCTCGATCCCGTTGACGAAACGCTGATTGTCGGCGCCGATACGGCCGTCGTGGTGAACGCAGATATCCTTGGCAAGCCCGTCTCGCAAGATGACGCGCGAAGTATGTTGCGGCGCCTCAGCGGACGCGTCCACGAAGTTCACACGGGTCTTGCACTGTTACGATCTTCCGGAGCAGAGCAGCGCGTGGTCGAAGATATTACGCGGGTGCATTTCGCGCCTCTTACCGACCGGGAAATCGAAGACTATATTGGCACCGGCGAACCTTTCGATAAGGCCGGCGCTTATGGAATCCAAGGCATAGGCGGACGATACGTGGCGCGCATCGAGGGCTGCTATTTCAATGTGATGGGATTGCCGCTTGCGCGACTATGGTCTTTGCTGCGGGAGTTAGCGTGGGAGAACTCGGTCGGCGCCCAGCGGGTGACAAAATGAAAACGGCGGCAGAGGCCGCCGTCACGATATCGTCACACGCCGAGTGGCTTACTTCTTATCTTCGCCCAAGGGTGGCGGCGCGGTTGTAACCGTCGGCGGATTCGCCGGCGGGGNNTGAATTGGGCTAAACTCTCCCATGTTTACCTGCCTTCCCAGGATGCCTGTTTCAGCGAAAGCCAGTTCGCGAGCCCGGGTAACTGCCTAAAGTATAACACGCTCGTCCCCGACCCGGCGCGTCAAGTGTTCCCGGTCAAGGTATTCGAGCAATGGAATTGCGTATTTCCGCGAAACGCCCGTGAGCTCCTTGAACGCNNGCCACCGCCATTTGATGGAAAACCAAGTCCTCCGCGACTTTCACCAGCACTTTTTCGCGCAACAGAATCTGCAAAATCTTTTGCGCGCGCCGGGATTCCACCGGCAACTTGGCGAGCACGGCGGCGAAGCTTGGAACCGCAAGCCCAGCGTTCGCAAATTCACGCTCGATTACTTCTTTGGCGCGCATTTCTTCGGGCGCTAGAGCAATTTCACGCCCCGCCCGTTGAACGAGATCTCCCGAAACGGCGATTGCGCGCGCACCTAGCAAGTCGTCGAGAGCAGCCTGAAACACTTCAGCCCGAGGATTTCCTGCACGCGCGCGTAACTCCTGCTTCGGAATCCCAGATAGTAGCGGATTTGCGGAGTGAAAATCCTCAATCGCGTTGCGGATAGCCTCCGCACAATCGGTAAACCTGGGCGCGGATATCACAATAAGAGTGGGCGAAGCCGCGTCTCCCAAAATTCGCACGCGCTTTGACTGCGCAAGCCTTTCTGCGGCGCCGTGGATTTCCGCAGTGGTCCATCCGGTGCGCGAGAGAATTTCGGANNAAAGCTTTGACTCCATCGTCGTTGAGCCGATGGTTGGCAGGGCGCGTGTCCAGCACCGTGCCGCCTCCAATCGTCACGACCGGAGAGAGCTGCCGCAAAATAAACCGGTCCCCTGGCAGCACCAGAATCGGCCCGTCTAACCTCAGTTGCGCGAACTCCGTTTTTCCCGGCATGAGCGCCGCACTTCCGCTCAGAAGAATAATCTCGGCAACTGACTCAGCCGTGCCTTGATGCAAATGAACTCGCGCGCGGTTCTTTAGCGGCCGCGGCGAAGTCAATAGGGTGATCTCTGCGTCCAACCGCGAAGTGGGTTCGAAAAGTCCCGGCGTTGCCAGAACCATTCCTCGGCTCACTTCGTCGCGCTCGATACCAGCAAGGTTAGCGGCAGTCCGCTGGCCGGCCACGGCGCGCTCGATTTGTTTTCCTCCAGAATGCAGGCCGCGTACGCGGGCTCGCGCACGCATTGGATAGATTTGCACTTCGTCTTCAATCCGTAGAGCGCCTGCGACGAGCGTTCCCGTGACCACCGTGCCAAATCCCTTCATTGCGAAAACGCGATCGATGGGCAGTCGAAAATGGCGCCTTTCGTCCCGCGAGGTTACAACTTGTGCGACGCGAAGCAGCTCCTGTTTCAATTCTTCGATCCCAACTCCGCTGTGCGCGCTCACCCCAATTATCGGTGTGTTTTCGAGGAACGAGCCGCGCACGAATTCTTCAATCTCAAGGCGCACGGCAGCAAGAACGTCTGAGCTGACCTTATCGGATTTCGTGATGGCGATAATGCCGCGCGAAATCCCCAGCAGACGGCAAATATCGAAATGCTCCCGTGTCTGCGGTTTGATCGATTCATCAGCCGCGATAACGAATAGGACTAAATCGATCCCGCTCGCGCCCGCCAGCATGTTACGCACGAATCGTTCGTGCCCGGGGACATCCACAAAGCCAAGTCTCACGCCATCGAGATCCAGGAAAGCAAAGCCCAGATCGATCGTTATCCCACGGCGCTTTTCCTCTTCCAGCCGGTCGGGATTTGTTCCGGTAAGAGCTTCGACCAACGCCGATTTGCCGTGGTCGATATGCCCGGCGGTGCCCGCGATTACATGCTTGATTTCGTCCATGGAGAGATTGGGATGCGCACACCGATGCTAGCGAAGCCCGCAGCGATTGGTCAAATGCCCGCACAGACATACGCACAGCTCTATGCGGCTCGAAATAATGCGGAGAAGCACTCGGGCTGCTCTCGAACAGACGGTACCTTTGGAGAGCTTTTAAACCGCGGCTTGGCGCGATCGGAGCGAGGTGGAAGCGATCTCCTCCGCGATAGCTAGAGCGGCGGCGCGCGGATCTGGAGCAGCGGTGATCGGGCGCCCGACCACCAAATAATCGGCCCCGGCCCGAATGGCGTCCGCCGGGGTGCCTATGCGCGATTGGTCATTCGCGGCGCCATGAGACGGCCGGACTCCGGGAATGAGTATCACGAATTGCGAGCCGCAAGCCTGTCGAATCGCTTGTGCCTCGTGCGTGGAACAAACCACGCCATCCAGCCCCGCTTTCTTAGCCATTTGAGCGAGCGCAACCGCCCGAGCTTCTATCGTCCCGGGCATCCCAATCTCGTGTAACGTCGTCTCGTCAAAGCTGGTCAGCACTGTAACGCCGAGCAGTTTCGGCCGATTCTTCTTGTCGCCGGCCGCTTCGCGTGCGGCTTGCATCACGGCGCTTCCGCTCGACGCGTGTAGCGTAAGCAAGCGGATGCGGGGCAGCTTGACCGCCGCCGCCACGGCTTTTGCCACGGTGTTCGGAATGTCGTGGAATTTTAAATCGAGGAAAATGTTTGCGCCGACGTCCGCGAGCTTTTCAACCGCCCGCGGACCTTCGGAAGTAAAGAGCTGGCTGCCGATTTTAAAGAGCCCAACTGATCCGCGAAGTTTCTGCGCTAATGTGGTAGCAACCCTGAGGTGATCGACGTCCAGGGCAACGATTAGTCTTCGCGATGCGTCAGTTCCGGGCGTGTTGGCACCTTGAGAAGCTCGAGCCGGACCTTTGCTAGTCCGGTCTGGTCAAATCCTAACCTACGGGCCACTTCGTAGGAAACGTCTAATTCGCGTCCTTCAACGTAAGGCCCGCGATCGTTAATTCGGACGATCTGGCTGCGATGGTTGCGCGTGTTCACCACCCGCACAATGGAGCCTAAGGGCAGGGTAGGGTGGGCGGCGGTCTCGGCATACATGTCGTAGGTCTCGCCGTTCGCGGTCGTCAGACCGTCGAAATCTTGGCCGTACCAGCTAGTAGTGCATTCCCACACCGCTAGCGGCTTCGGCTGGGCGTTCACATTTGCTTTGTGAGTTGAGCTGTTCTGCGCTGCACTGCGTTGGAGAGGGTTGCTTGGCTTCCCGATGGCAGTAGGGTTCACCGAAGGGGTAAACGCAAGCAGACCCAATCCTAAAAACACCGACTCGAGTACCACAAAAAGTTTAGCTCTCATTTTCTCCTAACCTTATTTGAATCAGCAAATTATACTATCCTGGGGTGCGCTGAGCAACGTTAAACGCTCCCTGTATGCTGCTGATTTCAATGGTTTTAGTCTCCCGGCACCAGACTTCGAGGCCAGCTATCAACTCCTCCGACGCCCTTGGATCGACAAAGTGTGCTGTACCAACTTGAACCGCACAGGCGCCAGCCAACATATACTCTGCGACATCGGCCGGGCTCTCAATACCACCAAGCCCTATAATCGGGATATGAATGACCTTAGCCGCTTCGTACACCAGCCTCATGGTTATAGGTTTTATGGCCGGGCCCGACAACCC
>PKWH01000200.1:28108-30479 GCA_003131985.1 Acidobacteriota bacterium | reverse complement strand
TACCGCACGATTTATTTCCATCGGTCGGGGCGCGAAGTTGATGCGGCGTATGAAAAGTATTTGACTGCTATGGCCGGCGGAGTGAGGCGCTACAAAGAATCGCGCTCGGTGTTTCCCGTTTTGATCGCGATGGAAATGCTTGATCGCGACGCCTGCGAGCGCGTGGCGCAACAACTCGGCGGCGCTCCCATTTTTTCGTCGGACCGATATAACATGTATGAACTTGTGAGTATTCTGCGGGCCTGCGATCGGATGCTATCTTCGCGTTACCACGCCATCGTGACTTCCATGCCCGCGGGAGTCCTCTCAGCGGGCGTGACGATGGACGAGCGCATACGCAACCTGATGCGTGAGCGCGGGCACGAAAGCCTGATGTCGCGCGTGGACGACGCTGATCTGGAGGATAAAATCGTAACGTCGCTGCATCTTCTGGACTCGCAAACTGAAGAAATTCGAGACGCCATTGCGCGGACCGTCGCGCGCAATTTGCAATTAATGGCGCGCATGGGCGTCTATTTCGAGGAGCAGGTTGCGCGCCGGTATCCGGAGTTCCCCGTCCGGCGCGGTGTTCTCGGGTGGCAGGATTATCTTCCGCCGCTCAGCGCCCGTCTCTGCAAACTGCTTGAACAACACAGCGGCGTAACGGCATGTTGAACGCGTTTTAGCATGACTTTTCTAGAGAGCATTTTCGAAAGACTCCAGCGAGCCGGCGGAGCGCCGGTTCTTCGCGAAATACGTCACGGCAAATTGAATTCCGTGTCAGGAGACGAGTTGCTGAGCATGGTTCAGGAGGCTAGGAACTTTCTGATCGCACGCGGCATGAAAAAAGGCGATCGCTGCGCTCTGCTCGCGTCGAACAGTATTCGCTGGGTGGCGCTGGACCTCGCAATGATGGCTGAGGAGATTATCGTGGTGCCGCTGTATTCACGGCAAGCCCCTGCGGAATTGGTCGCTATGATGAAAGATTCGTCGCCGGAGAGAGTCTTCTGTTCCACTGCCGCGCGTTCAACAGAAATCAAGAACCACTGGCCTGCCGCTCCCCACATTACATTGCTCAGTAGCATTTTCGCCGGCGAGACTCAAAAACCCACGCCGCCGAAACATCACGAAGATTCGGATATTGTCACGATTATTTACACCTCCGGAACATCCGGCGAGCCAAAGGGTGTTGTCCTAAACGCGGGCAACGTTCGCTACATGCTGGGTTGCACGAACACGCGGATCGATCAGCTGATGGCGCAGCACGCGGCCACCCAGGAGCCGAACGAAATCTTCCACTACCTGCCGTTCTGCTTCGCGGCGTCCTGGATCCTCTTGCTCACCGCCCTATCGCGGAAAAGTGTGCTGACGCTTTCGATGGACGTTTCCAAGCTGTCCGACGATTTGAAACTTTGCACGCCTGATTATTTTCTGAACGTTCCCACGCTTCTTGAGCGCGTGCGAGCGAAAATCACGGAGACGATTCAGAAACGCGGGGGCTTTGCGGAGTTTGTGTTCTCACGAGCGCAGCAGGCATATCTGCGTCAACGGAATCGCGAGTCACATTCGTTCGACCGGTTATGGCTAGGGCTGGCAAAGCGGATAATGTTTCCAGAGATTCGCAAGAGTATTGGGCCAAGATTGAAGGCGTTGATTTGCGGTTCGGCTCCACTTTCAGTTGAGACACAACTGTTTTTCATGATGTTGGGAATACCCGTGCTGCAAGCGTACGGGCTCACGGAAACCACGGCGATCTGCACGCTGGACGACCCGCTTCACGCCGTGCCCGGACGTGTTGGTCCGGCAATCCCCGGAGTCGAAATGAAGCTGGCAGAAAACGGAGAGATTCTAGTGCGCGGACCGAATGTATTTTCGGGCTACTGGCAGCGTCCGGATGCCACGGCAAAAGCGCTCGTGGATGGATGGTTTCACACAGGCGATCAAGGCGATGTGGATGAGACGGGAAACTGGCGCATCACCGGCCGCTTGAAGAATCTGATTATTCTAAATTCAGGCCACAATATCGCTCCAGAGCCGCTTGAAGAGGAATTGGCGCAACACGTACCGCAGGCTCAACGGATTATCCTAGTCGGAAATCAGAGAAGTTTTCTCGGGGCGCTGGTGACCGCTACTACTTCAAATGGCGTGACGGACGCGGACGTGCAATTTGCAATTGAGCACGTGAATGGCGATTTGCCGCACTATAAGCAGGTCCGGGCGTTTGTTATTCTTCCGGAGCCGCTGAGCGTGGAGAATGGGCTGTTGACGACAAATGGAAAGATAAAGCGCGATGCGATCGCGGCGCGTTTTGCAGTCGAGATCGAGCAGCTCTATCAGAAGAAACCGGCATGAAGACATTTCAAGGAAAAACACTTTCTTGGCGGATTGCGGA
>PKWH01000200.1:25739-28073 GCA_003131985.1 Acidobacteriota bacterium | reverse complement strand
TGCGCGACTTTATCGAACGCATTCATCGAGTAATGAACGCCCTGGATGAAGCGCCGTTCACCACGATTGCCGCGGTCAACGGACTTACGTTTGGCGGCGGCTTCGAATTAGCGCTTACGTGCGATCTGATTATCGCGGACAAAATGGCGCGATTTTGTTTTCCGGAGTTGCGTTTGGGGCTGATACCAGGGTTTGGCGGTATTCCGCGCCTCAAACGCGACTTGGGGAACGCCGTCGTGCGCGACTTGGTTCTCACCGGCCGAAGCATCAACGCAACTAAAGCCCAAGCAATCGGTATCGTCAGCCAAGTAACGGCCGAGGGAGACGCGCTCCGCGTTGCACGAGAAACAGCTGCCCAATTGAAGAAGTTCGACCGCAGTACAGCCTTGGCTGCCAAGCGCTTTATCAAGCCGATTCCTTACGACGAGTTGCGTCGCGAAATTGATATCTTCTGCGAGCTTTTCATGCGGCCGGCTGTGGAGAAAGGATTGCGAAGGTTTGTGGAAAGCAAGGACGCGCTGCCCTATCTTCCATAGCATTGAGTTGGAACGCCGCCACATCGCAGCCCCATTTGTGGCAACATAGAAGCTATGGGGTCCTTACAGAACACAACCGACGAAGTACTGCGGCTCGCAGCCGAACATTTCAAGGTGCCTCGAGACCAACTGACTCCCGACGACGATTTCTTCAAGAAACTCGGCATCAACAGCCTGCAGGCCCTCGATTTGCTCACGCGAATCGAACACCACTTCAAGATCGAGCTTCCAGACTACGAACTTCAGGGCGTTAGCGATTTCCGCACGCTCGCTGAGCGCATCCAATTGCGCCTCTGATGCTCGACCTTCGCGAATATCAATCGCTAGGCGAAGCTTTGCGCGCGGCGCCGGAGCGCTGGCCTGATGAGGTCTGCCTAATCGAAGCAGACCGCGAACGCGAGAACGCGCGCTTAACCTACAGTCAATTCAAGCAAGCTGCGTTGCCGCTCGCGGGCGCGCTGCAACACGCAGGACTTCAGAGCGGCACGCGCGCTGCGATTATCATGACCAATCAGTCGAAATGGCTGATTTCCGCTTACGCGATTTTCTTTTGCGGGGGCGTGCTGGTTCCGCTTGATTACAAACTTACGGCCTCGGAACAACTTCAACTGCTCGCGCATTCGAAAGCTGAATTTCTAATCGTGGAATACCATCTCTGGCGCGCGATCACGCAGGCCGAGAGCTTTAAGCGCATGGCCGCTCGCGTCGTGCTCGTCACCGAAGCGCCCGCGAATGCCGAACTTGGGGGCGCAAAACGATGGGAAGAATTCGTCGATGCTCGCGAACCGGTTTTCGTCCCGCGAAACCGTCAAGATCCGGCCTGCATAGTCTATTCCTCGGGGACGGGAGGGCGTCCGAAGGGTTGCGTCTTAACGCACGAAAATTATCTTGAACAGTGCATGGCTCTGACCGCGCTGTATCCTTTCTCGCCGGGCGTGCGATATCTGAGCATCTTGCCGACGAACCATGCGATCGATTTCATGATCGGTTTTATCGGGCCTTTCACGTGCGGCGCGGCGGTTGTTCATTTGCGCACTCTGCGCCCGGAATATATTCGCGAGGCTTTCACTCGCTACAAAATCACGTACATGACTTTGGTCCCCATGGTCCTGAAGAATCTGGAACGCGGACTCCGGCAGCGATTCGCCGATCTGCCAACGGGACGTCGCAGAGTGCTTAACGCGCTCGTTGCGACGAATCGCGCACTCACCCGCCGGCGGCCAAATCTAAAGTTGAGCCGCGGTCTACTTCGCCAAGTGCACGAGGCTTTCGGCGGCGAGCTGCGCGCGTTCTTTGTAGGCGGAGCCTTCACCGAGCCGTCAACGCTTCAATTTTTTTACGATCTTGGGATTCCAGTCGGCAACGGGTATGGCTGCACCGAAGCCGGGACAGTTATAACCGTGAACGATTTCAAGCCGTTTCGCGCCGACACGGTCGGGAAACCACTTCCGGGCATGGAACTTAAGATTCTGGGCCCTGATGGTGAGGGAATCGGCGAAGTGGCAGTGCGTGGCAAAACGATTATGTCGAAATATATCGACGACCCTGAAATGACCGCGCAAACGATCGTTGATGGCTGGCTGATGACCGGCGACTTGGGCCGCATCGACGCAACAGGCCACTTGCAACTTTTCGGCCGCAAGAAAAACATGATCGTCACTGAAGAGGGCAAGAATATCTACCCTGAGGATATCGAGAACGCCTTCGAGGGCCTCGCGGTGAAAGAGTTCTGCGTGTTCGCGGCAAATTATCTGTGGCCCGCGCGGTCGCTGGTGGGCGAACAATTAGTCATCGTGCT
>PKWH01000200.1:0-25689 GCA_003131985.1 Acidobacteriota bacterium | reverse complement strand
CAGATCCGCGCAAGTGTGGAACGATCTGCGGTGGTGCCCCTGTGAGAATAGCGCCTGTACCCGCTATGGAGCCGACGCGGTGAGCCAACCACACTTTCTCGCGATCGTGAATCCGGCCGCAGGCGGCGGACGATGCGGTAGATTTTCTCGAGCTACTCTAGGCCGCGTTCGGCGAGCAGGGATAGAAATCGAGGTTGTAGAAACTTCGCGCCGCGGTGAAGCCGTAGAACTCGCCCGCAAGGCCTACGCTAAAGGGATTCGGAAATTCTTGGCTGTGGGTGGAGACGGCACTTCGTTCGAGATCTTAAACGGGCTTTTCCCAGCAGCGCAGAATTCAACTGAAAGGGTAGCGCTTGGGTTCTTACCGCTGGGAACGGGAAACTCGTTCCTCAGGGACTTCACCGCGGATGGTGTTGAATACACGATTGAAGCCTTAAAGGCTGGAAAACGCCGTCCTTGTGACGTGGTTCGCCTTCGACATTCGGAGGGTGAGCTTTATTTTATGAATTTGCTCACTTTGGGATTTCCGGCGGAAGTGGGCGAGACCGCTAACCGGCGATTCAAACGTTGGGGCGAGCTCGGTTATATTCTTGCGGTTTTCACGCACTTAGCTTCACTGAAGCACTCCGCGTTTCCTCACCGCCTGGATAACCCGGGGGAATGGAATTCCGATCCTGCGCTATTTCTCTCGTTCAGTAACAGCAAGTTCACCGGCGGAAAAATGATGATCGCTCCGAAGGCGGATCCGACGGACGGTTCGATCGAATATGTTCGCTGGGGACCCATCGGGCGGCTCGGATTGCTCAAGGCGCTTCCCACGCTCTTTAGCGGAACTCACATCGAGCATCCGCTTGCATTTCGCGCCGGCGCCAAGCACATCGATTTTCGCCTCGATGAGCCCGTCAACGTGATGATCGATGGTGAGAGTCTCCGCCTCGAATGCCGCTCAATCGAAATTCTGCCGGGCGCATTCGACGCGATCGTATGAGGAAGATTTATCTAACGATTCGCGCGCTTTTGTTATGGGCCATCAGCGGAATTCACTTTGCAGTGGTCTGTACATTGCTTATTTTTCTCGCCATTTTCATAGATCCGCGAAAAAATGACTGGCCCCAGCGCCTTTTCTTCCGCAACATTCTGCGCCTCATCGGGGTGCAGTTTGAAGTTCACCGCTCGGCGGGCTTTGATTCCCAGCGAACGAGCATTTTTGTGAGCAATCACGTCAACATTTTTGATCCGTTCGTGGTTTACTCGGCCATTCCGCAATTTTTCCGCGGCTTCGAACTTGAATCGCATTTTAAGGTTCCAATATATGGCTCGCTGATGGGCAGGTTCGGAAATATTCCCGTCCCGGACGCGCCCAGCCGCGAAAGCCTGGAAGTCATGACGAAACGCGCTAAAGCCGCGCTGGATTCGGGGATCAGCTTGATCGTTTTCCCCGAGGGGGCGCGGACGCGCGATGGCCACGTCCATAATTTCAAAAAGGGGATTTTCAATCTAGCGCACAAATTCGGAATTCCCATTGTTCCGGTGAGCATCGCCGGCGCGTACCAATGTTTTCAAACTGGAAATTGGATGCTGTATCCGGGGAAGATCACTGTGTACGTGCACGACACGATTGAAACAGCGAGCGTCGAGCGAGGTGAAGTGGATGCCTTGCGGCAGCGAGTGCAAGAGATTGTTTCGACCCCGGTAGAGAAATCATTACAAGACAATCCGCCTGAGGCTTAAGTGGCGTTGATGTCGGGAAGCGCGCGTCCGGCGCGCAATTCTTGCCAAGTATAAACCACGCGGTGAATCACGGTTATTGTCGAGATTGTTGCGATGACCCACAGCACTTGAGCCATGCGATTGAATGCGCCTCCTATGATTAACAGGACGAGCCGCTCCGGCCGTTCCATAAAGCCCACTTTACATAACGGGATGATCGACTCCGCGCGCGCTCTTGAATAACTCACCATAAACGAGCTGGCCATCGCCACAGCCGCGAGCGCCATGTAAAAAGACCGGCCAATCAGCGTGTAGTAAACGACCAGTCCTAGGTAGAGAGCCAGGTCCGAATAGCGGTCGAGCGTGGAATCCAGGAAGGCGCCAAACGCCGTAACGCGGCCCACGCGGCGCGCCACTTGTCCATCGGCCATGTCGAGGAAGCCGGCGAGAAAAAGTACGGCTGCAGCTTGGCGGAATCGACCCAGGGCGAAGAGAACCGCCGCCCACGAATTCACGGCCAGCCCCAAAAAAGTGAACATATTGGGAGTGATGCCGGTTGCGGCCAGTCCGCTGACAACGTGGCGTAATAGCCATCCGCCACCTTCGCCGATCCAATATGTGATTGGGCGTTTCCGCCCTGGCTGCTCCGTTGCCATCGATTGAAAATAATACACTGGAAAGGCGCATACGGATACCGCCGCGCTGACTGACGGTTAGTGTGAAATTGACGGCGAGCGAGACTCAGCGCTGCTGCAAGCGCATTTCCGGAACCTTCGTGGAATAGCGCAGTTTCGGTTCCGTGAACGTTTGTACTTCTTCCGGAGTGAATCCGGGAGCAACTTCACGGAGCACCAGGCCTTCCGGCGTCACGTCAATTACCGCGAGGTCGGTGATAATCGTATCCACGCAATCAATGGCGGTGAGCGGATAGCTGCACGTCTTCACAATTTTAGGCGAGCCGTCTTTTGCGGTGTGTTCCATCGTAACGAGGAGCTTTTGAGCGCCGACTGAAATGTCCATCGCGCCGCCGATTCCGCCGGCGCCTTTCGCGCCGGGAACTCGCCAATTCGCAAGATCTCCATGTTCCGACACTTGAAGCCCGCCGAGAATGCAGATATCGAGATGGCCTCCGCGAGTCATCACGTGGGCATCGTCCTGTGAAAAATAGGAACCGCCCGGAAGTAGTGTAACGGGAACCTTCATTGCATCAACTAGATCGAAGTCTTCTTCGCCGGGCTTCGCGCGCGGGCCCATCCCGAGGATTCCATTTTCGCTGTGGAAATAGACGGTCACTTGCGACGGAACGTAAGCCGCGATCAAATTCGGAATGCCCCAGCCCAAATTCACGTACGCGCCGTCGGGCAATTCCAAGGCAGCCCGTTCGGCAATCTGCTCTCGCGTGAGCCGTGCTTTAGGCATATCGCTTCCCTTCGGCCTGAACGATGCGGTCAACGAATATGGAAGGCGTAACGATGGTTTCAGGATCGAGCTTTCCCGTAGCAACCACCTCTTCCACTTCGACTATCGTAGATTTCGCCGCGGTGGCCATAATAGGATTGAAATTCCGCGCCGCCTTGCGATAAACCAGGTTTCCCATGCGGTCCGCGCGGTACGCGCGAATGAACGCATAATCAGCGCCGAGCGCCTGCTCGAGGATGTAGCGCTTGCCTCGAATCATCCGTTCCTCTTTGCCGCGCCCGATCTCGGTTCCCACGCCAACCGGCGAGAAAAACGCGGGGATTCCCGCGCCGAACGCGCGCATGCGTTCGCACAAGATTCCTTGCGGCACAAGTTCAAGCTCGATTTCTCCCGCGTCGAATTGTTCTTGAAAATATTTCGCGCCAGGCCCGGGAAACGCTGCGATGACTCTGCTAATCTGCCGATTCTTGAACAGAAGCCCAAGTTCCCCTTCTCCCGTGCCGCAATTATTGCTGATGACTCCTAGATTTCGCGCACCCTGCCGGGCGAGGCCCTGGATCAGATTGTTGGGAAAGCCCGCGCCGCCGAAACCACCGAACATAATCGTCGCGCCATCAGGTATGTCCGCCACCGCAGCATCTATAGTGGGATAGACTTTCTCTTTTGAAGTCATCTTGTTGACGTTTGAGTTTTCATCATGGACGGCCCGAATTCTGTGTCCTGCGATGATACGGTAAGTCGCATATTTTTTGAAATGCCTAGGCTATTTCTTCGCGCTCGTGCTCGCGCTGGCTTCGACCAGTTTTTGCACTGCCGGCGCAACTGCAAGAATCAGATCGGCAGCCGGTTTCTGTGCTTGTTGAAAAATTGCAATTTGTTCGTTACGCCATGAGTCAGGCGCTCGTTCACCTTTGTCAATATAGTCGAGCGCTTGCAGTCCTGCCCCGCCGAGCAAAGTAAGATTCTGCGAAACCGGCGAAAGTTCCTTCAGTAAGTATGAGTTCTGAATCAGAGGCTGCAATTGGCCGTCGTTATCGCGCCATGCGACGAGAAGGGCGCGAATCTCGGATTTCGCTTGGTCATCCTGAAAGTTACTCGCGACGAATTGATTCACCATTTGAGAAAATCGTCGTGCGACTTCGCTCTCGGGTGCGATTGCATCAACCATGCGATTCAACGGGGTGTCATTGGTTTGAATACTCCCCGCTTTCTCTGCTTCTTCCTCGCGAATTTGAAGACTAACGGGTTCTGCCACATCCGCCAGCGTCCGAAGTGCGATGATATTGTCGGTCCCAGCCATGCGTGCGAGCATCACTTCCACGTTCGAGCGGTGCCTAAGCCCGAGCAGTTCCAGGTGCCGGCTCATCGCGCTCAATCTGAGGTACATCGAACTGACATCCTGTAACTGTCGCGCCGACCACAATCGTTCCGCGACTGCCGCGGCACGAGGCCAAATTCGCGAATCAATATTTTCGTCAGTGATGAACTCAGACCACATGCAAGCCTCGCCTCCGAGGATGTGTTTTTGTTCGTCGGGAGTAAGTGTGGCGTCCGCGTTCGCCATCGGATCAACCGAATAATACTGTTGCGCGGGCGCCATGGCATCGAGATAGTAATCACTGGAAAGAATTCCACTGTATCCCTGTTTTGCAGCCGCTGCGAGGGATTCCTGGCCGCGCCACGATTGAATGACGATGGTTTTCGGCATGTTCGGGGCCAAGATCTCGTCCCATCCCGCCATAAGTTTGTGGTGTTTGCCGACGATCTTCTCCACGCGCAGAGTGAAATATTGCTGCAAGTCTTGATCGGTTTTAAGCTTGTTGGCCCGCATGAAGTCCTGGATCTTCTTGTTCGCCTCCCACTGCTTGCCGTTCACTTCATCTCCACCAATGTGGAAGTAAGAATCCGGGAAGAGTTCGGCCATCTCGCCGATGAACTTGTCCAGAAACTTGTAAGTCGTTTCGCGCGAGGGGTCCATGGCCGGATCGAAAATGCCCCATCTCCGCTCGATCTGGTATGGACCGGGCCCGCTGGCAAGTTCGGGATATCCTACGAACCAGGAGGTGCTGTGCCCGGGCATATCAAATTCCGGAACCACGCGAATGCCGCGATCGCTCGCGTAGCCGATCAGATCTCGAATTTCAACCTGCGTGTAATAATGCCCGTCGGAGCCCATCTGCTGAAGTTTTGGGAATTCCTTGCTTTCGACACGGAAGCCCTGATCGTCGGAAAGGTGCAAATGCAGCACGTTCATTTTGGCGGCGGCCATCCCGTCGATGTTGCGTTTCAGCACGTCCAGAGAGATGAAGTGACGGCTGACGTCCACTGTCATCCCTCTCCACGGGAACCGAGGCGAGTCCTCAATATGCACGGCCGGAGCAACAAATCCAGTCGGGGTAATTTCAACAAGTTGAAGAAATGTCTGTAACCCGTGCAGGATGCCGAGCGGATTCGGCGCTGTGAGTTTCGCGCCGGAAGCGCTCACATCGAGAACATAACTTTCGTCTTCGCTCACGTCTTGAATAGGCTTGCTCGCGCGATCGGCGCGGACCACAAGCATCGCATTCGCAGGATTCGTGATGTCATTTCGAATGGGTATGCCGGTTTCCTGAGAAAGATCGCGGACGAATCTTTGGACGGCGCGATCGATGCGCGGTTCCCTGTATCCTTCAATGTCTACGGAAAACGACCCGGCGATCGGGAGTGCACCCGTTCCCGGCTGCACACTCGATGGCATGGGCATCAGCTTGAATTGCGGCCCTGACTGGGCCGAAGCGGGATAGGTGGAGAAACAAAGAATTAGAACAAACCAGAAACTTCGCATTTTCCCTTTTCTAATTCGGCTGCGGAGCAAATTATCCGAATCGCGCGCGAAGAATAATACAGATTTGTAAAACTGGGGCAACTTTTTGGCGCTCGCCGCAGGCGCCTACAATCAGCGTTTCAAATCTCTTCTATTTCATATTGCTTCCTGCCGAGGAGATGTGCAATAAAGTTGGGCCAATGGCATTTACGCTGCTCGATTGGTCTGCGATTATCGCTTATCTCGCAATAACTCTTGTCCTGGGACTCTATTTTCGCCGAAGTTCCACAAAAAGTTCAGAAGATTACTTCGTGTCAGGACGGAAAGCGTCGTGGTGGCTGGCTGGCACTTCCATGGTGGCCACGACGTTCGCTGCCGATACGCCACTTCTTGTTGCCGGCCTCGTTTATACGCAGGGAGTTGCGGGAAACTGGATCTGGTGGGCGTTTTTACCCTCCGGAATGATGACCGTGTTTCTGTTCGCCCGGTTGTGGCGCCGCTCGGGATTGATGACGGATGTTCAGTTCGCCGAGATGCGATATTCCGGCAAGCCGGCCGCGTTCCTTCGCGGATTCCGCGCCATTTATCTTGGGCTGTTGATGAACTGCCTTATTCTTGGGTGGGTCACCAAAGCCATGATCAACATCGTTGGAACCACTCTGGGTCCGACGATGCAAGGCTGGCGTCTGCTCGGTGTTTTTTCCGGCGCCCTCAGTCGGGTTTTCGGGTCAGCATTCTCCGGGACCGACGGCCAGGCGCTGATTATCTGCATTTTCTTTCTGATCCCGTTTACTGGCCTTTACGTTTCTCTGGGCGGCCTTTCCGGTGTGTTATGGACCGACATGTTTCAATTTGCCCTCAAAATGGGGATCGTGATTGCGATTGCATATTACGCCGTCCGAGCGGTAGGCGGCATGCAATCGATGATCGATCAAATTGGCGCACTGCGTGCGGCGAACGGAGCATCCGACCCGCTGGCGTTTCTGCCGGACTTTTCCAAGGGTTTTGCGAGCGACACTTTATGGACGCTGCCCGTCATCACCTTCGCTGTGTATCTAGGAGTTCAGTGGTGGGCTTTCTGGTATCCCGGTGCCGAGCCAGGCGGCGGTGGATATATCGCACAGCGCATTTTCAGCGCGCGTGACGAACGCCAGGGTCTGTTTTCAGTCCTGTGGTTTAATATCGCGCACTATGCGCTGCGCCCGTGGCCGTGGATCCTGACGGCTCTTGCGGCCATTGTTCTCTACCCCGGCCTTCAACATCCTGAGACCAGCTACATGATGATCGTGAACGACCACGTGCCGCATGCGCTGCGAGGCATCATCGTGGCGGGCTTTCTGGCCGCGTTCATGTCCACAATCGCGACGCAGCTGAACTGGGGGACCTCCTATATCGTCGAGGATTTTTACCGGCGCTTTCTGGTGCGGCACGCTTCCGAGCGCCATTACGTTCATATTTCGCAGCTTGTGACCGTGCTCTTGGTAATTTTGACCGGATACGTTTCGGCTCAGTTAGCCTCGATCCGTTCAGGATGGCAGGTAGTGCTGCAAGTGGGCGCGGGCACCGGCAGCGTATATATGCTGCGCTGGTATTGGTGGCGTATCAACGCTTGGAGCGAGATCTCTGCGATGATTACGGCACTCGTGTTGACGCTTGCCTTGCACTGGGAAGCATTAGCCAACGCGCTGGTTGGGCGTCCGACAATCTTCACCGGCTCCGATACTGTTCTGTTCGCGAAAAATGTTCTGACCACGACGCTAGTTACTACGATTGTGTGGGTAGTTGTCACCTTTTTGACAAAAAAAGAACCCGACAGCATTTTGCTGTCTTTCTACAGAAAAGTGCGGCCGGATGTGACTGGTTGGAAGGCCATTGCTGCGCTGGCTCCCGAAACACCGAGATCGCACGACGTCGGCCGGAACCTTTGGTGCTGGGTTCTAGGCTGTGTGATGGTTTACAGCGCTCTGTTTGGCGTTGGCAAATTGCTGCTGCGCCATTGGCCGCTCGGGATATTCCTGGTCCTGGTTGCGTCGGTATGCGCTTGGCGGATGACTAGAGAGCTAACTCACGGCCAAGGCGCACCGGAAGCTGCCCCAGCGACAATCACGGAAAGTTAACGTCTTCGAAGTCGCGTCTACGAGTTACAGCCTGCTGCGAGGAAACACGGAGCCACTCCGTAACGCAGCGGCTCCGCCCGGCTCGCATCCCGCTCAGAAGCGATATTTCAATGCGAACTGTATATTGCGCGCTCCTTGGGACGTGAAGATCTCGCCATAGTTTGATGCACCTGCTGTGTGTTGGCCGCTAAACTCTTGTCCAAAGTTGAAGATTGGAGTGTTTGTAAAATTCGTCATATCAACTCTGAACTCAAGTGCCTGCCTTTCAGTGATCGAGAAGTCCTTGGCCAAGCTGAGGTCAGCAGACTTGTACCCCGGGCCATCGAAAGCTCCTACGGGACAATTTCCGAACGTACCGGCCGCCGGCGTTGTCACAGCGGCGGGATTCAGGAAGCTAACGCCATTGTTTGCGGGATTGAAGACCATCGGGACTCGTTCAGGAACTCCGGGAACGCAGTCCGCCCGAGTGGAGAATCCCCCAGTACCCGACGTATCGCTGCTTGCGAAGATAGTTTGGGCAAAGCCGGTATGGAAGACGAAGCTCGAACTGACGCGCCACCCTCCAGCCACGGCGTTTACGAAACCGTTGACATCATTGCCAAACTGTCGGCCATGTCCGAAAGGAAGTTCGTAGACCACGTATCCGTTGAAGAGAGAGGCAATGTTTTGCGGGCACCGTCCATAGTCACCTAGTTGGTCGTAAGGGTTCTGCGGAAAGGCCCAGCCTGAAATGGTCTGCGCCTCAGTGGCGACGTTGTCTCCGAACTGGCCGAAGAAGCCAGGCGTGTCACTCAAGCACTTAGACCATGTGTAGTTCAATTGTGCTTGCAAGCCGTGCGAGAGACGCTCTTGCAGGACCAATTGCAACGCGTTGTAGTTGCTAATGCCGTTTGACGTCGAGTATCTTGCCTGACCAACTTCGCTGAGCAAAGTCGGATTAAGGAACGGACTGGGAGAAATCGAACCGTCAGGGTTCAATTGTTTCTGTTGCAGCATGATGATGTTGCTCAAGTGCTGATCGTTCTCACCAACGTAGCCGATTTGAAATGTTGTGGAGTTTCCAAACTGCCGCTGGATGTTCAAGTTCCATTCCTGTTGAACCGCCGGCCGGATGTTTACGTTAAAGGCATGAATGTTCACACCCTGAAAGCAGCTAGGATCAAACACTACTGCCAGGGCAAGAGTACATCCGGTAGGAAAGCCGACAAAGCCCTGGTCCAGAGTGCTGGGGGGCAGGGCTGTGGTAGGGGCAAAGGTGACGTTGTGGGCGGTCTCAAACGGCGGGTTTGCGGTGAGCAAATTGTTCACTCCATTGCTCTCCATGAAGCTCGAGACCCCATAAGCGGCACGAACCACAGTGTTTTTTGCCCACTCCCATTGAGGCTGCCAGGCGACTCCTATCCGCGGCTGGAGGTTTGTAATTCCGTTGTATTGTTTGTAAAGAGCATCGCCTAAGCCATGATTATTTTGCTTAGGGAGAATGAGAGCTCCGCCAAATAGCTCGTAATTTACGGCTTCCCCATCTTGGTCAGAACGGGGTGTGTTGAGTTCCCAGCGTAGACCAAGGTTTAGCGTGAGATTGTGTCGAAGCCGCCAGTTATCCTGGCCGTAAATCGCAAATAAACTGTTGTTCACGTGCCGATTGCCGACTCCCTCACCGATGCCCAGGTTGTTAGGAAGGCCAAGCATAAAATCTGCAAGTCCCGAGCCAAGGGACGTACCTCCGTTGCCGGTGTACTGACCGTTGAAGTTGAAAAAGCCTGCCAATCCCTCGTTGCCTGGATAAAGGAAATTGTCCCGAAAACGGTTAAACTGGAAGCCCACGTGAAATTCATGATTCCCGTGCGTCTTTACGACCGAATCTCCGACCTGGATCACGGTGTCGGCGAATGTGTTGAACGCCGAAAGCGGATTACCCAGGTTGGTGATTCCACCGAACAGGCCCTGAATAGACGGAAGGAATGTACTCGGCGAACCCGGAATGCCAAAAGTAGCTGGCAGATTTTGTCCCGTCGGATTGGTAAATCCCTGACTAACGGGAAAATAGCTGAAGCCGACTCGGAAATCGTTCATTGTGGTCGCGTTGAGTGTCCGCGTCCAACTGACAACCCCGTTTTTCAAGGGATACTCAAAGTCAGTAATGCCGCTGGGGGCCAGCACGAAGCTTGCCGTAGTCGGATTGCGAACCGACTGTTGAGAATAACGTCCCGAGACGCGGTCCCTTTCCGATGGCGTCCAGTCGATCTTAATATCACCTTGGTCGGCATTGTTGAGAATGCGTTGGGTATAAAACAAGGTATTGCCGGACGTGGCCAATGGGTACAGCGGAGAACTAACGATGTTAATCGCGGCCGGGCTCAAAGTGAGTCCCGCGGCAGTTAGATTGTTAAAGGGAATAGGAGTTCGACTCGCGGGGTTCACACCGGCTTGAGGCATAAACAACTGAGTGTTTCCGGTGGCCGTACTCGTGCAAATGCCACCGACGCTAAATCCCGCCGGGCACAACTCGCCGAAATTTCCTGCGCGTTCCGCCGCACTCATCACCTGCACAGACTGCGTTGAGGGGCTGTCCATGCGCTGCCCCTGGTAATCCGCGAAGAAGAACAGCCGCTGCTTGATTATCGGTCCCCCAAATGTGCCTCCGAATCGGTTGTACCGAAGAGCTGGCTTTGGAGTCGGAATAGGGGTCAAACCAGCGCTCCACTGATTGGCATCCAACGCATCGTTTCGGAAGAATTCAAAGACATCGCCATGGTACGAGTTCGTGCCGGACTTGATGGTCGTATTCACTATGCCGCCGAGAAAGTTTCCAAACTCCGCGGAAGGATTCTGGGTGATTAAATTGAACTCCTGGATAGCATCGAGGCTCGGCGAATAAGCCACCTCGTTGTTGTCGCTCTGATTGTTGTCTATCCCGTCGAGGATGTAATTGTCTGTCTGTTCGCGATTACCGTTGATATACGGGCGGCCCACCTGAAAAGTGTTTTGACCTGAAGTAAAGGCCCCGGGATTAGTGCTTACCGCCCCCGGCGTGAGCAGAGTGAGTTGTCCATAGTTTCCGGTGATCAACGGAATGTTTTCCGTTACCACGTGGTCGATGTGAGTGCTGATGTCGGTCGTGTCCGTTTGCAGCAGAGGAGCCGCACCACTAACCTCGACCGTCTGCGACATCGGGCCCACGGTCATCTGCACGTCAACGCGCGCCACTTGATCCAAGACAAGTTCAAAAGACGGGCGGAGCGCGGTCTGAAAGCCCTTCGCTTCCACCTTCACCCGATAAGTCCCAATCGGGATGTGAGAGAGGTAGTACGCACCGTCGGTGTTAGTCTGCGTCGGATACGCCGTACCGCGCGCGACATCCGTGGCCGTCACCGTCGCGCCCGCAATGGGCGCGCCGCTCGGGTCGGTGATCGTTCCGTTGATGGCCGCCGTCGTCTCCTGGCTCCAGGCAGGCGACCCCACCGCCAGCAGTAGAGCAATCAAACACACTGAGAGCAGATACCTAATTGAAATAGACCCAAGATTCAGCTTCATGGAAGCCTCCTGATCGAATTCGTAAGGAGAGGCCAGACTTATTCCCCCGCCCTGCGTTCACCCCGTGCATGCAGAAGAGCTATATAGCGCAAATTATCTATTGTCAAGAAAAAAAAGCTAATGTATAAGTATTTCACGAAAATAGAAAAACCGCTCGATAGCGGATATGGAAGCTCTATAGCGGCCTGTTTGCTTCTCGAACGGACTGTTTGTATATTGCGCGGCAATTGCGACGAATTTAATCAGGCAGAAATCTCAAATCGACAGACTCGCAGGCACTTTGCGGAGCCTTCATGACACCCATCAGCCGAAACGGCGAACCAACTTACAAGAGAATACAGAATGCCATTCGCAGGCGCATTGAGGGCGGTCAGTTAAAGCCTGGAGACGTTGTCAATTCCGAGCGGGAGCTCGCGAAGCTGCACCGGGTTAGCCTGATGACCGCTCGCCATGCTCTTGCAGATCTTGCCCGGGAAGGAATGGTTGAGCGCAGGCGTGGCGCGGGAACGTTTGTTGCCCCGCCAAAAATTCACTTCAATAAGCTGATGAGTTATACCGAGCAAATGTCCAGCCGCGGCTTGCAGGCGTGCTCCCGGATTGTGTCCTCCGGCGTGCTCGATGATGAACCGGACATTGCGGCGCGTCTTTCACTTTCCGCCGCGAGCCACTTGATCATGATTGAACGCGTGCGAAAAGCCGGAGATGAGCCGTTCGCACTGGAAACTTGCTATCTTTCCGCGCAAGAATTTCCCGGTTTAGTTGCTGCATCGTTGGAACGCGGCTCGCTGTTCAGCACACTCGAACACCAGTACGGAATCGAACTCGCTTATGCGGATGAAGAGATCGACGTAACGGCAGCGGATCTGAAAACGACGGAGCTTCTCGCAGTCCCGCGAGGATCACCACTTCTTCGCATTCGCCAGCTGATCTACACTACGAAAGGCAAAGCGATAATTTACGTTTTGGGCCTATACCGCGCTGGTCGCCACACCTTGTTGATTCGCAGGTTCCGCTAGTGTACCAACAAAATAAATAACACGTTACCTTCCCCGAATTTGGCTTGCCGGACCAACGTAATTGCAACTGCGAAGAAAAGTGCCCGGGGTGGGGGTCGAACCCACACGTCCCGTTAAGGACAAAGGATTTTAAGTCCTCCGCGTATGCCATTCCGCCACCCGGGCTTTTCAGCGCCAAACTATCCTACCAAAAGTCTCACTGCAGCATAGCCGATTCAGCGGTTGGCCGCGCCGACGCGCGTTGTTCGCGCAGTGCCATCCAACTGGTTTGCAGGATTGTTCTCTGACGGTGACCGTCGTCCAACTAATATACGCCGCGGGGGCTTTGCCATCCCTGTGGTTGAGCGCCCTGCACCATTTTCAGTGTTGTAGGCCGATGTTGTATGCTCGCATGGCTTGTTATGTGGACGTCAACTGGAGAAAAGCTTTCCATGCATGGTTTATCACGAGCGATTCCGCGTTTTTTGATTGGGTTGGCAGTTGCGGCCGCAGCTTTCCAGGTTGTACCGCCAATTTCCTCGGCGCAACAGTTTCCCTCAAATCTTTATTCCGGCTTGCACTGGCGATCGATCGGGCCATTCCGCGGAGGCCGTTCGAATGCTGTTAGCGGCGTGCCGGGCCAGCCAGATACGTTCTATTTCGGTTCCGTCGGCGGCGGCGTGTGGAAATCTGAAAATTCGGGCCGCACNNATGCGCTCGCAGATCTCGTTCGGCAACGGCATGTACAAATCCACAGACGCAGGTAAAACCTGGGCTCACATCGGCCTCGATAACACGCGACAGATAGGCCGCATACTTGTGGATCCGCAAAATCCGGACATCGTTTTCGTTGCAGCTCTGGGCCACGCTTACGGCGCGAACCCGGAACGTGGAGTGTATCGTTCCACCGACGGGGGAGTGAACTGGCAGAAAGTTCTGTACAAGAGCGATGACGTCGGCGCCGTCGACCTCGCGTTTGATCCGCAAAATTCGCGCACAATTTACGCCACGCTTTGGAATACGCGTCGCCCACCGTGGAGTGTTTATCCTCCTTCTTACGGCCCCGGCAGCGGAATATTCAAATCCACAGACGGCGGTGACACCTGGCAACAACTCGGGGGAGGCCTGCCCACCGAGCGCGTGGGCCGAATCGGAATCGCCGTCGCTCCCGCAAATGCGAGTCTGGTGTACGCAATCGTTGATGCTAAAGCGGGCGGCATTTATCGCTCGAACGACGCCGGCGCTTCCTGGCACAAAATGTCGGAGGAGAAACGCATCTGGGGCCGCGGCTGGTATTTCTGCAATATCGTTGTGGACCCGAATAATCCGGAAACGGTTTACGTTTCGAACACTTCGCTCTACCGGTCCACTGATGGCGGCAAGAATTGGACGTCCATTAGAGGCGCGCCGGGCGGCGATGATTATCACCAGCTCTGGATTTATCCCGGCGACCCGAAACGCATGGTTCTCGCCAGCGATCAGGGCACCGTTGTCACTGAAGACGGCGCGGCCACATGGAGCTCGTGGTACAACCAACCGACCGCTCAGCTCTACCACGTCGCCGCCGATTATCGCTTTCCTTACTGGGCCACGGGCGCCCAGCAAGACAGCGGCGCTGTGAGCGTTCCCGCACGCAGCAGCCACTCAGAGATTTCGATGCACGATTGGACCGGGATCTGCGCGGGCGACGAAGCCGGTTACACAGCGCCCGATCCGCTCAATCCCGAAATACTCTTCGGCGATAATGTGACGAAATGCAATGTGATCACGGGAGAACTCCGCAATGTTTCTCCGGAGCTGAGCCGCCAAGGCCCATTCCGCAGAACGTGGACTCTTCCGCTTGTTTTTTCCGAAGCTGATCCTCATGCCCTGTACTTCAGCGATCAATTTTTGTTCAAGACTTTGGACGGCGGAAATAACTGGGCGCAGATAAGCCCCGATTTGACGCGCGAAGATCCCGGCGTGCCAAACAACCTCGACGACGCGACGACGACCGATGCGCCTTCGAGCAAGCGCCGCGGCGTCATTTATACGATTGCGCCCTCGCCGCTTCCCGCGAGTGCGGGCTTGGTCTGGGTCGGCACCGACGACGGTTACATCCAGATAACACTCGACGGCGGAAAAACTTGGCAGAACGTGACACCTCCCGAGCTCAAGCCGTGGAGCAAGATCGTGATGATGCAGGCGTCTTACTCCGACGCGAATGAAGCATACGCAGCAGTGGATCGCCACCGTCTGGAAGACAACGATCCCTACATTTACCGCACGCGCGACGCAGGCAAAACCTGGGAGCGCATCACGAAAGGCCTGCCTGCGGGCGTCTACATGCAGACGGTAAAGGAAGATTCAAAGCGCAAAGGGCTGCTGTTTGCAGGCACGGAGCTTGGAGTGTACGTTTCTTTCAACGACGGCGACGAGTGGCAATCGTTGCAACTGAATCTGCCTCCGGTCTCCATGCGCGACCTTGCAATTCACGACGATGACTTGATCGTCGCCACGCATGGACGCGGCTTCTGGGTGCTCGACAACATTACGGCGCTGCGCCAGATCACTGACAAAGTGATGCAGTCAGAGACCTACTTGTTCCGGCCGGCGGACGCCATACGCATGCACGCGGGCAACGACTACGGCTCGCCGATGCCGCGTGACGAAGCGCTCGCGGAAAATCCGCCCGTCGGCGCGATGATTGACTATTATTTGAAATCCGCTACGCCCGGCCCCGTGGTAGTGGAAATTCTGGATGCACACGGTCAAGTTATCCGCCGATATTCAAGCGAGGACCACGTGTCGGCGGTGAAACCAGAAACCCTCCAGTTTCCGGCGTCTTGGCGTCCTACTCCCCAGCCGCTGTCGACTGCCGCGGGCATGCATCGCTGGATTTGGGACCTTCGTTACGCGCCGGTCGCGAGTGGCAGTCGATTTGGAGACGACGAATTTTTCTCCCAACCACCGGGAGTGACCGCATTGCCGAGCAAATACACGGTGCGGATGACTGTGGCAGGTCAGAGCTACTCGCAGCCGCTGACAGTCAAAATGGACCCGCGCATTAAAACTCCGGCGACAGACTTGCAACAGCAGTTCCAGGTCGCGACCGAGATCTCGCACCGTCAATCTGAAATTAGCGAAGCGAAGCGCAGCGTGAAACAGCTTCTCTCGCAAGCACGCCAGCTTCGACCGCAAATTCAGAATAATGCTGCGCTCGTCTCGGCGCTGGATGCGCTGGTCCAGAAGGCGGACAACATTGGCGGAACTCCGCGAAATCCGTTCGCTCCGGGCAATCAGCCGCCGAAGCAGCAACCGGACCTCGCATCGTTAAGCAGCAAGTTCGCGGCGATTTTCTCCGCCGTGAACAGCGGCGACGAAGCCCCGACTGCCGAGGCCATGACGGCGTTCGCCTCGGCGCAGCAGAATCTCTCGACCGTGATGGTGAAATGGGTCGTTCTGATTGCTACTGACCTGCCTGTGATCAACGCCCGGTTGAAAAAAGCAGGGCTCCCGCCGATTGTAATTGGTTACCAGGGACCCGCAACAGTGGAAGAGGAACCGAACGACACGGACACCAACTAAGCGAGCAATTTCGTAGTCAAAACACAACCTTGAGCCTAGCCGCTTGTACAACAGCGACGAGCGCGGTTTCGACATGGCAGCGAGAGCAAAGAAAATGCGCAAGCCAATTGTCGTCGTCGGCAGCATAAATCTGGATCTGGTTGCGGCGGCCGAGAGGGTGCCTCTACCGGGCGAAACTCTTACCGGCCGGACTTTTTCGACTTTCCACGGTGGAAAGGGAGCCAACCAAGCCGTCGCGGTAGGCAGGCTCGGGTATCCCGTCAGCATGGTAGGCAAGGTGGGCGATGATTCATTCGGTCCCGAGCTGAAAACCGCCTTGCGCAAAGCTGGCGTGGATGTAAGGGCGGTTGGAACAGCGAAGGGTTCCTCGGGCGTCGCATTGATCAACATCGGTGACGACGGGCAGAACAATATTGTTGTCATTCCCGGCGCGAATGGAAGGTTGCTGCCGAAGGACATAATGCGGTCCTCCGCTCTTTTGCGAAAGGCTGGAATGCTTTTGACTCAACTCGAAATTCCGCTGATCACCGTGGAGACGATCGCAGTCTTTGCGCACAAGAATAAAATTCCGCTCATGCTGGATCCCGCTCCCGCGCGCGAACTCCCCATGGGATTGCTGAAATGCCTAACGTGGATCACGCCCAACGAAAGCGAAACTCGCATCCTCTGTGGCCTTAACTCTAACGAACCCGTGACACCGGGGACGGCGGAGCGTTGTGCAGATCTGCTTTTGGCGCGCGGCCCCAAGAATGTTGTGATTAAGATGGGTTCGCAAGGCGCTTTTCTGGCTACTGCCGCGGGAACTCGAGAGATGATTCCGCCGTTCGCAGTGAAAGCTGTGGACAGCACCGCTGCGGGAGACGCCTTCAACGCCGGCTTCGCGGTGAGTCTCCTCTCGGGTGCGGCTCCGGTGCAAGCGGCGCGCTATGCCTCGGCGGTCGCAGCCATCTCCGTCACGCGAATGGGCGCGCAGCCTTCGATGCCATCCGCCCGCGACGTGAATCGGTTTCTGAAATCGCATTAGAGCGAGGCACATACTTACGATGCGGTGCTCCCCTGCTCGTCCGCAGCGTTGCCAAGGACGGACACTACTGTCCGGGCTAGCTCAAAATCTCTCAGTCGGAAGGCAGGGCTGCCAACGTGTGCTGGATGGCCGGGCGGAGGTTCGCGCGGAACGAGCGCGTTTTTCGCTTGACATGAGGCAGGGTCTGTATATTAATCCGTTTTAATAAATTTAATAAAAGGCATTCCGGGGTGCACACGTCATTTTTCGTATCTTGGCAGTTACAAACACAGGACAGCGGTAGCGTGCGGAGCTGGCCGCCGCCACAACACTGTTCCCAATAGGGGGCTTCGTAATGAGGATTCTTCAGCGGTTTCTTCCCGCCTTGCTTGTCGTCTTCATTCTTGGATCGGTTGTCGCCTGGGCCGGCATAACCGGCAGCATTTCGGGGATCGTTACCGACTCCTCAGGCTCCGTTGTCCCCAAGGTATCGGTAACTGCCACCGAGACCGGTACGGGAGTGCGGTCCGTAATCCAGACAGACGGTTCAGGCTTCTATA
Source organism: Acidobacteriota bacterium (assembly GCA_003131985.1). Taxonomy (GTDB): domain Bacteria; phylum Acidobacteriota; class Terriglobia; order Acidiferrales; family UBA7541; genus Palsa-295. The sequence continues at coordinate 7,981 of PKWH01000200.1, read as the reverse complement.
GTTTTCCCGATCTGCCGATCGGCAACTACGATGTCGTGATTCGGCAGCCCGGATTCAAGACCTATTCAAAAACCGGCGTTCACATCGATGCCAATTCGGCCATCCGATTGGACGTGAAGCTGGAACTGGGAGAAGTCACTGAAAAAGTGACGGTGACGACCGACGCGGTCCAAGTCGAGACGCAGAGCACACAGATGGGTGAGGTGATCAACAGCCAGAAAATCACCGCTGTGCCGCTCAACGGTCGGGACTTTACCGACCTGCTGAGTCTTCAACCCGGCGTCGTGCCTGGCGCGTATGCCGCTCAGGCCCCGGGATTAAATGACCGGGCCGTTGGAGGAGGAAATCCCGGAGGCGCTACCGGATTGAATGCGGGCAACCAATCGATTAATGGTCAGCGGGAAGCGGCTAATGGATTCATGCTCAACGGCGCGAACGTGAACGAAGGAAAAAACAACGGAACAGCCGTAATACCGAACCTCGATTCCATAGAGGAGTTTCGCATCATCACAAACAATTTCGACGCTGAGTACGGCAATTACAGCGGCGGCCAAGTAAACGTCGTCACAAAATCCGGAACGAACCAGATTCATGGCGATGTTTTCGAATTCAATCGAAATACCGACCTGAACGCCCGCAATTTTTTTGCAAATTCGATTGGGAAATTCATTCAAAATCAATTCGGCGGCACGATCGGCGCTCCGATTAAGCGAGATAAGATTTTTTTCTTCGCCGATTATCAGGGCACCCGCACGATTCAAGGCCAGACTCAAACGACCGAAGTGCCCGATGGGGCCATCGATAGCACGACAGGTGACTACGATCTTGCCGCCGACCAACAAGCGGCGCTCAATTCCGCCTTTCAGAATTCCCTGGTGCCGGGAAACTCAGCGTCTGGAACCGTTCAAGGTTCGAACTGGGCGTCGATTCTCTCCGGAAGATTAGGCTCCTCGGTGACGCAAGGCGAGCCTTACTTTTTCACGGGCTGCACCTCAAATAATCCGGCCACTGGCTGCGTCTTTCCCAATGCCGTGATCCCAAAAAGCGGCTTTTCGTCCGCTGCTGTTGGCCTGTTCCCTTTCATTCCGGTCCCCAACGTGTCCAACAATCCGGCCTTTAATTTCACAACCTCGCAATTTGACAACCGCCTGCGCGATGATAAGGCAGGTATGCGGGTGGATTTCAACACCCAATGGGGACTGATTTCCGGCTACTTTCACATTGACGACGCAGACTTGAATAGCGCTTATCCAAACGGCGGAGCGACCGTTCCGGGCTTCAACGCCATCAACAACACTCGTGGCCAGGTCGCCATGCTCAGTGATACCAAATCGTTCGGCTCCACAGCCGTAAACGAATTTCGCTTCAGCTATCTCCGAAGCGCCAATCACCTATTCGATCCCCAGGGTGGCCTTGGCCCTTCGCTTACATCGCTTGGTTTCCCAGGCGGATTCAGTTCAGCCGGCGGCCTCGGCCCAATCCAACCGAGTCTAGAGGGCGTACCAAACATCAATTTCAACAATTTCTCGATCGGTGTGCCGTCGGACAGCACCGCGCAATTCAACAATACATATCAAATCCAGGATAACTTCACGAAGATCATTGGCACGCACAGCATCAAGGTCGGCGGCCAATTCCACTACGATCAGATTAATGACAGAAACTTCTTCGGCGAAAACGGATCCTTTACGTTCGCCGGTGGCGAGACCGGCCTCGACTTTGCCGACTTTCTGATCGGCGCGCCTGACAGCTTTATTCAGGCCAGCAAGCAGATCCTCGATTCGCGAACCAAGTATGCTGGCTTGTACGTGCAGGATAGCTGGCGTATCAGACCCGATCTAACGCTGAACTACGGACTCCGTTGGGACATGATTCAGCCGTGGTACGACGCGGGCAATAAAATTGAAACCTTGATCCCAGGTGAGCAATCCGTCGTATTCCCTGGTGCTCCCATAGGATGGGTAGTTCCAGGCGATCCCGGCGTTCCGCGAACACTCGCTCCCACGCAATATCACAACTTTTCGCCCCGTTTGGGGCTGGCCTACTCGCCGAGCTTTGACTCGGGGTTCTTAGCTAAACTTACTGGTGGGCCCGGCAAGACCAGCATTCGTATGGGCTACGGTATCTTTTACACCTCGGTAGAGGACCTCACACAGTTCCAGGAGATTGGCGACCCTCCCTACGGGCTTTTTTACGTCAGCCCAGTGCCGCCGATCTTCGAGACACCTTATATTGATCGCGCCACAGGTAATAATGAAGGACAACGATTCCCATTCATCTTTCCGCCGAAGGGCGTCAGCGCGAAGAATCCCGATACGACCTTCAACTGGGAAGGCGTCGAGCCGATCTCCGGTGCACTGGCGTACGAACATAACAACGTTACGCCATACTCCGAAGACTACGAATTTTCCTTGCAGCGTCAATTCGGCTCCAACACAGTCCTAAGCGCCAGTTACGTCGGGACGCAGGGACACAAATTAATCACTGAACGCGAAGCCAATCCTGCAAACCAGCAGCTCTGCCTCCAGTTAGCCGCTGTGGGCGCAACTCCTGCCTGTGGACCATTCGCCGAGGGCACCAGGGTAAATCCGACTACTAACATCGGGGGCTTCGTGCTACCTCCTGGAGTCAACTATCCTTCGGCCACCACACCAAATTTGGAGTTCATCCCGGCGAGCCAGTGCGGTACGCAAGGCCCGGCTCAATGCGTTGTGAATACCACGTACTCCGTCCTAGGCCCAAATTTTGGGAACAATCCGTTTGAGGCCACCATCGCGCAGTCCTCCTACAACTCGTTGCAACTGAGCTTACGTCACCAGACGAAACTCGCGAATTTCCTTATTGGCTACACGTATAGCAAATGCATAGACGATGCCTCGGGCCTGCAGGAAGGCGTCAATCCCTTCAACCCAAAGGAAAGTCTGGCGCTGTGCATCTTCGACGTCACGCATAACTTCGTAGGCAGCTATGAGGTTCAACTGCCGTTTGATCGTCCCTTTGGTGTCACCTCGGGTTGGGCCGAGATAATCGCCGGCGGGTGGTCTGTTTCTGGAATCACAACATTTGCTACCGGTCTACCCGTGGTGATCGCCGAAAACGACGACAATTCGCTCACTGGTACGGCCACCACCGAAGCGCCCGTTGATCTACCGAACTTCACGCCCGGGAAAATCTTGAACGATACGAATCCGCGATCCGGGCAGGCTTACTTCAACACAAGCCTCTTCAGCGCCGAACCGCTCGGCTCGTTCGGAAATTCTTCTCGGCGATTCTTCCACGGGCCCGGCCTAAACAACTGGGATTTGGCCCTGCTGAAATCAACCAAAGTCACCGAATCGAAGAGCTTGGAACTCCGCTTCGAGGCGTTCAACGTCTGGAATCATGCCCAATTCAACAATCCGACAGGGCTGTTTAACTCAAGTCAGTTTGGTTTTGTCACATCGGCCAATCCGCCGCGCATTTTGCAGGTCGCAGCGAAGTTCCTGTTCTAGCTTCGGACCGAATCCGGGCCGCGATCGACGCAAGCGGGGTCGAAATCCGGCGGTCTAACCGCGCATTGCTCGAAAGCTAACTGGAACCGTTGTGCCTTTCCTGCAAGCAGTAGAGGACCAACTCCACGCGGGTCGAAACGCCCAACTTGTCGAAGATGCGAAAAAGATAGTTGCGCACGGTGTGTTCACTCAGTTTGAGATGGGCCGAAATCTCCCGGTTTGTCATCCCTTCTGCCACCTGGCGCACTACCGATTCTTCGCGTTTCGAAAGCAGATCCATTCCGCGAGCGTCTTGCAAGCGCATGGGCATCGTCAAGCTGAGCGCTTCAAGAACGTAGCCCAGCTGCTGGCTATTTGCCCACACCTGTCCTTGATGGACCGCATGGATGCATTTTCCGAGGGTTTCGAGAGGTTCGTCGCGAAAGACGATGCCATGAGCACCGCAACGGAACGCGTCGATCACAAGATCGCGTTCGCGCGTATCGAGGAGCATGACGGCTCGCGTGCGAGATTGGAGGCTACGTAGTTCGCGAACCACGCGAAAGCCTTCGAGCGGGCCTTCGCGCAGTTGTGAACTGATGACCGCAACGTCCGGCGCCCGCTCCTTCAGAAGGCTGACTGCCCCGGAAGAATCGATCGCGCTGCCAACCACGCTGACGCGATACCGCCTTGGCCGAAGAGCAGTTTCGACCAGCTGACAGCTCATCTCGTTCGCTTCTGCTACGAGAACGCTTACACTGCTGCTGCTACTGCAAGACTCCAGCGCATTCTGCATTCTAGTCCTTTGCGTCTGCGAGTCTGGAAGGGTGAGCGCATTGTAGGCAAATTGGCGGCTGGGTTTCAAGAACAAAGTGAACAATTAACCAAATAATATCATTCGAATCGAAACGCAGGATTGTGAAATGACTTAGTCTAAGTTTCCGGCAAATTTCGCTATTCTGGAATTCGCTGATCCTAGACACGCCCAGTCGTAGCTAAGTGTGTCCGCTTACCCCTTCCAAAACCTGTAAGTATGCCAATTGAACATTTTTCCCAAATTGGGAATTCCTTCATTGCGATGCAATGAAAGCATTTAGATTCGAAGATCTTCTAAACTTCCTTCTAACGCATTCCCTAAGGCTCCGGCATGCTGTGCTTCCGGAGCCACGGCAAGTGGAGATGTTCGTTTCTCACCTCTAGGTACAAACGTACCCGAAGAGTATGAGCTAAGAATCTCCACTCGTGAGGCAGCCTCGGGAGAGCGCCATTCCAGATTCGCTCGCGATATCCTTCTGATTCAAACCCCTAGCTAGCTAAACAATCGGTCACATCGAGCTGAGACGTTACGCCTCTTGTCCGATTCTGCACCGAAGCGTACGTTGCGCCTTGACAATAATTTGAAGTGGAAGCGATGACGTTTGAGTTCAGCAAACGGGCCGGTTTCGCAGGGTTGAATCGCGACTGAATTTTTATGCCGGCGAACGCGTGAATGATCCACAAAAAGAAATCACCGAATCCGAGGAGCCGCCAAGAGGAATGAATAACACGCTGCCGGCACAATCACCTCCAACAGATCGGGTCGTCGAAACCGTACCGTCAACGGCCAAAATGGAAACGCCACGATGGTATGCGATTCGAACCCGCGGCCGTTCCGAGAGAACTGTGGACGCCCAGCTCCGCGCTCACGGCCTAGAGACGTTTCTCCCCCTTTACCCCGAAGTCCGAAACTGGAGTGACCGTCGCAAGGAGATCAAACTACCTCTCTTTACTGGCTACACGTTCCTTCGCGCTACCGTGAGTGCAGAGATCAGATCTTTAGTCTTACGCAGCGCTGGCGTCCTAAATTTCGTGAACGGTCTTGGTAAGCCCCTGACTATTCCCGATCGTGAAATCGAAGACATTCAATTGCTCGCAGCGCGCCCTATGGGCATCTCACCGTGTCCCTTTGTGACTATTGGAACCAAGGTACGAGTTCGCGGCGGCGCGCTCGACGGACTGGTGGGCATCCTCGTCGGACGAAATTCGGATTGCAGTCTTGTCGTTTCCGTAGAGTTGATTCAACGATCCGTGGCGTTACGCGTACAGGGTTACGAAGTCTGTCCCGTGTGAGAAATACTTAGGCCACGAAACATATTTCGTAATAGGCGCTGTTTTTCGAATCAGGATTCTCGGGAGCTTACGCGTGGGCGAGAGAAACACTTGGGCTATTTTCACGGGACTTCTTGTCTTCGCCATCCTAACCTGCGCGCCGATTTCCCCGGCCCAGGTGAACGCCATGGCGGCCAACGGCCCCCCCGTTGGCCCCGCCAAGGCCAATCTGCAAGAGCGACCTTCCGGTAACACTCACGATGCCGATGATCCTGTCTTGCAACAACGTAACGCGCGTTACCGTCTGTGCGCGAGCGACGCTATCACGCTCACTTTTCCTCTCACCCCAGAATTCGATCAGACAGTTAACGTCCAACCCGACGGTTTCGTCAGCCTCGCCGGCGCGGGTGACGTGCACCTGGAAGGACTAACAACGAAGGAGTCCGTGATAGCTGTGCAAGCGGCTTATTCTAAAATACTCCACGATCCCCTGCTCACGATCGAGTTGAAAGATTTCAATAAACCCTACTTCATCGTAGGCGGCCAAGTGTCCAAGCCCGGCAAATTTGATTTGCGTGGTTACACCACGGCAACGGAAGCCGTGGCTATGGCCGGCGGGTTCAACGAATCAGCCAAACACTCGCAGGTTCTTCTCTTTCGCCGCGTAAACAATAACTGGCTGGAAGTGCAGACTCTTGACCTCAAACACATTCTTCAAGGCCACGACGTGCGCGAAGACGTGGAAATTCGGCCGGGGGACATGCTATTCGTTCCGCAAAATTTGATTTCGAAGATCAAGAAATTTATTCCGAACTCTTCGTTCGGCGGCTATTACTCATATTAGTGAAACCGCGTGAGACCAGAACAAAAAAACACGGATGATCTCGCAATCCGGCGAAACGGTGCTCTCGAGCATTTGAGCCTTACGCTTCGGGACGTGCTCACGCCAGTCTTCCGGCAGCGGCGTCTGGCGACAATGATTTTTATCGGTATTTTTGCCGGCGCGGTTCTGTCAGCGCTTCTTCTGCCGCCGAGATACGAAGCGGAAATGAAAATCCTGGTAAATCAGGACCGCGTAGATCCGGTCATCACCTCCGATGCATACATACAGCGAGCATCGACTGCCGTTTCGGCGGTTAGCGAAGAAGATCTGAACTCCGAAGTTGAATTGCTGAAGAGCCGCGACCTGCTGGAGAAAGTCGTCTTGGCAAGCGGCCTGGAATCGCGAGATGAATCGCGCTGGAAAAGAGCTTTTGACCGGTTCGAAAACGCGGTGTGGCGGACCCCGGCTTCGCCTCAAACGGAGCTTGCACGCTCCGTGCAGGCGCTTCAAGACACTCTGGTCGTTGACCCTCTAAAGAAAACAAGACTAATCCGCGTGCTGTACTCGTCGAGCGATCCTGAGCTGGCTGCGCGTGTTCTCCAAGACCTTGGAAACTTGTTCCAAGAGAAACACGCGGCTGTGCATCGCCCTCCCGGAACCTTTCCCTTCTTCAATCAGGAGGCAGAACGTTATCGTGGCGAGCTTGCAGCGGCTGAAACCCAATTATCCGATTTCGACGGCACGGAAGGCATCGTTTCCGCAGCCGCACAAAAACAGCTTGTGCTTCAGCAGCTCAGCCAATTCCAAGCCGAATTGCATCAATCTAGGGCCAACGCTCACGAAGCGAATCAGCGCGCCCTGGCTTTAAAGGAACAAACATCCAATACGCCATCCCGTCAGACTACACAAATAACAAAAACGGATAACGCCCAGTTAATGGCGACGCTAGAAACCACGCTTCTCAATCTCGAATTGAAACGTAGCGACATGCTGACCAAGTACGCCCCAACATACCAACCAGTGCTGGAATTGGAATCTCAAATCGCGGATACAGAGAAGGCGATTAATCACGCGGAATCGTCGCCTACCCAGCAGGTTACAACCGACCGTCTGCCTGCGCAGGACTGGATGGCAACAGAAGTGGTTCGCGCCGAAACGGATCGCAAAGCTTTCGAGGCACAAGCCGGCGCGATCGTCGGAGTGGTACGCCTCTATCAAGAGATCGCAAAAAACCTTGATGAAAAAGGCAGGCATCAGGACGATCTGGCGCGAAATGTGAAAATTGGAGAAGACAATTATCTTCTCTATCTTCGCAAACGCGAAGAAGCCCGAATTTCCGACGCGTTAGACAGCAAACGAATTGTGAACGTGACCATCGCCGAAATGGCCACCGTACCGGCGCTACCGGCGCTGAATATCCTTTGGCTGTTTGTTGGCGGATTTTTCACTGCGGGAATCGTGAGCGTCGGAGCCGCGTATGCAGTTGACCGCATGGACCCGTCTTTTCGCACGCCCGATGAGCTGGTTCGTTACTTGAACGTGAAAGTTCTGGCGTCAATTCCGTCCAGCACTTCGGAGAAATAGGAATGTTTCTTAGTCA